>JAFZEA010000036.1 GCA_017560905.1 Clostridia bacterium
TTCATTTTTACAATAACGAACGTATCCAATTAAAAACAAAACTGACTCCGCTTGAAAAACGAAATCAGTTTGTTGCTTGATTTTTTAATATTCTACTTTAGATCTCTTTTTTGTACTGTCTGCACAATTTGGGGCAGTTCATTGATCACACTCTTTTTTATATTTATGCGGACGACGATGATATATCGTTTCTATAAATTTCCAATAAAAAAAGATATCCCCGAAGCGTGTCGAGGATATCTTATTTTAGTATCTGATTCTGGGTTTGAGTCGCACCACGCGACGACGGCGACGGCGGTTGCGACGGATCATAATAATAATGTAAATGATAAGCAGTATAAGCAAAATGGCGGCAACGATCTGTACCCACAGGTTGCTGAAAAACTGCTTGATGCAATAGAGGTAATACAGCACGGTGGAGCGGGAAATGTCCTCCCCTGCTACCAGCTTGGTTTTACCATAGACCACGCCATCCTTACTGATGGTAAGGGTGCCGATCTCGTCGCCTATTGCAATGGGCGCCAACACCTCTTCAGGTACATCCTTGGTATAGTCGAGTGTGCTGAGATCGGTATTGTTGGGCAGAATGGCCGACAAATTTTCCTCAGCGCACAGCACAACGTAATCCTTCTCGGCAGACAAATTGACCTTAATCTCAATTTGCGGATCCTTGGTATTTACGATCTGCTGTAAAGAAAAGTTTTCAAACGCCCACTCATACAGATTTTTACTGTCGCTAAAAATGGGGTTGGTGAGGCTTGCCGCTTTATCGGCGTTCATCGCTACACACAAAAAGCTCTTTTCATTCTTTTTGGCCCAGCTGACCAGATTGTATCCTGCGGCCGTGGTGGTACCGGTCTTGCCGCCGCAGGCATATTTGTAATAATTGGCGCTGACCTGAGAGATCAGCGAATTGGTGGTACTGATCAGTCGTCTGCTTGATTTATTGGTGGCGGGAATGGTACGGGCGTAGGTGGACATCAAGGTCTGAAACAGATCGATGCCCATACCGTACTGCATAAACAGTGCCATATCAGCGGCTGTGGTATAATGCTCATCGTCGGGCAGGCCGTGTACATTTTTAAACTGCGTGTTCTTGGCGCCGATGGCCGCCGCCTTATCGTTCATCATCTGCACAAAGTTTTCAATACTGCCGCCCACATATTCCGCCAGTACATTGGCCGCATCATTGGCGCTGGCAATGGCAACAGCGTAAAGCAGGTCGGCAACGGTAAAGACTTCGCCCTCTGTGATATTGATTCCGCTGCTGCCGAAGATCAGATCGTCATCATATGTTTCGCTGACAGTGACTCCTGCTTCCAGATCCCGACAGTGTTCCAGCGCCAGAATGAGAGTCATAATTTTAGTGGTAGAGGCAGGAAATATACGCTCATCCGCATTTTTCTCATAGATCACGGCACCCGTTTCCAGGCTGATGAGCAACACATTTTGCGCCTTGACCTCCGGCACTTCCGCCGGACTCTCGCCCTCTGCTTCCGGTACCGCCATACAAAGCGGTGTCATTGACAGCAGACACAAAAGTATTAAAAAACTACATATCCATTTTTTCACCCACAACACTCCCGATTATATACTAAATATAGTATAACATACCGACAAGTGTTTGTCTACAACCACTTTTGGCAAACAGACAAAATTAACAAAATCTCTATATTTTTGCAAAAAGACCTTGCCAAATGGAAAAAATCGTGTATAATATTATGTGGACATTTCGAGGTGTGGCTCAGTTTGGTAGAGCGCTGCGTTCGGGACGCAGAGGCCGTGGGTTCAAGTCCCGTCACCTCGACCAAAAATCCGTCGACCTTGTCGGCGGATTTTTTATCCAAGCCGATAGGCTTGGTATATCACCACGCTTTAGCGTGCATATCATTGCCGCATTTATGCGGCGTATATCATCACACCGCAGGTGTGTATACCTCTATCGGCTTGATGAGATGCAGCGGCTTTGCCACTGATGATATGCAAAACTAAAGTTTTGATGATATACAAGGCTTCGCCTTGATTTAAAACATAGTATTTATGCGGGTTTGTGCTTGATTACTATAACGCTACTCCGACCAGAAAAGAAACACCTTTTGTCTACCGACAAAAGGTGTTTCTTTTCAACTAAATCCACCCTATCGGGAAAGATAAATCATCTTCGATGATGAAATCCCCTAACGGGGATGAAATCCGCCTCGACGGCAGGTGGGTGGATTTAATTTCATCTGCGAAGCAGATTTCATCCGAACGCAGTGAGGATTTCATCGCGCTTGCGCGATTTCATTGCAAAGTATCGCAGTTTATGATATAATTATTCTAGATTGGAGGTACTGCTTATGATAAAGGTGAACATCGTTTTTGATGATATTTTTGACGATACTGATATCATTGCAATTCCTGATGAGATTTTCTCACATATAGAGGAGATTGGACAAGCGTTTTTACATTGGGTTCCGACTGTTGAAGACCCTGACTATTGGACAACAATCGACGGCAAAAAATGTGTTGTTGCTGAAACTGACGGATTTATCAAATGGCTAAATGCTACTTATTGCAAAGATTCGGAGAAAGCCTTTGTGGTAGCGAGAAATACAAATTATGAACCAAATCTAAAAATTATAGAATTCTAGTATTTTACGCACCTAATCGCTTTTCTTACCCCCATTTACGCACCGTTATACTGTTCTTTTGCACTAAGATATGGAGGGACTTGAACCCTAAGAGGGCTGACGGCGTTAAAAAAACAGAATTTTCGATTCATATCTTAAAATTGACCGATAGCACCAAAGGACACTATTCCTTGTCTAATCAGCTTGAGCGAAGTGGCACAAGCATCGGCTGTTTGTTTTGATCGGGAATTATTCTACCTCAACGACGCCGTTTGCCTTGACGGTGATCTTCATACCGTCCTTTACGTAGCTGAGAAACTCTTCGCCGAGTGAATCGACAACGGGCATGGAAACCCCTTCTACCCACACGTCGGCAAGTACCGCACCTGCCGCCGCAAGAGAATCGATATGGTTGGCAAAAAGCATACACGCAGGATTCTTTTCCATTGCGCAAGCGCAATAAAGAACAAGCCCGCCCGTGGTAGAGCCGATGGTCTGCGGCAGGCAAAGCGCCTTGCCGCCTCCTTGTCAAAATGACAGCCCGTGAGTTCAAACCAACCGAACAACGATGTTCCGCCCATCGGACACATCACGATTCTGTTTTTGATCTCGACATTGCCAACCTTCCACGGGGTGAACAGAGCCTCGTATTTTTGATCAAGTTTGTTCATTGCAGAGATTCCTTTCTTATCATTATTTGATATTCTGTGTGATTTTTTCAAGATTGTCGCTTATAATGGCCAGACTTTTGTAAAATGCCAGTCGTTCACTTTCGCTCAGGCCGACACTGACTTTATCAAGTACATCTTCGATCTTGTCAAAGATTTTTTTGCCGACCTTTCTGCCTTTTTCGGTCAGGACAAGCGGACTTTTATATCTTTTGGCAGAGTAGGTCTTGCATATAATAAATCCGTTTTCCTCCAGAAAATCAAGAGCGCGCGAAATAGTCGCCTTGTCCTCTTCGCAACGTTCGCAAAGTTCTGTTGCCGTCAGTTCTTCGGCCGAGTACAGATAATACAAGCAAGAGATATGTGAGCTTCTGAGATTATATTCCGCCATTTCCCGATTTTTGATTTTACGGACATTACGGCTGATTCTGTTGATCAGAACGGTAAAAGTTTCAAATCTCTCCTTCATATGAGTCCCCCTTTTCTTGTTGAAACATCAACAAGTATATCACAGACTTGTTGAAATGTCAACAAGTGATCACGGCAAAAACCATTGTTACCCAACCTACAAAAGCTCCTGACGTTTTTGTCAGGAGCTTTTGTAGGTTTTATTTGAATGAGGGTGGTGTGGTGTCGGTATCGGAAAAGACATTGGGGCCGGGGTCGGACATAGAAAAATACATTTTGGCCGCCTTGGTGGTGCCGAAGTCACGGTTGGAGCCGCTGTTTTGCACCTTGTTAAAGGCATCACGGAACATTTGATTGTGCGCCTCTTCACGATTGAGAAGGAAATCAATGGTTTCTCTGACCTTTTTATCCTCGATCTGACGATAAAGATATTCATAGACCACTTTGGCTCGTTGCTCAGAGGCGATATTGCTCAGCAGGTCGGCGCACAAATCGCCCGTCACCGTCACGTAATCCGCCGTCCAGGAATAGCCGGAAGCGTTGATCAGCCCCGGATTGAGTCCAAGTAGGACGTGAGATTGTACCTCCCCTGCCTGCACCTTTGTGGCATCGACGTCGTGACCGTTGAGCAGGTTGATGGTCTGGGCCACCATCTCCATATGACCAAGCTCCTCGGCCGCAATATCGAGAAACAGATCCTTGATCTCGGGGTCCTTGATGCGGAAGCTCTGGGACATATACTGCATAGCCGCTTTGAGTTCGCCATTTCCGCCGCCAAGCTGCTCTTGCAACAGTACGGCGTACTGAGGATTGGGTTTTTCCACCGCTACGGGATGAAACAACATTTTTTCATGTTTGAACATATATTTACCTCCACAATTTTTTTCGGCTTTATTTTCCCCAAATGAAAGGCAAATATACAAAAGAGAGAGTACCGACCTGTTTTACAAAACTTGACAAAAGTTAGCGCTCGTGTTACAATATCTTCCATTGAAACAAATCGGCAAGCACTCCCCGTGGTGCTTGATTTTTTGAGAGGAAAGAAAAAATGCAAATGAACTTTACTTTCTTTTTTAACAGCATTTTACTTGGCGTGGGACTTGCCATGGATGCCTTTTCGGTATCTCTTGCCAACGGTCTCAATGAGCCTTGTATGAAAAGCAAAAAAATGGCAGGTGTTGCAGGAATATTCGCTGCTTTTCAGTTTGCAATGCCGATGATCGGTTGGATCTGTGTGTCCACCATCGCACAGTATTTTGAGGCTTTTGAGAAATGCATACCCTGGATCGCTCTGGCACTGCTTGGATACATCGGCGGAAAGATGCTCTATGACGGAATCACAAGCAAGGAATCCTGTGAAGAAAAGCCTTCCGTATCCTTTAAGGCGCTTTTGGTGCAAGGGGTAGCGACCTCGATCGATGCACTGTCGGTCGGCTTTACTATTGCCGACTATAACTGGGTCAATGCGTTGCTCGCTTGTCTGTTGATTGGTATCGTAACCTTTTTCATCTGCTTTGCAGGCCTTTATATCGGCAAAAAGGCAGGTACCAAGCTGGCAGGAAAAGCAGGTATTCTCGGTGGAGTCATACTGATCTTCATCGGCCTTGAGATCTTTATTACAAGTTGGTTCTGAGCATGAATTGGAAAGAAAAGGCAAATCAACTCAAAACGGACGTTCCTGCGGTCTTCCTTGCATTAAAAGCTAAGGAGACACCGTGGTATGCCAAAGTCTTTGCCGCATTGACGGTGGTGTATGCCCTATCACCCATTGATTTTATACCCGATTTTATTCCGGTACTCGGATATCTGGACGACATTATTCTGCTGCCTTTATTGGTTGCGCTGACGGTAAGGTTTATTCCTAAAGACACTTTTGAGAAATACCGCATAGCGTCTGCGCAAATATGGAACAACGGCAAGCCGAAAAAATGGTATTACGCCATCCCGATCATAGCAATATGGTTATTTCTGCTTGCATTGATACTCATTGCAATATTATAAAAAATACCGAGAAAACTGAGTGCACAAGTCCAGAGTTTTCTCGGTATTTTTATTTGTATCTATAGATTCTGATGCCGGTAAGGATATGATTACGGGCAGTTTCTGCCGCTTCCTTAGTGAGGGCGGGCGTGTCCTTTAAAGAATACTCAAGCCCCATCGCCTCGTATTTGGCAACACCCATCGTGTGATACGGGATGCAGTCCAGCGCCTTGACGTTGGGCAGTGCGCCGATAAACTTACCCAATTCTCTGAGATCATCGGGGTCGTCGGTAACGCCCGGCACTACGACGTGCCGCACCCAGAGGGGAATGTTTTTGTCGGCAAGATATCGGGCAAAGGCCAGCACGTTTTTGTTATCGTGGCCGGTCAAGGCGATATGCGCCTCGGAACGGATATGCTTGATATCCAACATCACAAGGTCGGTCACCGCCATCAGCTTGTCAAACTCCGCTTTACGGGCGCTGTCAAAGGTGATTCCCGAAGTGTCCAGGCAAGTATGTATGCCCCTGCCCTTCGCCTCGGTAAAAAGTTCAGTGACAAAGGCCATCTGCATGAGCGGCTCGCCGCCGGTAACAGTAATACCACCCTTGGTGTAAAATGCTTTATTTTTCTCATATTTTCCGAGAACTTGCTCTACAGTCATCTCTTTGCCGCCTTGCCCCCACGTATCGGGATTATGGCAATATCTGCAGCGCATCGGACACCCCTGCAAAAACAGTACGTATCGGACGCCGGGGCCGTCTACCGTGCCGAAGCTTTCCTCGGAATGAACTCTGCCGATCATCAGATGCTGTCGTGGAAGGTACGGGAAATGACCTCATCCTGTTGTTCCTTGGTCAGCTTGATGAAATTGACCGCATAGCCGCTGACACGTACCGTCAGCTGCGGATATTTTTCAGGATGCTTTTGCGCATCCAACAAGGTTTCTTTGGTAAAGACGTTGACATTAAGATGATGTCCGCCTTTTTCAACATAGCCGTCCAACAATGCTACCAGATTGTCGATTTGATCTTTTGTTGCCGCCATATCGGTCTCCTTTTCTCAGTTTTCGTCGTCCAGTCCGTCAAACAAGGTGGGCGCCGCACAGCTCTCACAGTCCAGCTCTACCGCAAGGTCTCCTACAAAGATCTTGTCACCCTTACCCAGTGCGTCGGGAATGATGGAGAAGGTATTGGAAATGCCGTCCTGCGCATCTCTGAAGGGCAGCTTTGCCACCGAAGCCAGAGAGGCCACCGCACCGTGACTGTCACGGCGGTGCATGGGATTGGCGCCGGGAGCAAAGGCTTCTCCCTGCTTGCGTCCGTCGGGTGTGGCGCCGGTATTCTTACCGTATACCACGTTGGAGGTAATGGTCAGGATGGAGGTGGTGGGAATACTATCACGATAGGTGTGATTTTTCCGCACGTGCTCCATAAAGCGATGCACGATATCGTGAGCGATGTCGTCCACACGGTCATCGTCGTTGCCGTATTTGGGGAAGTCACCCTCCACCTCGTAATCAACGGCCAAACCGTTTTTGTCACGAATGACACGGACCTTGGCATATTTGATGGCAGACAGTGAGTCAGCCACAACGCTCAGTCCCGCAATGCCCGTGGCAAACCAACGGGTCACGTGACGGTCGTGCAGTGCCATCTGCAGCTTTTCATAGCAATATTTGTCGTGCATATAATGAATGATGTTAAGGGTGTTGACATACACCTTGGCAAGCCATTTCATCATTTCATCGTATTTGCTCATCACCTCGTCAAAGTCGAGATATTCCGAAGTGATGGGTCGATATTCGGGTGCCACCTGCTTGCCGGTAATCTCGTCCACGCCGCCGTTGATGGCGTACAGCAGACACTTGGCAAGGTTGGCTCGTGCGCCGAAAAACTGCATTTCCTTGCCCACTACCATGGAGGAAACACAGCAGGCAATCGCATAGTCATCTCCGTGGTGGAAGCGCATCAGATCATCGTTTTCATACTGCACGGAAGAGGTTTCTATCGAAATTCTGGCGCAGAAACGCTTGAAATTCTCAGGCAGGTTGAGCGACCAGAGTACCGTAAGGTTGGGCTCGGGTGCCGCACCCAAATTTTCCAGTGTATGCAGATAGCGGTAACTCATCTTGGTTACCATATGTCTGCCGTCGATCGCCATACCGCCGATGCTCTCGGTCACCCACTGAGGGTCGCCCGAAAACAGCTGGTTATATTCGGGAGTACGGGCAAATTTGATCAGTCGCAGTTTCATAATGAAATGGTCTACCATTTCCTGCAACTCTTTTTCGGTAAATACGCCGTTTTTCAGGTCACGCTCGGCATAAATGTCCAAAAACGTAGAGGTGCGTCCCAAAGACATCGCCGCACCGTTTTGCTCCTTGACAGCAGCCAGGTAGCCGAAATACAGCCACTGAATGGCCTCTTTTGTATTGGTGGCAGGGGCGGAAATATCATAGCCGTAGGAGGCCGCCATCACTTTGAGGTCCTCCAGGGCACGAATCTGCTCGGCCAGTTCCTCACGGTCGCGGATGATCTCAGAGTACATGGCGGAACGGGTGGTGGCCTTTTGCTCATTCTTTTCCTCGATCAGACGGTCGATACCGTACAGAGCCACACGGCGGTAGTCGCCGATAATGCGGCCTCTGCCGTAAGCATCGGGCAGACCTGTGATAATATGACTGGAGCGGCAGGCACGCATCTCGGGCGTGTATACGTCAAAAACACCTGCATTATGCGTTTTACGGTGCAGGGTGAAAAATTCCTTGATCTGCGGATCAAGCTTATAACCGTTGTCCGTGCAAGCCTTTTCCGCCATACGGATGCCGCCGTAGGGCATCAGCGCACGCTTAAAGGGTTTGTCGGTCTGCAAGCCTACGATCTGCTCTTTATCTTTATCAATATAACCGGGGGCGTGGGACGTGATGGTAGAGATCACCTTGGTGTCCATATCCAATACGCCGCCTGCTTCACGCTCCTTACGGCTCAGCTCCAGCACCTGCTGCCAGAGATCCTCTGTGCGCTCTGTGGCGTCCTCCAAAAAGCTTTCATCACCATCATAGGGTGTGAAATTGTGCTTGATAAAACTTCTTACATTGATTTCGTTGACCCATGTGCCTTTTTCAAAGCCTTGCCACGCTGAAAATTTATACTTCATTCTGTTCTCCGTTCCGGTAATTTGCTATTTATTGTATCCATTTTGACCGTAATATACTTCAGTCTTCACTCTTTGGCAAGAGATTTCTTTTATATCCTGCCTTATATCCATATACAGAAATTTTAACATATAATAAAATATAAGTCAATGTTTTTCGGAATTTACAGGCCCCCGTCCGACAAGATTGACAAGGGCGCAAAAGCTGTGATATGATAATAGAAACTTTACAGCAAAGGAAACGGTTATGGAACATTTTATCTGCCCGGTCTGCGGCGAAAATCTTATACTCGGCGACAAAGTCTATGAGTGCATCAATCACCACACCTACAATCTGGCCAAAAGCGGATATGTCAATCTGTTGCGCTCTCAGCGTTCCTCTGAAAAACGACACGGCGATGACAAAATGATGATCCGTGCCCGTTCGGCTTTTCTTGAAAAGGGACATTATGCGCCGCTTCTGGAGGGTATTGTGGCAGAGTGCGACCGTCTGCAGGTCAAAATGCTGCACCTGACGGACATCGGCTGCGGCGAGGGCTGGTACACCGACAAGATCTTTACACATCTCAGAGAAAATGGTCATATCGTGCAGATCGAAGGCATTGATATCTCCAAAGATGCCGTAAGCGCCGCCGCCAAGCGCAACCCATATATTGCTGCCGCCGTTGCTTCGGTTGCTTGTCTGCCCATCAAAAGCGAGAGCTGTGATATGCTGCTCAATCTGTTTGCTCCGTTTGACGTGGGCGAATTTGCCCGCATACTCAAAAGCGGCGGTATATGGCTCAAAGCCATTCCTTTGGAGCGACATCTCTACGGACTCAAGGCCGCCATCTATGACAATCCCTATGAAAACAAGGTGGCCGTGGAGCAGTACGAGGGTTTTGAGTTGGTGCGCCGCACCGACATCCGTGACAAGCTTACCCTGCGGGGCGAGGATATAAGCAATCTGTTTCGTATGACACCCTATTTTTATAAAACGAGTGCCGCCGATCAGCAAAAACTCGAAAATGCCGAGGTACTGGAAACAGAAATTGAATTTGCCATATTAATTTACCAAAAAAAGTCGTTTCACCACAGAGAAACAACAAAATAAAAGAAAGTAAGTTTGTAGCAAATACACACCTGTAATTTTTTTGTGAAAGTAATTTATAACGAAAGTATTGTTTTTGGAAGCCTTGCTCTGCAAGGCTTTTCTCTGTTTTCCGCCGCTGCGCCCTCTACCGTACCCACGTACGCCGACGAGACCGCATCGACGAAATGCAACTTCCTTTTTTGACACCCACCGGCGTGTCAAAGAGGGTTCTTTGACACGCAAAAAAAGTGATGCATAATGCATCGCTTTTTTGTTTACGCTAAGTTTGAGGTGATTGATTTGAAACCGATTGATGACAATCAGATGTTACAGTTTATCAGCAAGTGCGGCGAAATGGGCGTCCGCAACATCGGCAGAGTGCTTGCCTACCCGATGGCATCGGACATCCGAAAGGATCTGTGCGAGCAGAGAGAGGAATACCGCAACATTTACGAGCGAAGCCGCAATATGCTGCGGCACAGAGGACAGCGACCCAAAGGTCTTCATCCTGCGCTCAATCTTGCTTCCGCCATTCACGTCAAAGCGGAAATGCGCCACGACAGATCCTCGGGCGGTATTGCGGATATGATGATCCACGGCAACAAACTGGGCCTGAAAAAGAGTATTCAGCGCCTGAGCCACTACCGTGGACACAGCGAGCCTGTCCGCACGCTGGCGGTGGAGCTGATGCGTGTGGAGAAAAACGGAATAGAGGTTATGAAGAATTATTTGTGATTGACGAATTGCCCCGATGCCTTTATAATAGAAATATAATCTGTTTAAGAGGTATTTGCTATGGCGCATCCGTTTAAGCATTTCAGCGTCGTGTTCCGCCACCGTCACAAGGTCATATCCCACTGCCGCAAGGCAGGCATCTGGTGGCAGGGTTTGCGGCACGATCTTTCCAAATATTCCCCCAGCGAATTCATTCCAGGAGCCCGTTACTTTCAAGGCAACCGCTCCCCCAACGAAATGGAGCGGGAGCTCTACGGCTACAGTTTGGCGTGGATGCACCACAAAGGGCGCAACCGCCACCATTTTGAATACTGGACGGACTACAATCCCGTTACCAAAATGATGGAGCCTGTCCCGATGCCCGACAGATTTATCATCGAGATGTTTTGCGACCGTGTGGCCGCCAGCAAGATCTACGGCGGCAAAAACTACAGCGATGACTCTGCGCTGAAATATTATTTGAGAGGATGCGACACCCGCCGCATTCACCCCCAAACCGCAGACAAGCTGGAGTTTCTCCTGCGCCATCTGGCCGAACACGGGGAAAAGGAAACCTTTGCACTTATACGAAAAAACAAAAATAATTTGCCTGTAAAATAAAGAGCAGAAACTTGCAAGTTTCTGCTCTTTGTTTTATAGTGTAATCTTCTTAAATGTCTTTTTGCCGCGGCGCACAACCTTACCATCGGCAAAATCGTCCTTGGCAAAAGTGGCACGGAAATCGGTCACCTTTTCACCGTCCACGGTGACACCGCCCTGCTCTACGGCACGTCTGCCCTCACTGCGGGTGGAAACCAGACCGCCCTTGACCAGTACGCTTATAATGTCAATGACACCGTCCGTAAAGTCCTCGTCGCTGAGTGCGGCAGAGGGCATATTCTCAGCATCGCCTGCGCTGAAAACGGCTCTGGCGGCACTTTGCGCTTTTTCTGCTTCCTCTTGACCGTGTACCAGTTTGGTCAGCTCGTAAGCCAAGATCTCCTTGGCAGTATTGAGCTGGCTGCCCTCCCAGGTATCCATCTTGTCAATTTCTTCCAGCGGCAGGAAGGTGAGCATTCGGATGCACTTGAGTACGTCGTTGTCGCCCACGTTTCTCCAGTACTGATAAAAATCGTAGGGAGAAGTCTTTTTGGGATCCAACCATACGGCACCGCCTGCGGTCTTGCCCATCTTTTTGCCCTCGGAGTTGAGCAGCAGTGTAATGGTCATCGCATCGGCTTCGCCGCCCAGCTTGCGGCGGATGAGTTCACGACCGCCCAGCATATTGCTCCACTGGTCATCGCCGCCAAACTGCAGGTTACAACCCAATGTCTGATACATATGATAAAAGTCATAGCTCTGCATGATCATATAGTTAAACTCAAGGAAGGACAGACCCTTTTCCATACGTTGCTTGTAGCACTCGGCTCTGAGCATATTGTTAACGGAGAAGCAAGCGCCGACCTCACGCAACAGATCAACGTATTTGAGCTCCAACAGCCAGTCGGCATTGTTGACCATAATGGCCTTTCCCTCGCCAAATTCGATGAATTTTTCCATCTGCTTTTTAAAGCAGGCACAGTTGTGCTCGATGGTTTCGGCCGTCATCATAGAACGCATATCCGTTCTGCCCGACGGGTCACCGATGTGACCCGTGCCGCCGCCGATCAAGGCGATGGGACGGTTGCCTGCCTGCTGCAATCTTTTCATCAGGCACAGCGCCATAAAGTGACCCACGTGCAGACTGTCTGCCGTAGGATCAAAGCCGATGTAAAATACAGCTTTACCACTGTTGACAAGCTCTCTTACTTTGTCCTCGTCGGTCACCTGAGCGATGAGTCCTCGGGCAACCAATTCTTCATATATTTGCATAGATTTCTCCTTCTTCTGTTTTCATTCTTGACAAAAACAGGTGTTTTCTATATAATTTAAGTACATTTTCGAAAATGCGAGCATATCTTTGAATTACAAAACTAAATATGCGGATGTGGCGGAACTGGCAGTGGCGACTGCGACCGCCGCCGGTGGCGGAAAAAGGAAGCAGGTCAGCCGTTGCCGCAACACAGCGGATACCGAGCAAATTCTTTTGCGATGGATGCGCTGATGTTGCAAAGGTACGTGCTGCATATTTTCGTAACCTCCTACCCCAAAGCGCGGAGTACGGCTTGGCGGCGCGTCGTGTCAGTTTCGACACACTTGGCTTATCTTTGAATTACAAAACTAAATATGCGGATGTGGCGGAACTGGCAGACGCGCCAGACTTAGGATCTGGTATCTTCCGATGTGCAGGTTCGATTCCTGTCATCCGCACCAAAAATCCTTGTTCTTTGGAACAAGGATTTTTTTATTCAAGCCGATAGGCTTGATATATCATCACGCTTTAGCGTGTATATCATTGCCGCATTTGTGCGGCGTATATCATCACACCGTAGGTGTGTATACCTGATCGGCTTGATGAGATACAGCGGCTTTGCCACTGATGATATGCAAAACTAAAGTTTTGATGATATACAAGGCTTTGCCTTGATATTATTTCAATCCCAGCTCGTCAGCAGTCGCGGCAGACAGGCCGTGCTTGTCCAGCAGGGCAACAAATGCCTGCTCTTCCTCGGTGCGGAAGACCATATAGGCCTTACCTGCCTGATGGGTAAAGAGGGCGTACATATACTGAATGTTGATATCCGTTTCGGTCAACAGCGAAAGAAGTTCGCTGAGTCCTGCAGGCTGGTCGTCCACCGCCACCACGATGACCGGATTCATCGTGACGATATTGCCGTTTTCAAGCAATACGGAAGTGGCCTTTTGCGAGTCATCTACAATGATGCGCAGCAGACCGTAGTCTGCAGTTTCGGCAATAGAGATGGCACGCAGATTGATATGGTTATCCGACAACAGCTTGGTAACCTCTGCCAGCTGTCCTGCACGATTTTCCAAAAAAACAGAAATCTGATTGATCTTCATACCGTCGCCTCCTTATATCTTTCTCTTGTCGATGATGCGCACTGCCTTACCCTCGGAACGGGTAATGGACTTGGGCGCTACCAGCTTGACCTTGGCGTAGATGCCCAGCATTGCCTTAAGGGCGGATACCAGACTTTTTTCCATATCGGTGATCTTGCCCAAAGAGTCGGAAAAGATCTCGGGGGTCATCTCGACCATAACCTCAAGCGTATCGGAATGGTTAACACGGTCAACCACGATCTGATAGTTGGCGGGATAACCCTGCTCGATGAGTACCGCCTCGATCTGAGACGGGAAAACATTGACGCCCTTAACGATCAGCATATCGTCGCTTCGACCCATCGGCTTGCTCATTTTAACGTGAGTACGCCCGCAGGGGCAAGACTTACGGGTCAATACACAGATATCGCGGGTGCGGTATCTGATAAGCGGGAAAGCCTCCTTGGTAATACAGGTAAATACCAATTCACCTTTACTGCCCTCCGGAAGTACCTCACCGGTATCGGGATCGATGATCTCGGCGATAAAGTGGTCCTCGTTGATATGCATACCCGCCTGTGCCTCACATTCAAAGGCAACACCGGGACCTGAAATCTCGGTCAACCCGTAGATATCATAAGCTTTGAGTCCCAGATTTTTTTCGATATCGCGACGCAT
Source organism: Clostridia bacterium (assembly GCA_017560905.1). Lineage (GTDB taxonomy): Bacteria > Bacillota > Clostridia > Oscillospirales > QAKW01 > Firm-08. The sequence goes on from JAFZEA010000036.1 coordinate 14,229, forward strand.
TTCCTCGCTCCACGCTTCGGCACCGAAGATACCCGCTTTGAGTTTGATCTGATCTCTGAGTCCTCTTTCGTGAATGCTCTCTGCCAGATACTCGGCATACGAGGGGGTACAGCACAAAACCGTAGCGCCCAGATCGACCATAAACTGCAATTGTCTGTCGGTATTACCCGAGGACATAGGCAGCGTGAGACAGCCCGCCTTGTGCGAGCCGCCGTGCATACCGGCACCGCCCGTGAACAAGCCGTAGCCGTAAGCCACCTGCACCACGTCTTCCTTGGTGGCACCTGTTGCCATCAGCGCTCTGGCACAACAATCCTCCCACAGATCAACGTCGTGTTGGGTATAAAATGCTACGACTCTCTTGCCCGTAGTGCCCGAAGTGGACTGGATACGCACACACTCGGAAAGCGGCTTTGCGAGCAGTCCATAAGGATAGCACTCTCTCAAATCATCCTTGGTGAGAAAGGGCAGCTTGTGCAGATCGTCAACGCTCTGAATGTCGTCGGGGGTCAGCCCCTTTTCTTCCATCTTCTGGCGATAGTAGGGTACATTGTCCCATACGTGACGGACTTGCTTTACAAGCCGCTCACTCTGCCAAGCACGAATCTGCTCGTGAGAAGCAGTTTCAATATCGGGTTGATAGTACACTTAAATCACTCCTTTTAGTAATTACGACCCAGTGTAAAGGCTTTTTTGTTGAGTTCCAAAAACTTGGAAGGAACACTCTGCTCAATGGCAGTCATCCATTCCTCCTCGGTAAAATCAAAGTGACGGGAAAGCTGTCCCAGCAGTACGATATTGACCGCTTTGGAAGAGCCTGCCTGCTCGGCCAGTGTCAGCGCATCCATCGCAATCACCTCAACGGTTTCTCCGATCTTTTGTACCAGATTTTCAGGATACTGCGCCGCACCGATGATAACGGGCATGGGATTGATGGTCTGGGTGTTGGTAATGACCTTACCGCCCGGTGCCAGATACTCCGTCCAACGAGCAGCCTCCAACAGTTCAAAAGACAAAATGTAGTCTGCCTCGCCTTTATCAATAATGGGAGAGTAGACCTTGTCACCAAAGCGCACGTAGGTGACAACACTGCCGCCACGCTGGCTCATACCGTGTACCTCGGAAACCTTGATATCATATCCCTTGGTCAGCAGTAAACGGCCGAGCAGTTTGGAAGCCAGCAGACTTCCCTGTCCGCCGACGCCGACGATCATAATATTACGGGTCTTCATCAGTTTTCTCCTCCCTTGTCAAAAGCATCAAACTTACACAGCTGCGCACATACGCCGCAACCTGTACAGAGGGTATTGTCGATGGTGGCTTTGCCCGCTTTCATACTGATGGCAGGGCAACCGACCTTCATACACATTTTGCAAGACTTACATTTATCGGGGTTGACGGTAAGGGGTGCATTGTGTTTTACATATTTAAGCAAGGCGCAGGGGCGACGGGAAATGATGACCGAGGGTTCCTTGATGGCGGTTTCCTCCAGCACAGCCTGCTCGCAGGCCGCCAGATCATAGGGGTCCACCACACGGACACGCTTGATGCCCACTGCCTTACACAGGGTTTCCAGATCGATCTTAGCGGCGGGATCGCCCTTAAGATTTTTACCCGTAGTGGGGTTTTGCTGGTGACCGGTCATACCTGTAATGGAGTTATCTACGATAATAACAGTAGAGGCCGAATCGTTATAAGCGATATTGACCAGTCCCGTAATGCCCGAATGCATAAAGGTAGAGTCACCGATGACAGCCACCGCTCTTTGCTCACTGCCCGATTTGACAAAACCGTGCAGACCCGAAACGGAAGCGCCCATACAGATGGTGCTGTCCAGCGCGGCCAGCGGCGGCACGGCACCCAAGGTGTAGCAACCGATATCACCGAGAGCGGTGATCTTGTTTTTGGCCAAGGTATAGAACAGACCTCTGTGGGGACAGCCTGCGCACATTACGGGCGGACGGGCAGGAATGTTTTCCTCTGCCTTTTTGCCACTGTGGGTGGCTATACCGAAGGTACTTGCCACAAGGCCTTGCGAAAATTCGCCGATATTAGACAAGATATCCTTACCCGATACTTCGAGTCCCAAAGTGTTGCAGTATTCCTCCACAAAGCCGTCCAGTTCTTCCACTACCACCACTTTGTCTACCGTGGCGGCAAAAGTCTTGATCTTCTCTGTCGGAAGCGGCCACACCATTCCCAGCTTGAGAACGGGGTGCTTGTCACCAAAAACTTCCTTAACATACTGATAAGAGGTGGAGCCTGTGATAAAACCAATGCTGTTGTCACTGCCCTGTTCAATACGGTTGATGTCAGCGGTTTCGGCATAGACGGCAATATCGCTCAGTCTTTGCTCTACGATGGGGTGACGCAGTTTGGCGTTGCCCGGCATCATAATGTATTTGGCAGGATCTTTGCTGTATTCCTTGACACACTCGACACGGTCAGCGGTCTCCACAACGCTCTGGGAGTGAGCCACACGAGTGCACATCTTAACGATGACAGGTGTATCAAAGCGCTCGCTGAGTTCATAGGCCAGCTTGGTGAAGGCCAGTGTTTCGGCAGAGTCGGAGGGCTCGAGCATCGGGAGCTTTGCCGCCTTGGCATAGTGACGGGAATCCTGCTCATTCTGAGAGGAATGCATCGCCGCATCGTCGGCCACTGCAATGACCATACCTGCATTGACACCTGTATAGGCGATGGTAAACAGCGGATCGGCCGCTACGTTGAGTCCCACGTGCTTCATACCGCAAAAGCTGCGCTTACCCGCAAGGCTGGCGCCGAAGGCCGCCTCCATGGCAACTTTTTCATTGGGTGCCCATTCGGCATATACCTCGTCGTACAGAGCGACGAATTCTGTAATCTCGGTACTGGGTGTACCGGGATAACTGGATACAAAACGACAGCCTGCCTCGTACAGTCCACGGGCCAGTGCTTCGTTTCCGAGCATTAATTTCTTCATTTACGTTACTCCTTTATTTTATTTGAGCAGTCAGCAGCCCTAACCTTTGATCTGTGCTTCTACCAGCGAGCCCTTACAGTAGCGCTCACGAAGCACGGGCTTTTCAATCTTTCCGGTGGGGTTGCGGGGTACGTCGGCAAAGATGATCTTACGGGGGCGCTTGTAGCGAGGCAGGTCAGCGCAAAATGCGTTAATCTCCTCCTCGGTGGCGCTCTCCCCTTCTTTGAGTTCAATAATGGCGGCGGTGATCTCACCCAGTCTTGCATCGGGCAGACCGATGACCGCTACGTCCTTGATCTTTACATTGGTTCTCAGGAAGTCCTCAATCTGAACGGGATAGATATTCTCGCCGCCCGAAATGACCACGTCCTTTTTACGGTCAACCAGATAAATAAAGCCGTCCTCGTCTTCCTTGGCCATATCGCCTGTATACAGCCAACCATCTCTCAGCACCTCGTCGGTGGCTTCGGGATTTTTGTAATAGCAGAGCATCAGTCCCGGACCGCGCACGGCAAGCTCACCAACCTCACCGGGGGTGACGGGATTTCCCTTTTCGTCGACGATGGCCGTCTTCCAGAGATAGCCCGCTTTGCCGATGGCGCCAACCTTGTGTACGTTTTCCACGCCCAGATGCACACATCCCGGACCGATGGACTCGGACAAGCCGTAGTTGGTATCGTACTGATGACCGGGGAACACCTCCAGCCAACGCTTGATAAGGCTGGGCGGCACGGGCTGGGCGCCGATGTGCATCAGTCTCCACTGAGAAAGCTGATACTTGTTTTTATCAATTTTACCGCTTTGCAGGGCATCCAATATATCCTGCGCCCACGGTACGAGCAACCATACGATAGTACACTTTTCCTCGCTGACGGTCCGCAGAATCCATTCGGGCTTTACGCCGCGCAGCAAAACCGCCTTACTGCCCGAAAGCAGAGAGCCGAACCAGTGCATTTTGGCACCGGTATGGTAGAGCGGCGGAATGCACAGAAATACGTCATCCTTGCTCTGGGAATGATGTCTTTGCTCGGTGCGGCAAGAGGAAATGAGCGAAAGATGGTTGTGCAGTATCGCCTTGGGAAAACCTGTCGTGCCGGAGGAAAAATAGATGGCGGCATAATCCTTATCACACAGCTCCACGGGGGGTGGATTGGAAGAACAAAATCCCATCAGCGCCATACAGTCCTCGGTGTAACACGGACCGTTTTTACCCACGTAGAAAAGCATCTTCGTGCCCTCAAGCTTATTATAGATCACGTCCATTCGGCTGATAAATTCCTCACCGAATACCAACACCTCAATGTCTGCCAGCTCGACGCAGTATTTGATCTCGTCGGCGGCATAGCGGAAGTTGAGCGGTACGGCAATACATCCCGCCTTGAGCACGCCGAAATAAATGGGCAGCCACTCCAGACAGTTCATTAGCAGTATACCAACCTTCGTCCCCTTTTGCAGGCCGCGACTGAGCAAGAGGTTGGCGAAGCGGTTGGCCCGTCTGTCAAAGTCCTGCCAGGTAAGTTCCCTGCGGTAAGGGGCATCGGGGCAGTTGCTCTCTATCAGATTAAAGTCCTGCCAGGTTTCGGCTCTGTCACGCTCCTCGGAGGGGTTGATCTCCACCAGGGCAACATCACTGCCGTGCAGTCTGGCATTCTTCTCTAATAACTCTGTGATAACCATAGATATGTACTCCTTTTATAGGTTATTTTTCAGTATCCGCTATAATAAAAAAACCTCCGTTTTTCCACTTGACGGAAAAAACAGAGGGCGAATATATCGCGGTACCACCTCGGTTCGCTGTCACGACGACAGCCTCAGGGAGATCCCAACAGACCTCCGGCGCAATATCGGGCGCACCCGTCTCTGCTTACTCAGACCGAAAAGTCCTTTCCTCAGAGCCGCTCCGAAATGTATTCCACCTCGTTTCTTTTACTGTCTTGCATCGACCGACAGCTCTCTGTAAAAAGTAAACCAAGTGTACTTATTTTCATCATCGCGTTAATTTATAAAAATATATTATCACTTACTTGCATCAAAGTCAACAAAAATATCTGTCTTTTAAACAAAATATTGTTGTCTTAGTGCCAAAGATAGTATATAATACTATCTGTATTTCTAAAAAGGAGAGCGTTTATGAAAAATCCGAGTGCCGTAGCAAAGCTGTTTGGTATATTTTTCAAGATCGGCGCCTTCACTTTCGGCGGCGGTTATGCGATGATCCCGCTGATCCAGAGTGAAGTCGTGGACAAAAACAAATGGATCACCGAAGAGGACATCCTTGATATCATCGCCATTGCCGAGTCCACCCCCGGTCCCATCGCCATCAACTCCGCTACGTTTGTAGGCTACAAGGTGGCTGGTTTTTGGGGTGCGGTGGCTGCCACCTTCGGCGTGGTACTTCCTTCATTTATTATTATTTCGGTGTTGTCGTACATTTTGGATCTGTTCAACTCTGTAAAGGCGGTAAAATATGCCTTTTTCGGCATTCGCGCAGGTGTGCTGGCGCTGCTCATCAAAGCGCTGTGGAGTATGTACAGCAAATGCCCCAAGGGGCTTGCGGCCTATCTGCTGATGGCGGCATCGTTTATCGCAGTGGCTCTCTTTGATATCGGCGTTCTGTGGGTCATTCTGGGTTGCGCAGCGGTCGGTATTATGATCACCCTCTTTACGCAAAGGGGGGCTCGGGCATGATCTTTTTAACTGTATTTCTGACCATGTTCAAAATCGGTCTGTTTACCGTAGGCGGCGGCTATGCCATGCTGCCCTTCATTCAGGCCGAGGTACTGGCGCACGGATGGCTGAGCGAAGAGGCTATCATCAATTTTATCGCCGTCAGCGAATCCACCCCCGGCCCCTTTGCCATCAATATTGCCACCTATATCGGCTCGCATCTGGGCAGTGAATACGGCGTATGGGGCAGTTTGTTTGGCTCGACGTGCGCCACACTGGGTGTGGTACTCCCCTCTTTTATTATCATTCTGATCGTAGCGCAGTTTTACGAGAAGTTTAAGACCAACAAGTATGTCAAAGGCGTGATGAGCGGTCTGCGCCCCGCCGTGGTAGGTCTTATCGGCGCGGCCATCATCTCTATGCTCATTACGGTTTTCTTCCCCGAGGGCATTGCCTTGTCGGTGTTTAAGGACATGTCCTTTTATATCACCCTCGGCACCGCCGCCGTTATGACTTTGCTTGCCTTTAAAAAAGTTCATCCCATCATTATCATCGGTATTTCTGCCGTCATCGGCATTGTGGCAGGATACACCATAGGACTGCCTGTGTGAGGTAACGACCCATGTTTCACAGACTTGTAGGCGACAAATACTTTTACAAAAGAATAATTATGCTGATGCTGCCCATAATGATTCAAAACGGCATCACAAACTTTGTCAATATGCTGGACAACGTGATGGTGGGCAGAGTTGGTACCGTCGAGATGACGGGTGTTGCGGTCACCAACCAGTTGATGTTTGTATTCAATCTGTGCATCTTTGGCGCCGTCAGCGGTGCGGGTATATTCGGCGCGCAGTTTTTCGGCAAGCAGGACCACGAAGGTGTTCGCCTCACCTTCCGATTCAAAATGATCTTTTGCATCATTCTGTGCCTGCTGGGTATGGGCGTATTGCTGTTTGGCGGTGAGAACCTCATCGGAATGTATCTGGCCGGTGACGGACAGAGCGCCGAGGCCGAGGCATCACTCCAATACGGTATGCAGTATCTGCGCATTATGCTCATCGGTCTGATCCCCTATACCGTGGTACAGTGCTATTCCTCCACGCTCAGAGAAACGGGGCGCACCGTACTGCCTATGGTGGGCGGTGTGATCGCAGTACTGATCAATCTGGTACTCAACTATGTCCTGATCTTCGGTCACTTCGGAGCGCCCAGACTCGGTGTGGCAGGCGCCGCCATTGCTACGGCGGTCTCCCGCTTTGTCGAGCTGGCCATCGTCACCGTATGGACAAGACTGCACGCAAAGCAGACACCCTTTATTATCGGCGCCTATCGTTCTTTCTATGTGCCGGGCAAGCTGATCGGACAGATCGCCCTCAAGGGACTGCCGCTGATGCTCAACGAAGCTCTGTGGGCGGCGGGCACGGCGATGGTCAATCAGCTCTATTCCCTCAGAGGTTTAAACGTAGTGGCGGCAGACAACATTATGCAGACCTTTTGGAACGTATTTGCCGTGGCGTTTATGGCGGTGGGTGTGGCCATCGGTATCGTTATCGGTCAGCATCTGGGCGCCGATGAAACAGAAGAGGCGCGGCTGTCCGCAGGGCGGCTGGTCACCTTCTCCATTGCGCTCAGTACACTGGTGGCAGGACTGTTTGCTCTGGCGGCAGAGTTTATACCGCTGGCGTATAACACCACCGACGAGGTTCGGCTTCTGGCCACCCGTATGATGCAGATTACAGCGCTGGCCATGCCGCTGGATGCCTGTGCCAATGCCTGCTATTTCACCCTGCGCTCCGGCGGCAAAACGGTGATCACCTTTGCCTTTGACAGCGGTTTTGTCTGGTTGGTGCAAGCGGTGGTTGCCTATCTGCTTATACACTTTACCACGCTGCCCATTCTCCCCCTGTTTGCCATCTGTCAGGCGCTCAACCTGATCAAGGCGGTATTCGGACTTTATCTGGTACATAAGGGAATCTGGGTAAGAAACATCGTAAATTAAACAAAACCTCTCACAAGGGCGACGCTCCGTAAGGAAGTGCGCCTCTTGTGAGAGGTTTTTGATTTATGATTCTATTTCGCTTTCGGAGCGGATCTTTTTGATCCACTTGCCGCTGCGCAAGCGGATGACACACCATACCGCCTTGAGTACCTGATCTATCTTAAGAAAGAAATAGATCCAAAAGGCAGGCAGATGCAGTACAAATCCCGCCACAATGCCCAATGGCACCGAAGCCACCCACAAAAAGACATTGTCGGTCAGCATCAGCATCTTGGTATCTCCGCCGCCACGAAGCACGCCTTTGGTCATAATGCTGTTGGTCGCTTGAAACAGCAGGATCAAACTGATGGAGAGCATGAGTTCTCGGGCGATCACTTGTGTTTCGGAAGAAAGGCCGTAGGCGGCGATCATCGGAGCACTGATGAGCATTACGATACCTGCGGCGATCAAGCCAAACACAAAACCGATACCCAAAAAGGCATAGCCTTGTTCGAAAGCTTTATCCCTTTCACCTTTGCCAAGCGTGTAGCCCGTAACGATGGCACCTGCCTGCGAAAAACCCTGCGTCATCACGGAGCTGAGCTGTTGGGTAACGGCGGTGACCGCATTGGCGGCCACAAAGCTCTCGCCCAGTCTGCCGATGACCATGGCCACAGAGTTATTGCCCAGCGCCAGTATGCCGTCGCTGATCAGTACGGGAATACTGATGCGAATGTACTCCCGCCAAAGCGCACCCACCCCGGTAAACAAATGATGCACTCTGTACCCGATCTTTTTGTCCAACAGCAACAAATAGCCGCATATGACGATAAACTCAAACACTCTGGCCACCAGCGTACCGACGGCGGCACCTGCCACGCCCATCTCAGGCGCACCCAATTTACCGAAAATAAAGACATAGTTGGCGCCGACGTTTACAAAAAAGGCGGCAATGGAAGTATACAGCGGTATGCGCACCTGCTCAACGTTGCGCAGGACGATAGTGCTTGTCAGCGACAGCCCCAAAAAGAAATAACTGGCCACCGAATACTTAAGATAAATAACACCGCTTGCGATAATGTCTATCTCCTCGGTGGTGTAGATCTTCATAATTTGTTCGGGAAGCAGTGCGGTCGCCACGCAGAACAGCGCTGCCAGCGACAGACACAGACGGAACATAATGGTCAGTGTCTTTTTAAGCGAGGAATTATCTCTCATACCGTAGTATCGGGCCACCAGGACGCTGGCGCCCATACCGATGCCCATACAGAAAATATGGAATATATTGATAAACTGATTGGCCAGCGACACCGCCGACAGCTCGGTTTCCCCCACCATTCCTACCATAACGGTGTCCATCACGTTGACACCCTGCGTTATCAGTCCCTGCAAGGCGATGGGAATGGCAATGGCGGCCACTTTTTTATAAAAGTGTTTGTCCTTTACATAGAGTTTTTGCACAAAAGATCACCCCGAAAGATTTTACTCTTTTCGGGGTGAAATGTCAAGTTTTTACATATAGCCGCCCTCAGCCTCGGGCAGGGAGAGGTATTCCTCCGTTTCGCGGATCAGCTTGACCACAGCGTCCGCAAAGCCGATAAAATTACGGCACTGCTCATCGATCTCAGAAAATTGCTCGATATCCTGCGAGCCTTCGATGTTGTACTCCTTACCGTTTACGGTAAAGCGGATGACATAGTAGCCGCTGGGCGTGCTGAAATAGGTATCTCTGTCGGGAAAATAACGTCTGATGTTTTCCACCGTCAACTCGTCGGTGATACTGTTAAGTTTGTACTCACGCACCAGCTCATAGAGCTGTTCTCTGAGCGCCGAGTCGTCCTCGATCTTTGCCTGCGCCGTTCCCTTAATGATCAGATCCTTTTGTATAACGTCCTCATAGGTGTCCACAAAGTTGGGACCCGGCCCGAAATTGAAATAAATATCAAAATCCTCCGGCATCTGCTCGGGCAGCGGCGTGGCAGTGGGTGCCGCACGGAACGGCTCTTCTTTTGGTGCGCAAGCGCACACACAAAGACACACGATCAACAGCAGACATAAGTACATTTTTTTCATAGTATCACTTCTTTTCATATATATAAATTCTCTTTTTATTGCGGATATTTCAGTTTTTCCTCCGTCCAGTCGGCAAGAACGGGCAGCATATCCAGCGCCGCCTCCTTGGCACCCATAAGATCGTGCTCCAGATAATTGCCGCACTCCTCTTGCTTACTGCCGGGGATCTCCCCCTCAAAGTCGGCGACAAAGGCAAGTGATCTTTGCATCAGTGTGATGGCATCACGCTTGCTCACTCTATCTCTGAGCAGCAGATAAAAGCCCGTGCGGCAACCCATAGGACCGACGTAAATTACGTCGTTTTCCCACTCGGAGTTACGGGCAAAGGTGGCAAACAGATGCTCAAAGGTATGCATAGCGCCATTGGGCAGGTAATCCCCGCCGTTGGGCAGTTTCATACGGATATCATAGGTGATAACGTCACCGTCCACACGGGAGATATACATTCCCTTGGTCAGTGTATCGTGATTAACTGTAAAGCTGGCAATTTTTTTCATAATGATCTCTCCTTTTATTTTATTGTATCACAGCATCTACCCACTTGCAATAGTGGGATAAATGTTGTAAAATAAACGGGAGGTGAAAAATATGTACCTACTGTTTGATCTTGATGGAACGCTGACCGAGCCGTCGGAGGGCATCACCAATTCAATAAAATATGCGCTTCAAAAATTTGGTATCGTTGAAAACGATTACAAAAAACTCTGTCTGTGCATCGGACCGCCGCTGATTGACAGCTTTGAAAATTTTTGGAGCTTTGACAGACCCACCGCCGAAAAAGCATTGGTATACTACAGAGAATACTTTGCAACCAAAGGAATCTTTGAAAATGCGGTATACGAGGGTGTGGCGGAGCTGCTCGCCGAGTTGCGGCAGAGTGGACACAAGATCATTCTCGCCACCTCCAAGCCCGAAGAGTATGCCGCGCAGATACTGGAGCATTTCGGACTTCTCCAATACTTTACCGCCGTGGTGGGCAACACCCTGCAGGAAGCACGCCCCAAAAAAGAGGACGTGCTGTACTATATCAAAGAACTCTATCCCGACCTCGGCACCGACAACACGCTGATGATCGGTGACAGAAAATACGATGTGGAGGGCGCCAAAGCGCTGGGACTCAGATGCATCGGTGTGTTGTACGGTCACGGCAGTGCCGAGGAACTCGCTCTGGCAGGTGCGTGGCGCACCGCAAAGACGGTAACGGATATCAAGGAAATTATAGAGGAGGCAGACCTATGAGAGCAGTGGTCACCAGAGTAACAAGCGCAAGTGTTGAAATAGAGGGCAAAATTCACGGCAGCATCGGCAAAGGATTTCTTGTACTGCTCGGTGTGTCCCCCACCGACACCCAAAAGCACGCCGAATGGATGGCCGATCGTATCGCAGGGTGCAGAGTGTTTGAGGATGAACAGGGCAAGATGAATCTGTCCCTGTCGCAGGTGGGCGGCGACATACTGGCAGTGTCGCAGTTTACGCTCTATGCCGATCTCAAGAGCCGCCGTCCCGGCTTTACCTCTGCGGCTAGACCCGACATTGCCGAGCCGCTCTACGAGCATTTTATGAAAACGTTAGAAGACAAGGGCTTTACAGTCGAGCGTGGTGTATTCGGCGCAGATATGAAGGTCGCCTCCCTCAATGACGGTCCCGTAACACTGATATTTGACAGCGAAAACCAAAAAATTTAACGTTAGGGGTCTGACCCCTAACGTTAAATTTTGAAGTAATAGGTAATAGTGAAGAAGTAATATGTAAGGAAGATTTTTGGCTGTGCCAAAAATCCATTTAAAAGTTTTCCATAAAATTGATCCCCCTATCAAGTGGACTGCACCAAGTTGTGCAGACAGCACAAAAAATACCCCTATGGTAGATTGAATTAAATTTTAAGCAACAAACTGACATCGTTTTTCAAATGGTGTCAGTTTTGTTTTTAATTGAATACGCTGATGATTGTAGAAA
>JAFZEA010000037.1 GCA_017560905.1 Clostridia bacterium
AAAAAATAATTTTTATTAAATGATTAATCCGCTCATAACTGCTGACTTAGAATTACTTCTAGAAATCATTGTTAAAAGCTTTTTTATAAAAGCAATTAACGGGTTCCTTTTTAATGATGCTGTTTAATTTTCAAGGATCATTTTTCGCTTTAAATCAAGGTTTCAAGCACTTCTGTTCTTGCCCTTTCCTTAAGGCGCTCATATATCATACCAGATGATTTCGCATTTGTCAACACTTTTTTAAAGTTTTTTTCCAAAAAAGTTTGTTTCGTTTTTTCGCACAAAAACCGTTTACAAATGGCGGCTCTTTCGGTAAATTTGCACCGACACAAGCCATAGTTATGCCAAAAGCTCGGTTAACACTATATTGTTACTCGCAAGCAAAACTTTTAAGACACATTTCCTTGAGCGCATCTCGGTCTATCAGATAATAACTGATACGCTCTTTTTTCATATCGTTGTACTCTCCGGGGCAATCGTGTTGCACAAATATCACGTTTTGCTCACAAAACGATCTGGCAAGCGGCAAATAGGAGATCACTTCGGCTGCGGAGAGATCGGTATCGGTATTTTCATTCAAGATATGCCAAAGGGCCGGCAGCTTGATGACATACTGCAGTTTCAGTTTTTGCCGCAACAATTCTGTCAGCAATTTTCGTTGACGCTGTGTGCGGGTCAGATCTCCCATCACGTAGCTGCGATATCGACAGTATTGCTCGCACTGTTCTCCACTCAGCAACTGTTTTCCTTTCTTCAAATTAATATATAGGTCCTGTGCAGGGTCGCTGTACACCATATCCTGCTCCACCTCATACTCCAAGCCACCCAGTGCATCGACCAACTGAGCAAATCCGCCCGTATAAATGCGCACATAATAGTCGACCGGCACGCCGGTAAGCTGTTCTACGGTTTGCGCCATAGCTTCCGCACCGTACAGCGCAGAGATGGAATTGAGTTTATGATAGCTTCCATTATAATATATCTTACTGTCACGGGGCAGAGAAAGCATATCCACACGATTGTCCGCCCCATCCACGTGCAGCAGCATAATGCTGTCGGTGCGCACGCCCGAAGCATCACACCCCATCAGCAGTATATTAAATATAGAAGAGTTTTTCGTTTCCGTCACTTGTGCCTGTCCGCCCGCATCGGTAGTCGCAGGCCGCATCAGCCACATTCCTGCCGCCACCGCCAGCACAAAAAAGACGGCAATCTTGACATACCGCATCCCATCACCTCAGATGTAGTATGCGCAAGAATGGCGAGAACATTTCGTTCTCGCCATTATTCTTGTGCAACCAAAAACGGTTGCTCATTTTATTTACTTTCTTCTGAGTTTCTCGCGGGAGCCGTCGGGGCGTTGGACAATAGTATTATCCAGTGTTTGGTAAAGGTTTTGACGAAAGCCTTTTAAAAATTCTTCGCGCAGAGCTTGTTGCTCCGCCTTCTCCGCTTCGGTAAGACCCTCAGTCTTTGCCTTGCGAGCAAGAAAATTGAGTCGTTCTTTATCAACAGCCATTTTTCTCTCCTTTATTTTAAAACGTTGTGGGCAGCACCTGATAGGCCACCGCGATATACTGCAGCACGGCACCGAACAGCACGAACACATGCCAGATGGAGTGCATATATGGTACATTTTTGAGCTTAAAAAAGATCAGCCCGATGGTGTAAAACAAACCGCCGCCCAGCAGATACATAATACCCGAAAGGCTCATTGCATTGTACAGCGGTACGGCGGCAATGACCACCATCCAGCCGCACACGATGTAGCCGATCATTGAAAAAACCTTAAACTTTTCAATAGAAATGGAATTGAGCACGATGCCGAGAATGGCAACGCCCCACTCGACGCCAAAGATCGTCCATCCCAGAGCGCCGCGCAGGGTGATGAGAGCGATGGGCGTATAGGTGCCTGCTATCAGCAAAAAGATGGTAGAGTGATCGAGAATGCGAAAAACAATCTTGGCGGTTTTGTTGGCAATGGCGTGATAGAGGGTGGACATACAAAACAGAATGATGAGCGTCGCACCATAGATGGCGCCGGTGACCACCGCCCATGGCGAATGATGTATGGCGGAGATCACCACCATATACACCGTAGCGTATACGCCAAACAGCGCGCCTGCACCGTGGGAAATGGCGGAAAAGAGTTCTTCGCCAAGGGTATATTCGATTAATTTGTGCCGTTTGGACATAAACGTTTCTTCCTTAATTATAGAGTACACAACTTATTCTATCACAGAAATCGAAAAATGCAACTTAAAAAATAATTAAGAAATAATATTGCAAATGCTCTCGGCCACCGCCCGCCCCGAACGCTTGGCCTGCGATGAGGTATTGGCGCCGCCACCCACTTCAATCAGAAGTGCATAGGGTGTGGTGTGGGTGTTGTAACGGTTGGCGTTGAGATTGAGAGGACGGGAAAGACCGGGATAGTCCTGCTGCAAACGCTCTACCAATGCCAGCGCATACTTGAGATTGTCCCTCCACCCCGAATGACTCAGTCCCAACTCATTGGTGCCGCTGATGACCATGATCTGCGCATACTCTTTTCCATCCAACACCGTGAGCGGACAATACTCCGTACCCCCCTCGGTAATGGAGTCCCTGTGAATGTCCAGTACAAGCCGTATGCTCGGATACTGCTTCAGCACCGCCTGCACTCCGTCCAGCGAACGGGTATATGCCTTTTTAAAAGAACCGCCGTCTATAAAATTATCCGTCAGATGAACTGTCTTCAGCCCATGGGACTCAAACACTTCTTTCATCGCTTTTCCCACACCGACGACCCCGCGCTCTGTGTCGGTGGAATATTCTTTTCCCGCATCTATGTAACTCTCGGTGGTATGGGTGTGATAAATCAGCACGGCAGGCCCATCGGAAATTTTGGGTTTTTGAAACCCTTCTTTCAAAAGAGTGGATACGTCTACTGATTTGGAGGTGCCGTTTTTAACGGCAATATTATTTGTCACCGCATATTTACCGTTATTGATACTGAGGTTGACAACGGGCGCCGAGCTGCTCTCGCTCTCGGTAGAAACAGGGGTAACAAACAGTCCTTCCTCATACCCTTGTCCCGTTTCCAGCCAAACCGTTTTCATGGGAAAAGGAGAACGGGAAACGGCACACAGTGCCGCCCACCGTCCCATATTTTGCAGTGCCGTGACCACCCAACCGCTCTGCCACCCCACAGAGCCGAGCAAAACGGCGCACAGCAATAAAAACATTCTCTTTTTCACAATCCTCACCTCTTTTTAATTATATTACGAAGGTAATATGAATTATGAAAGATATTTGAGCATATCCGGAATACTCATCCGATAATGCAACGCCCTATTAAGCGAAAAGGCGATCAACTTGGCGCCGTTGTCTGTGGCCCAGCCGATCTGTGTGGGCGTTACGATCAAGTCCTGCTCAAAGGGAGAGAGTGTGCGCCGTATCTTGCCCTCGTCCTCGGTCAAAAAACCTGCCAACGTCTGCCCATTCATTACCGTGGGCATCCCCACACTGATCACAGGCACTCCCAATGTTTTTTCATCCACTGCCAGCCGCGCGTTTCCCACACCGCCTCCCGGCGTGATACCGGTATCAGAGATCTGCACGGTAGAGCAGAGTCGTGAAAGATGGGTGGTGGCCAGCGCATCGATGACGACCACACAGTCGGGCGCAATCTGACGGCAAATGCCGCAGATCATCTCAGCGCTCTCCACTCCCGTAGCACCGTAAACATTGGTACACACTGCCGCCACACTGCGCAGTCGCCCTTTGCCCAAACGTCCCGGCTCTATTTTTTCATAAGGACGCGTAATCATCAGGTGAGAGAGCATCTTTGGTCCCAACGAATCGGGCGTAATGTCATTATTGCCCAGCGCCGCCACCAATACTCGTTCCCCTACAACATAGTGCAGCAGCACCTCGGAAATCTGCCGTACCGCCTCCTCCAGCGAATCATCCTGCAGATGTTGCACCTGTGAAAGCTCTACGGTCGTGTACTGACCCGCGGGGCGATGATAGGGGTTGTTTTTCTTAAGTGTTACCCGAGTGACCTTGCCGCCCGAAAACCGACGTTCCTCGGTTTTGATACCTTTTTCAGCTTCTTCGATGGCCTCCAGCAAAAGGCCGCTTTGAAATTGATTCATATTTTTCCCTCCCCGCTTATTTTGCACAAAATTTTGGATAATTATTGAAATTTGTGTTTCAGTTTGTTAAAATAAAGCCACTGGTATCATATATAAAAAGGAGAGTCTTTACCAAATGAACCGCATCAAAAAAATACTCAACCACATTTTTGTCGACGGTATGGCCGGTATGGCCACCGGCTTATTTGCCACGCTGATCATCGGAACCATTTTAGGGCAGATCGCATCGTTTATTCCCGGCACCGTCGGAACTTGGATGGGCTACTGCGCCTCCGTTGTCAAAGCACTGACCGGTGCCGGCATCGGCGTCGGCGTTGCCATGAAATTCAAAGATACCCCCTTGGTGGCACTCAGTGCGGCAGGTGCCGGTATGATCGGCGCTTTCGCAAGTAAGATCATCGCAGGTACCGTTATCGGTGAAAGCGGTGCATTGGTACTGAACGGCCCGGGTGAACCGTTGGGCGCCTTTATTGCCGTTATGGTAGGTGTCAGTCTGGGCAGACTGGTTAGCGGCAAGACCAAGCTGGATATTTTGGTTACTCCCTTTGTTACCATCATCTCAGGTGGCACCGTCGGTCTGCTGGTCGGCCCGACCATTTCCACCCTTATGACAAAGCTCGGCGAGCTGGTCAACTGGGGTACCGTACAAGCCCCCATCCTGATGGGTATTATCGTATCCGTCATTATGGGTATGATCCTCACACTCCCCATCTCCTCTGCAGCACTGGGTGTTATGCTCGGTCTGTCGGGTCTGGCGGCAGGCGCCGCCACCATCGGCTGCAGTGCGCAAATGGTCGGCTTTGCCGTGGCCAGCTTCAGAGAAAACAAATGGGGCGGCTTATTTGCGCAGGGTATCGGCACTTCTATGTTGCAGGTGCCCAACATTATGCGCCGTCCGCTGATATGGATCCCTGCCACACTGACAAGTGCCATTCTCGGTCCCATCGGTACAGCAATGCTCGGTATGACCAACAATGCCGTGGGCAGCGGTATGGGCACCAGCGGTCTGGTGGGACAAATTATGACCTATCAGACAATGACCGCCGAGGGTAACAGCGGTTGGATGGTTTTGCTGTTAATACTTGTTATGCACGTAATTGCCCCCGCTGCGCTGTCACTGCTGTTCAGTGAAATTATGCGTTTTCTGGGTTGGATCAAAAAAGACGATATGAAGCTAAATCTGTAAGAAGAAACCATGAAATGAAAAATAGGTGCTGAGTTATTCCACTTCTGGGATGGCGATGACAACAGGATCATCGACAATATGAAATAAAGGTCTGTATGGAAAACCTGCGCCGCACCAACCATCTGGGCCGCATCTTCCACGAATGCAAAGATCTACCGATCTTGAATTTGCCAAAGAGGCATACAAGAGAATCAAAAAATTTGCAGATATGTGTAAATAAACAATACCACCCGAAAAAAATATTTCTTCGGGTGGTATTGTTTTGCCGAAATTTGAATTTCAGATTTCTTCCCTGTCATTTAAAAGATCGGGTATTGAGCCGTCATGCCCCTTGGCAGGATCTGCCTCCAGATGACCGCCGTTTTTTGGTTTTTTTGCTTGCTCTTTTTTCCAGAGCTCCCTTGAGCGACGGCGCTCCTTGGCCTCCTCACGGCTCAGTCCTTGCGCAATGGCAGGATACTCGTTGCCGTGATCGGCGGTAGGCTGGATATTGTATGTGCCGTACATATTGATCAGATCAAAGCTGTCGTGCGGCTGTCTGGCGTGGCTGTAGCCGGGCATTTCCTTCGGTGTTTTTTGTTCTTTCATTTTATCACCCCGAATATAGTATTGCCCGTTTATAAAATAAAGTGGCTGTAAAAAACATTTTTTTACAGCCACTGGATATTTTTGTGTTCCCGCACATGCCGACCTCGTTTCTTTTAATCCCTGAACAAGTCAGGTGGGTAGTTGCCTTCAGGCCTCACAGGCTCCTCTCTTCAGCCAACAGTTGAAAAGTTCAAACAATATACGCCTTATCCGACTGTTTGACCTTTTCAACTGTTAGCGGGAGAGTTTGCACACAGCCCTCCGAGCGCATTCCCGTGAAAGTAGTGTAGGTTTAAAATACACGAGTATCGCACACCGCAGGAAATATTATCTTAGTTTTCGGTGTCGTCGATAATATATTCCTCGTCCAGCACCTTTTCAAATTCAGCGACCACTCTGGCCAGCTCCTCGTTGGAGTCCAGCGTGATCAAAACCACATCACCGCTGTTGTCCTCCACCTGCTTCATAATGACCAGCTGACCGTCGCTCTCCAGCATTCTCTGCGGATCGTCAAACAGTTCGATCATACCCACGTAGGTCTCACCGTCCACCTCAACGCTGGCCAGTATCTCAAAATTCAATTCATTTCCTTCTTCATCCGTAAGAGTGATGATATCATTACCGTAATCAGCCATACTATCTCTCCTTCTATTTAATTATATATGATTTCATTTTGATTTGCAATGGAAATTTTTTCTTATAAACAGCCATCTAACCGCAGCAAAAGCACCAAGCCCCGTCACGCTCCCCGAAAAGTCCAGCCACACATCCCTGACCTCAGAAGAGCGTCCCTGCGGAAAGCTTTGTATCGTTTCATCCGCACAGGCCGCCGCCAATGCCAACAGTAATATCCAGCCGATCGGCAGCTTGCCCGCACACAGCGTACCGCTGAGCAATACGCCCAATACGGCAAACAACATAAAGTGCGCCGTCTTGCGAAGAAAACGCTCGGAAATAGGCAAGCCCAGCCACTCCAAAAGGCCGCCGCTCATATCACTTGAAACTGCGGCATCCTGCGCCGAATGCCAGAAGATCATACCCACCCACAAAATCGTAAGTACGCCGAAAGCAATTCTTCTTTTCATATTTTTACCTTAAAATCCTCTCGACATTTGGGACAACATACGGTGTGGCGCCCCTTTTTACGAGGTAAGCGCACCGTTGCCTTACAGTGCGGACAGGTGCGATAGGCGTGCTTGCGGTCAAGCATAGCCTTAAAGGGCAACGCAATCTTTCGTCTGAGGCTGAGAAATACAGCATTTTCCTTTTGACGTGCGGCAATATTGCGGGAAAACATACGGAAGATGTTCCACGCCAATGCGAGAAAGCCCACATACCACAGCCAGTCCCAATCGGTCAGCGCGCCCACGATCAAAATAATAAAATAGCCCCACAGCAACGTTTTGCTCAGCGCATCATTGCCACCGTAACGACCATACATAAAACGAATGAGTTTGTCTTTAAATTTCTTCATAGTTTAACACCTGCAACACAAATTACAAAACAAATTAATCAGTATCAAGCGACAGCACCAATTGGATCCGCCCACAGGCATGGTAAAGCCTCGTGAAAAGTTGCCGTACATCTGACCGCCGGACTGCAGCACTTGCAACAGCTGACGATACTCACCGTTATTTGGCTCCATCTGCACGGCTCTGGAAGCATATTCCATCGCCTGCGCCCGATTGCCCAGTCCCATCTGCGCATAGCCTGCCAGAAAATACCACTCGGCATCACGGTTTTCCATACGGCTGAGTACGTTCATAGCCTCGGTAAATCTTCGATAGGAGATAAAGTTACGGGCGGCGGTATATTCGGTAGAACTCTCTCCTGCCGTGCCACTTCCCGCAAAACCCGAAAACGGATCGTTCTGTCCTTTTCCCTGACGGAAATTTATGATCTCATCATAAGCCGCATTGACCTCTGCCATACGGCGCGCGGCCTCCTCCTCATTACCGGGGTTGGCATCGGGATGATACTTTTTGGCCAGTTTGCGGTACGCCTTTTTCAGTTGTTCGTCATCGGCACTCGGCGACACACCGAGAATTCTATAACTGTTTTCTAACATTTTTCTCTCCTTTGATGCGGAATTTGCTCCATACGCCTGCATAGAGAATGTTGCGCAGCAGATGTATGTTTTCCACTATGGGCATCGCCTCAAATTGCTCTGCCGCCGCCCCCAAAAACATCGTTAGGATGTCCTTGCACTTGCGCTCATAATCCGCTTCGCCCTTAATCTGCAAAAGCGGATTGTAGTTTTTGTGTTTTAAATCCCTGGTGGCATCCTCCCAGGCATCCATAAAGTAAATAAAACGTCCCAGTTCTTGCCCCAACGCGCGGAAGCGGTCACTCCACAAATCCTCTTTGCAGACAAAGATCTCGCCCATCAACTCACCGAAGCAGTTGGCCACTGCATCCAGATTGATCTCCCTCTGCCGCTCCAGTACATTGATCTTTTCAATGTTTTCAGTGATGGCCTTACACTGACGAGGATACTGCTCCCGCAGTGCCGTGGCAAAAGGTCTGAGTCGGTTTGCAAAGCGCAGCTTACTTTTACTGCGGTCGTCGTGCCAATCATCCAGCGCATTGTAATACGCCAAAAGCACCGTCATATCCGCGCAGTAATCCGATATCTCCGAGCGTCGCTTTTCTCTCTTTACAAAGGGATGCACGATACACCGTCCGCTCTCGATATGTTCTGTCGGCTCATAAAACGAGCTGAGCAATATATTCAGAAACGTCATATCAAAGTTCAGTGTCAGCTGACCTGCCGCCCCGTATTTATCCTTAAGCGCACGGCAAAGCCCGCAGTAATAACTGCGGTAGCGAAGCTGTTCTTCTTTTGTCAGTTGGTCACGGTCGGTCACAATATAGCCAAACATATTTTTACACCTCGTTTTCTATATATTACCACACATTTTCAAAAAAATCATTAATAATCTGTATCTATTTATATTTATTATAATAAAATCTCGGTGCCAACCCATATTGTTTTTTAAACATCTTGGAAAAATTGACAATATCTCCGTACCCACAGCAGGCCGCCGCTCTGGCAGGTGTATAGCGATGCAGTCGCATCAGCTCCGCAGCGCGCTCCAATCGCAAACGCACTAGATACTGCTGGGGCGAAAGTCCCGTCTGCGTCTTGAACAGTCTGCTGAAATAACTGCGCTCCAGTCCCAGCATTTCCGCCATAGAGGCAACGGTAATGTCCGAGTCATAACGGGCCTCCATATAGTTTTTGGCAAGAAGACAGTAGCGACTTTCCGCTCGATGGGTCATTTTTGTGCTGCGCAGATTGGCCAACAGTTCAAAAAGCTTGCCGTTGACATACAGTTCCACCGCTTCTCCGTAACGAAGCAGGTCTGTCAGCTCCGAAAAAATCTCCGAACACTGCGGTGCGTGAATGCAGTGGTGAGAAAAAATATCCCCAATATCCAGCTCCGACTCAAAGCCGATCCAGACGTAACTCCACGGATCAACGGCATCCGCCTTGTAGTACATCGTTTCCCCCGGTGCCGTCATAAAAATATCACCTGCCGCGAGATGATACTCCTGATCGTCGAAGTGAAAGCATCCCCGCCCCGAGCGCACAAAGTGCATCAGATAATATTCCCTGACAGCAGGCCCGTAGCTGTGATTGGCCGCACAATCCTCCTGCCCTATGATGAGCGGATTGATATCCCGAAAGCCTCGATTAATGATCATTTGTATTCTTTGCAAAGTTTTTCACCAAATTTCTATATAATTACTACACATTATAACAAGTTTTCGGCACATTGTGCAATAGCATTTTCAAAAAAAGTGTGTTACTCTAATAAAAAAAGGAGGAATACACTATGAAAATTACGTTTCTCGGTGCAGGCAGCACCATATTCGCCAAAAACGTTCTGGGTGACTGTATGTGCACGCCTTCCTTGCAGGAGGCAGAAATCGCCCTCTATGACATCGACGGCATCCGACTGGCCGAAAGCAAGCTGATGCTGGATAACCTCAACCACAACACCAATGCCGACCGTGCAAAGATCACCACATATCTGGGTGTAGAAAACCGCAAGGCGGCCCTGCGCGGCTCAGACTTTATCGTCAATGCCATTCAGGTGGGCGGCTATGAGCCCTGCACCGTCATTGATTTTGAGATCCCCAAAAAATACGGTCTGCGCCAGACCATTGCCGACACACTGGGCATCGGCGGTATTATGCGCACTCTGCGCACCATTCCCGTTATGGAGGATTTTGCCCGCGACATCGAAGAGGTTTGCCCCGATGCGTGGTTTCTCAATTACGTCAACCCCATGGCTATGCTGACCGGCTTTATGCAACGCTATACCGGTGTCAAGACCATCGGTCTTTGCCACAGTGTTCAGGTCTGCTCTCAAAAACTGCTGGAAAGAGTGGGCATGGAGGATAAACTGGAGGGCAGAAAAGAGCTGATCGCCGGTATCAACCATATGGCTTGGTTGTTGGAGATCAAGGACAAGGACGGCAACGACCTCTATCCCGAGATCAGAAGACGTGCCAAAGAAAAGAACGCCACCGAAATTCACAAGGATATGGTGCGCTATGACTACATCGACAAGTTGGGTTATTACTGCACCGAGTCCAGCGAACACAATGCGGAATACAATCCCTTCTACATCAAATCCAAATATCCCGAGCTTATCGAGCGCTTTAACATTCCGCTGGATGAATATCCCCGTCGCTGTGTAGACCAGATCGAAAAGTGGAAGGCCCGTAGGGAGGAGCTGATGAGCTCTGCCCTCACCCACGAGCGTAGCCATGAGTACGCTTCTCATATTATGAACGCTCTGGTGACAGGCGATCTCTATGAGATTGGCGGCAACGTCATCAACAACGGTCTGATTGACAACCTGCCCGCCGATGCCTGCGTCGAGGTACCCTGTCTGGTCAACAACAACGGCATCTTCCCCTGCCACGTAGGTCCCCTGCCCCTGCAGCTGGCCGCTATGAATATGTCCAACATCAACGTACAGCTGCTCACCATCGAAGCCGCCGTGACCAAGAAAAAAGAGCACATCTATCACGCCGCCATGATGGATCCCCATACCGCCGCTGAGCTGTCCATCGACGACATCATCGCTATGGTCGACGAGCTCATCGAAGCCCACGGCGATTGGCTGCCCAAGTATCACTAAACTTTTCCGCAACATACCAAACACCTCTCACAAGGTCTTGTGAGAGGTGTTTGCAATATAAAGCCAAATTTAACTTTTGGGGTCAGACCCCAAAAGTTAAATTTTTTATTTTTGTATTCCCAAGCGTTCGATAGTCTCTTGCACGGGAGAACGGCGCCGTTATCCATAGGTTTCCCTCCTAATTCTCAGTGATCATATCTGACCCCTTCACTAATTATACGACTGACCTTCCACAATTCCTTGTTTTTATTATACCATACCTTTCAAACATTCTACAATATAATTGCGAAGCCGATCTCTTATGTTGCGATAGCGGGCGCCCTCTCAGGCTTCGAGTCCCTTTGATTAAATCTGCCAACAAAAAAACCACCCTATCGGGTGGCTTTTTTGTTGGCGCGCTTGAAGGGACTCGAACCCCTGACCTACTGGTTCGTAGCCAGTCACTCTATCCAGCTGAGCTACAAGCGCATTTAAAGTCTTTTGAAGACTTTAAATATATTATCACATTATTTTCTTAAAATCAAGTGTTTTTTGAAAATATTTATGAGGATATGCCGTCTATTTTGCATTTGCGGCAGAATCGCCGTATTTAATCATAGTTTCCAAGAGTTTCAGAAGACTATCGGTGCCGCTTGTAGTTTGGCGGCATAGGATCAAATGCTGTAGCGCAAGGTGTTACTCCCAAGCGCTTTCTTATTTCTCAAATACAAGAGTGAATGTGGTGCCCTCGTCGGGGGTGGAGTCTACCTTGATGGCGGCGTCCATTGCCTTTGCAAGGGATGCGGCAATAGACAGACCCAGGCCGTAGCCCTTTTCCCCGCGGGCGGGGTCTGCTTTATAAAATCGTTCAAATATCTTATCCAGTTTATCTGCGGAAATGCCGATGCCGTCATCTTTGACACCGACGTACAGTCCATCCTCTTCTTGCGTGGCAAACAAAACGATCTGCCCGTGTGTTGCGGTAAACTTAACCGCATTATCAAGAAAAATGGTGAGTGTCTGCCGCAGCAGCTCCGCATCAAACGTTGCGCTGATATCTTTTTCTGCAGATACGGTAATATCTCTGTCCCCCGCCACCAAAGAAAAGTCGCGGGCGATCTCGTCCAGTACGGGATACAAATCCTGATGGGTCTTATGTGCCTCGGGCAGAGTATTGTCCATTCGGGACAGCGTGAGCAATCGCTCCAGCAATTCATTCATACGACGGCACTGGTCGTTGATGGAGCCGATGGCTTCCTCCAACACAGCGGGGTCTTCCTTGCCCCAGCGCTGCAGAATATCCGCATACCCCGATATTACCGCGAGCGGTGTGCGCAATTCGTGCGATGCGTCGCTGACAAATCGTGCCTGCGCACCGTAGCTGGCCTCCAGACGATCCATCATCTGATTGTAATACCGCGCCATATCCCGAAGTTCGGTATGAATTTTGTTGGTATCCAGTCGGGCAGACAGATCGGAAACCGTCATTTCCTTCATCAGACGGCTCATAGAATGAACAGGGCGCAAACATTTTTGCGAAACGCTGAAACCGACCACACCGCTGGTAATGGCGGCCAACACCGCACCCACACTGATAACCACCAACAGCAATGCAAAGAAATCGTCCTCCCGTTGCATACTCTTGGCAATATACACCGTTCCGTAATCGGTCTGCTCGCAAAGCAGGCGGTAATTGGTCACACCCACCGTAATACGATGAATACCCTCTCCTTTTTGATGAGCGAGGTCTGCCACCTTTTCTTCACCGATGATATAGTACGGTGCGCCCTCCTTCACCAAAGACAAAAATGCAATGTCCCGGATGGCGGCCGATTTGGCCGACTCTTTGGAAAAGTCCGCCGCTTCCAAAGTGGAATATACGGTGGACAGCTGGCTGTCACTCTGCTGGTCGGTCATATAGCGCACCGTCCACAGAACAAACACGCCCTCCAACACCACGATAACAAAAAACACAAGCACAAATGCCACCGCCAGCAAAAAGGACAAGGAGGTGGGCGTTTTGGCATCCTGAGACCACTTTTTGTGCTTTTTGAGTAATATTTTAGCCTCGTTTTTTTGTTGCAGGTAAATAAGTTTATATTCCGTTTTACGATTTTTATAATTTTGCTTGGCGCGGCGAATGGCGGCCTTTACTTCCGTTTTACGGTGCTCGGTCGGCTTGGGATATTCTGCGCTGATTTCCTTGTAAAGCGAATATTTCAGTTTGCTTTTTTCCAGTTTGTAGGCGTATTTGACCGCAGCCTTTTCCCGAATATAGCTATCCTTGGCACGGCGCAGGGCAACCTTATAACCGATCTTATCACTTTTCCGCATGCTGTGCCTCCATAATGTACCCAAATCCTCTCACGGTTTTAAAATAACAAGTGCCAAACACATTGTCGATCTTTGCCCGCAGATATCGGATGTACACGTCGATCAGATTGGTGTCCCCGATATAGTCAAATCCCCAGACTTCCTTGATCAGCTCCGCACGTGAGCAAACCTTGTCCTGATGCTCCAGAAAATAAAGGGCCAATTCAAATTCTTTTTTGGTCAATTCAATGAACTTGTCCCCATAACGGGCGGTGCAGGCATTTTTGTCCAGAACAAGCCCTCCGTTTTGCAGCATATTTTCACGGTTTCGGCCACCCACACGGCGAAGTGCAGAGCGTATCCGCGCCGCTACCTCAGCCATAGCAAAGGGCTTTACGATATAGTCATCTGCGCCCAGTCCCAGAGCCGCCACTTTATCCTCCAGCGCTCCTTTGGCGGTCAGCATAATGATGGGCACGTCACTCGTTTCTCTGATGCGGCGCATAACCTCCACGCCATCCATCCCCGGCATCATAATGTCAAGCAACAACAGCCGATACTCTCCCGTCTGCGCCGCCTGCAAGGCACTCACGCCGTCGTAAAATATATCCGCCTCAAAGCCCTCTCTGCCCAGTTCCAATTCCAGCAATCGGGCAATAGACACCTCATCCTCGGCTATCAGTATCTTCTGCATTTCTGTTCTCTCCTTCATAAAATACCGCCACTGCACCTGCGCCACAGCGCACGCCCACAGCAGGGCCGATATCACCTATCTTTATCTTAAGCTTACTGTTTTTCTTGATAATAAGCCCCCGCAGTTTGCCCGCAGTGGCCAGATCGTCGGCATGAGCAATATAGATCTTGCCTTCTCTATGCCCCCCCAGCACCCGCTCGGCCAGAACATTCAGCGCCTTGTCTTTGCCGCGCGGAGCAAATTTCAGCCGCATATACCCTTCGGCGGCCACCTCGTATATGGGACGAATGCCCCACATCCGATCCCACCAACTGATCACCATACCGATCTGGTGAAACCGCCGCACATACCGAGGATCGTCGACCAAAAACAGGTGATGTATGACCTTGGCTTTTTCCAGAGCAAACCGATATGTTTCCTCCAGCGTATGCCCGTCGGCATATTCATTGCACAGTTCCACCAACTTGCCCAGTCCCAGAGAAACGCAGGCGGTATCCACGACCAACACCTGCCGCTGTGGGAACTCTTTTTTGAGTATTTCCGCAGCTTTGCGCGCGGCCTTAAGATTGCCGCCCATAAAGTCGTCCAGACTCAGATACAGTATATCCTCCCCTGCCGCAAGCACGGGGCGCATACATTGAATGATCTGTTCAATGCGCAGTACCGCCACCTCGCCAAGCTTTCCCTTACGCTGTTTTTCATAAAATACAGGGGTAAGCATTTCAGGATGCTCAGCGTCCTGCCGATATTCTTTGCCATCAATGATCAAATTCAGCGGCATCACCCGCAAGCGGTGCTGTGAAAGGATAAATTTGCGGGACAGGTCCGTGCCCGTCTCGATAAAGATTTTGAAGTTTGCCATAGACCCATCCCTCCTTTATTATATTATATAACAAAAATTGGCAAAGTGCATTAAAGATTTATTAAAAAAATCACCACAGATGCAAAAATCTGCGGTGAACATATTATTTCTTTCCGGTGGAGCCAAAGCCGCCGTTGCCGCGGTCGGTGTCGCTGAGCTCGTCAGTTTCAAAATACTCTGCCGCCAAAAAGGGCAGAACGACCATCTGTGCAATGCGCTCCCCTTTTTCTACGGTCTGCGCTGTCTGCCCGTGATTATGCAGAGCAACGATGATCTCGCCGCGATAGTCCGCATCAATGACGCCAACCTTGTTGGCAGGGGCCAGATCACGCTTACAAGCCAGCCCGCTTCGGGCAAAAATAAAGCCGCCATACCCTGCAGGAAGCTCCATACTGAGTCCCGTGGGGACAAATACGGTCCGGCCCGCCTCAATCACTTTTTCTTCCACGCTGTACAGATCGGCACCCGCCGCCATTGCGGAGCCAAAGGTGGGCAACACTGCATCAGGATGCAATTTTTTAACCGGAATCTTCATATAAATTCTCCTTTTTTAAATCCAAAAGCCGCAACTGTTTGCGGCTTTTGGATCAGTCTGTAATTTTTTGAATGTTAGCGCCGAGGGCATTGAATTTTTCTACCACGTTTTCATATCCACGCTCTACAAATTCGATCTCCTCGATATAGCTGCTGCCCTCCGCTGTGCAAGCGGCAATAATGAGTGCGGCGCCCGCCCTCAGATCGCAAGCGTGCAACGGTGCGGCGCTCAGAGATCTGCCGCCCTCAATGACGGCACTCTTGCCGTCTACGGTGATCTTGGCACCCATACGTTTGAGTTCCTCTACGTAGCGGAAACGACTGCCCCAGATATTCTCAGTCACACGGGAAATGCCCTCCACCGTTGCCATCAGTACGGCAATCTGCGGTTGCATATCGGTGGGAAAACCGGGATATACTGCCGTCTTGACCTGTGCGTGGCGCAAGATCGCGCCCTCCTCCACCCGTACACGAATGGAATCGTCATATTCCTCTACGGTCACGCCCATCTCTCTGAGCTTACCGCTGATACACTCCATATGCTTGGGAATAACGTTTTTGACCAGTACGTTACCGCGGGTAGCGGCCGCCGCCGCCATATAGGTACCCGCCTCGATCTGGTCAGGAATAATGGCATAACTGCCGCCGCCCAGACGGGCAACGCCACGAATCTTGATCACATTGGTACCGGCGCCCGAAATGTTGGCACCCATAGAGTTGAGAAAGTTAGCCACGTCAACCACGTGGGGCTCTTTGGCCACGTTTTCCAGTACGGTCAGTCCCTTGGCCTTGCAAGCCGCCAGCATCGCATTGATCGTAGCGCCCACGCTGACCATATCAAAATAAATATGTGCGCTGTTGAGCGACGGTGCGTGACAGTGAACACTGCCTCCCTCCGTCACAACGGTAGCTCCCAATGCTTCAAACACCTTTTCGTGTTGATCAATGGGACGACCGCCCAGGTTGCATCCACCGGGCAAGGCCACGATGCTCTTACCGCATCTGCCCAAAAGGGCGCCCATAAAGTAATAGGATGCTCTGAGCTTTTTGGCGTGCTCATAGCTGACCTCACAAGAGGTAATGTTGCGGCAATCCACACGCAAGGTATTGGTATTGTCCACCCATTCCGCCACGGCACCCATACTGTTCATAATCTCTACGATATTGAGCACGTCGCTGATCTTGGGTACGTTTTCTATAATACACACCCCGTCCACCAGCATAGCGGCGGGCAGTATGGCAACTGCTGCATTTTTTGCGCCTGAGATCTCTACTTCTCCACGCAGGCAGACTTTTCCCTGAACCAGAAATCTGTTCATCGTCGCCCCTCCAAACAATTTATTATCTAAAAAATGCGCACACGGGCACATTTGCACTTTTACATAGTATATTGTATCACACCTAAATACAAAAATAAAGAGAAACTTTATTTTATTTTAAAGTTGACAACAACGGCGGTAAATTCAAGCAAGCGGCACTTCTTGTTTTCTTGATTTTTCAAAAAAAGAGTTACACCGAAAAGCATCCTTCGTGATATGATAAGTTTGAATTGCTTTATCAATTCAAAGATGCTATAATTGGAGAATAGGAGTGATACTATGATACACATTGTTCTTTACGAGCCGGAGATACCGCAAAACACCGGCAACATTTCCCGCACCTGTGCGGTGACGGGTTGTCACCTGCATCTCATTGAGCCGCTGGGGTTTGAGCTGAGCGAGCGGTCCATCCGCCGCGCAGGACTTGACTACTGGCAATATCTCACGGTAACCACCTACAAAAATTGGGATGATTTCCGCTGCAAAAATGAGGGCGAATTTTATTACTGTTCTACCAAAGGACAGCGCTGTCATTCCGAGGTCTGCTATCCTAAGGACAGGGACATTTATCTCGTCTTCGGCAAAGAGAGTCACGGTCTGCCCGAGCCACTGCTCAAGGACAACTACGAGCGCTGCATCCGCATTCCCATGCAAGGGTTTGTGCGCTCTCTCAATCTGTCCAATGCGGTGGCAGTGGTGACTTACGAAGTACTACGCCAGTTGGATTATCCCAACCTTACGGATATAGGTGCGCTGACGGGCAGACAGGACTAAAATATATTTTTTAAAAATTTTTAAAAAAATGCTTGACATTTGAAGCTTCATCTGTTACAATATATATCGTTCCGCAAAGAACGGTATGCGGGTGTAGCTCATCTGGTAGAGCGCAACCTTGCCAAGGTTGAGGTAGCGAGTTCGAGCCTCGTCACCCGCTCCAAAGCAGTACTTCTTCGGAAGTGCTGCTTTTTTATTTTCATTCCGAATCATAAAAGAAAATGCAGAAACGAAAAAATCGTTTCTGCATTTTTTATAGCTTAAATTCGCCGCCGAAGAGCCGCGAAAAAATGACCGCTGCGCCGTTGAGCGCGTGGATCTTTTCGGAGATGGAGGAGGGGAGAATCCGAACCTTTTTGATTC
>JAFZEA010000038.1 GCA_017560905.1 Clostridia bacterium
GATGTTAATTCTTTTACAATTGGAAGAAGTTCTCTTACTTTTCTATACTTTCTAGGCATAACAAAACCTCCTATGGTAGTGTTTTAATTCTACCATAGGAGGCTCTTTTTTTCTATTGTCCGTTTTTACTGGACTTGTTCATCAATCACACTCTTTTTTGCTTAAAAATCTAATGTCCAGTGTCGGCCACTGTTCGTCTGTTTGCGTCGCAACGGCCAGTGCGATGGTGTATAGCCCTGCGGATTTGGCTTCGGCCAAGCGCTTGGGATTATCGGAGAGCAGGGCGGTGACTTTGGCGCTCTCGCCCAGCGCTTTGCAAGCCTCGACAATATCGTCGCTTGTCAAACGGAAATAGGGGCAGGTGATATACTCGCCTGTAGCGGAAGTTTTTGCCATGCGGATGCCGATGTTGTCCATCGCTCTCCACAACAACCCTTGATCGGCGCCCTCGGGCAGGGTGCTGATATCAACGATCAGCTGGTGAAAGGGGAATACGTCTTTTTTCTCGGTGTATTCTCTCAGCTTGGCAAAGGTGGTCGGGGTGGGGCGTGCCCACATCGACTTGATGGGGGTACCCATTTCGGAAAATCGGGTTTCGTACTCGGTCATAATGTTGGCAACGTTTTCTTTATGTAGATCGTAGGTGATAAAGAAAATATCCATTCCGAGGTCTTGCCACTCCTCAACGGAAAAAGCAAACAGCTTGTCATTGTCCGTCTTAAATCGGAGTTCACCTGCATCACTCAGAAGCGGCAAAAAGGCACGGAGCAGATTGCGGTGGGTGAGGCGGCGCTTGCTGTATTTCTTTTTGGGCCAGGGGTCGGAGAAGTTGAGATAGATGGTCTCAAATATCCCCGTCGGCAACAACAGCGACAACTCCTTGGCATCCTCTGCCAGAAATCGCAGATTGGTAAGACCTGCGGCCTTGGCCTTTTCCATCGCCATAATGATACAGTCGATCTCTTTTTCTACGGCAATGTAGTGTATGTCGGGGTTTTGGGCGGCCAGCTTGGTGATAAAGCCACCCTTGCCGCTGCCGATCTCCAGCGCTACACGGTCGTGGGCGCACCACTCGGCACGGGTATCCTCATTGAGTATCCAGTCACGGCAAGCATCGTAACGGGAAACGGCATTTTTCTTTTTTCTCAGTCGCATATATGATCTCCTAAATTATTATAGAAATATTGTATATAAAACTGCGTGACTTGTCAAATGTTCATGATTTTTTGGGAGTTATTTGAGGAAATGATCATTTAATTTTCTTTTTGTGGTAGTTGATGACCTGTTTGAGCGCTGTGGATTTATCTACACCCGACAGATGCAATTTGTGTGCATATTCCAGCAGTGCGGAGAAGTCCTTGTCAGGGGTCAAACCTGCGGCGATCAGATCGGTGCCTGTCACCTGCGGCTTTGCCGACAGCACCTGATAGGCGCGCAGTTTGTCATATAAATATTGGTTGCGGTCTTGCTCGGGGCGGGGAAAACGTCCCATATTGTCCGCCTCGGCCAACAGTAAAAGATCTTCGGGGCAGATGGCTTTGTCAAACATACGGTTGGCGGCCTTGGCGGAAGCATTTTGCGCCGCCAGTGCATGAGGGCGCATATGAAGCTCCGTCATATTCAGCACATACTGTATGAGCTTTTGCTCATTGGTCAGCCGTTTTAAAAAACGTTTTACAAGTGGCAACCCTTCGGTTTCGTGTCGATAGGATATGATCCTTCCGTCTGCTTCTTTGGTGGTGATGGCTTTGCCGAAATCGTGGCAGAGGGCAGAGAGCATAAACCAAAGCGGATAGTTTGCCCTGCATCGCAGTTTTGCCGCTTCGTCCAATACCAGTAGGGTGTGACTCCATGCATCGCCCTCAGCGTGATATTTTTTGTTTTGCTTGACGTCGATCAGCGCGCCAAGCTCTCCAAACCAGGTATCCAGCTGTTCCATTTCTTTTAAAACGGCAAAAAACAGTGAGGGTCTGTCCGCACTCATCAGCGCTTTGCTCAATTCTCCGAGGATGCGCTCTTTCGAAATCGTGTCAAGTTGAATTGCTTTACACAGTTTCAGCGTTTCTTCTGCAATCTTCATTTCAAATCGGGCGGCAAACTGCGCCCCGCGCAGTACCCTCAGCGGATCCTCGGAAAAGGTATTGTCATCTACGTGGCGCAAAATGCCTTTCTTCAGATCTTGTAGGCCGCCGAAATGGTCAACGATCTCGCCCGTCAGAACGTCCTGCATCAGCGCCCCGATGGTAAAGTCACGGCGCTTTGCCGCTTCGCAGGTGCCGATGTGGGGGTCTACACTGATCTTAAAATCTCTGTGGCCGTGTCCGACCGCTCGCTCTTTGCGGGGCAGGGCAATGTCCAGCGAATGCCCTTTGAGCGCATAGATGCCAAAACTTTTGCCAACCTCCATTCGTCTGCCGACAGAGTCCAGTATTTCTTCCAATGCAGCGGGCGCCAGTCCGTGTACCTCGATATCAATGTCAGCGCACTCTATGCCGAGCAAGCCGTCACGCACGCATCCGCCGACAAAGTAGGCTCTGCCGCCGAGTCGGGCGACTTTTTGGGCGATTTGATTGGCGAGTTGAATGTCGTTTTTCATAACTGTATCCGTTTCGTTTTGATATTTCTATTATAAATTTATTGTATTTACTTGTCAACAAACCATTTGTGTTGTAAACCGGAATTGCTGTAAATATTCGTATGTAAATAATAAAGAACCTCTTTGACACGGGTGTCAAAGAGGTTCTTTGCTTTGTGGTTTAGAAAATTGCAACGACGGCGCCTTCGTACTTGGTTTGGATAAATTCCTTGACGGTGTCGCTGAGCAGGGCTTCCTTCAGCGCCTTGATGGCAGGCAGGTCTTGGTTGCCCTCTTTAAGCGCCAGAATGTTGGCATAGGTCTGAGCGGCGGCAGAATTTTTGTCCTCCACGGCCAGCGCATCCGCTACTTTGAGTCCGGCGCTGATGGCATAGTTGCCGTTGATGACGGCGACTGCCACACTGTCCAGACATCCCGGGATGATGGCGGCCTCCATCTCTTTGATATCAAGGTTTTTGGGGTTGTCAACAATATCGTTTTTTGTGGCGGCAAGACCCACGCCCTCTTTGAGAGTGATCAGTCCGTTGTCGGCCAATAACTGCAAGGCTCTTGCTTCGTTGGTCGGGTCGTTGGGTACAGCCACGGCGGCACCGTCGGGAATGTCCTTCAGTGTGGTGCTGGTGCCTGCATAAATGCCGTACGGCTCATAGTGTACGGCAATAATGCCGGTAAGATGCGTGCCGTTTTCGGTGTTGAAGGACTCCAGATAGGGGGTGTGCTGGAAATAATTGGCATCCAGATCACCGTCCTCGGTGGCGGTGTTGGGCAAGATGTAGTCGTCATAGACTTTGATTTCCAGTTTGTAGCCCTGTTCTTCCAGAATGGGTTTTACCGTTTCCAGAATTTCAGCGTGGGGCGTAGCGGAAGCGCCGACAATGATGGTGTTCTCGTCTTTCTGCGTGCAACCGACACACAGGCTCAGGGTAACAAGTGCGATAAGAATGATGCTGATGATTTTTTTCATGGTAATATCCCCTTTATTTATTATATTCTTTTATCTGTTTTTTTGGAAAGGCTCATTCCCACTTCCTGCAGGATCTGTACGATGATGATCAAAAAGAGAGAGGCTATATACATAATGGCAGGTTCAAAGCGATAGACACCGTACTGTACGGCGGTGGCACCCAGACCGTTGCCGCCCACCAGCTGGGCCAGCGGTGTATAGCCGAGAATGGTGGTCATCGCAATGGCGCCACCGATGATCAGCGATGGCTTGGCTTCGGGCAACAATACCTTCATTATGATCTGCAGATCGGTACTGCCCATA
This sequence comes from Clostridia bacterium, assembly GCA_017560905.1. Classification (GTDB taxonomy): domain Bacteria; phylum Bacillota; class Clostridia; order Oscillospirales; family QAKW01; genus Firm-08. Next base: position 3,864 of record JAFZEA010000038.1, read on the forward strand.
GACTGCGCCGCCTCGATGACACCTTTGTCGACCTCTTTGATAGAGGACTCTACCATTCTCGCTACAAAGGGGGCGGCAGACAGCACCAGCGGCACCAAAAAGGCGGTGTTGCCGATTTTGGTACCCACCAACACCTTGGTCAGCGGCAACGCCATCACCAATAGTATAACAAAGGGGACACTGCGCAATACGTTGACCAGGAACCCCAGCACCTTGTTGACGGGGGACAGGGGATGAATGCCGTCCTTATCGGTGACACTGAGAATGATTCCCAGCGGTATACCGATGAGGTAAGCCATTGCTGTACTGACCAGAGTCATATACAATGTCACGAGAATATCACTGCCGTACAGCGCCAGCATTTGTCCGCTCAGTGCGGTTTCAAAAAATTCACGCATTGTAGTTTACCTCCTTATATGAGATCTGCCTGTCATCAAGATAGGCCTTGATACGACGGACGGCGGTCGGGTCGGCAGGCAAACGGAGCAGTATACTGCCCTTGCCGCTGCTGTCGATGTCGGCGCTGAGGATGCGCAGGCGGCTGTGGGTTTCCAACACGATGTCGCTGATCAGCGTTTCGTTATCGTTTGTTTGGATCTCCAGACACTCCTTGCCGCCCTCGCTGAACAGCGCACTGTCGGTGGGGCAGAGAAGTTGTTTGGTGGCGGCGGCACGGGGACGGGTAAAGACGTCCTGGACCTGACCCATTTCCACGATATGCGATTGATCTACGACCGCCAGACGGTGACAGATCTGCTCGATAACCTTCATTTCGTGGGTGATGACGATGATGGTAACACCCATCTTTTGATTGATCTGTGTCAACAGCTCCAGTATGGACTGCGTAGTGGTGGGGTCCAGTGCGCTGGTGGCCTCGTCACACAGCAATACTTTTGGCTGAGTGGCCAGCGCTCTGGCAATGGCCACTCGTTGCTTCTGACCGCCCGAAAGCTGTGAGGGGTAGTTCTTTTCTTTTTCACTCAGTCCCACCAGCTTGAGCAATTCTCTTGCCTTTTCTTTGGCTTGGCTGTGGGGGACACCTGTGATCTCCAGCGGAAAGCACACGTTTTGCAGTGCGGTGCGCTGACTCAGCAGGTTAAAGCTCTGAAAGATCATACTCATCGAGTGACGGGCCGCAAGCAGTTGCTTTTTGGACAGTGAGCACAGGTCTTGCCCGTCGAAGATGATCTGTCCTCGGGTGGGGCGCTCCAGCAGATTGATGCAACGTACCAGCGTGCTCTTTCCTGCTCCTGACAGACCGATGATGCCAAAGATCTCGCCCTTGCGGATGCTTATATTGATATCATCCAGAGCCACCACCTTGCCGGCGCTGTCGTCAAAGGTTTTGTTAAGTTGTCGGATTTCGATAATATTTTCCATTGTTTTCCTCTGTAAAAAAAATAAAGCTTCCGTCCCCATAAGGACGAAAGCATAGCTTCGTGTTACCACCTTACTTTATTCCTTCCTCGCAGAAGGAACCTCAGAGAGTACGTGTATACTCCGGCGCTGTAATGGGCGCTCCCATCGTAGCCTTAGAATCGGATTCTTCGGTACGCGGCTCCGAGACCATGTTCTGCCACTCCGACGCTCTTCTTTTCACCAAACAGAAGCTCTCTGAACCGTAGGGGGTGGCGTACTCTTCTCTTCATTGCCTTTGTGCTGATTGTAGCAGATGAGGCGTGTCTTGTCAAGATAAAATATTTTCCTGTCTCGGCGCATATATCAGTTACGGAGGCGTGAATATGCAATACGTTTTGTGTTTTATGATTTTGATGACGGGGGCTGTTATAACCATCAGAAGCGGTTTTGTCCAGCGGTATCTCGGGCGCTCGTTTTTTGCGGCTTTTCAAAAAGAAAAAGGGAAAGAGGGCATCAGCGGCTGGGGCGCACTGTGTACCACACTTGCGGCCACCATCGGCACGGGAAATATCGTGGGCGTGGCCACGGCGGTGGCTCTGGGCGGACCGGGGGCATTGGTGTGGATGCTTCTTTCAGCGTTTCTCGGTATGGCGGTCAAGTTTGCTGAGTGCGCGCTGGCGGTACATCAACACGGCGGTCCGTATATCTATATTGAGCGAAAGTGGGGCAAGACGTTGGCTTATCTGTTTGCGCTGTGCGGTGCGGCGACGGGAAGCATCAGTATGGGGACCACTTTGCAGATGGACAGCATGCTGGGTGTGCTGGACCCCTCACGGCAATACGGAGCATTCAGCTTTCGCTCACTGATGATCTGTGCGGTGGTCGCTGTGCTGGCGGGACTGGTTCTGCGTGGCGGACACAAGGGCATCAGTCATTTTTGTGAGGCGATCATTCCTGTTATGGGGATCGGCTATATCGTTTGCTGCGGCATTATTTTGTTTAAATTTCGGGTGGATCTTCCCGAAGCGCTGTCGCTCATTTGGCGCAGTGCCTTTTCTCCCCGAGCGGCGCTGGGCGGGGCGGCAGGCAGTATCTTTCAGACGGTCAGTATCGGGGTCAGCCGCGGAATTTTGTCCAACGAAGCAGGTCTTGGCAGTGCGCCCATTGCTGCGGCCGCCGCCAAGGATGATAACGCTATGCGGCAGGGGCAAATTGCTATGCTTGGCGTGTTTGTGGACACGGTCATCATCTGTTCGCTCACGGGCCTCTGTGTGACGGTGACGGGGGCGTGGCAAGCCTCAACGGGCGCCGCTGTTCCTGCGACGAGCTTTTACAGAGGACTGGGACAAACGGGTGTAATATTGCTTGCTGTCTTTTTGTGTACCTTTGCTTTTACCACGGTAGTGGGGTGGTACTTTTTTGCAAGCAGTTGCTTTGGCTATCTCTCGCCCCACGGTGAAGGGTATTTTCGCTTATTCTATATTGCGATGCTGTTGCTCACCCCGTGGATCAACAGTGATCGTCTGTGGGCTCTGGGAGATATTCTGTCTGCAGGGATGGCGTTGCCCAACCTTGCGGTACTGCTTGTCAGCGGCAAAGAAATATATAAGACCGTTATTGTTAAAGAATAGTTGTTTTTTGTCGATAGTATATTTTTGCTTTTCCTTGAAACACTAAATAAAAAAGTTTTCAAGGGGGAGAAAAATGAAACACAGTATAAAGAAAATCAGCGCATTACAAATTCTTGACAGCCGAGGCAACCCGACACTGCAGGTGAAGGTAGAAACGGACGGGGGCATCGTTGGTGTGGCCGGTGTTCCCAGCGGAGCTTCCACCGGCAAATACGAGGCCGTGGAGCTTCGTGACGGCGGAGGTGACTACGACGGCAAAAGTGTCTGCCGTGCGGTAGAAAACGTAGGCGGCGCCATTAGCTCTGCTCTGGTGGGCAAAAGCGTGTTTGCGCAAGGGGAGATCGACCGCACGATGATCGAACTTGACGGCACATCCAATAAAGAAAATCTGGGCGGCAATGCCATACTCGCCGTTTCTCTGGCTTGCGCAAGAGCAGGTGCGGCGGCCAAGGAAATGCCGTTGTTTCGTTATGTGGGCGGCGTGAGCAGCTCGGTGATGCCGGTGCCGATGATGAACATTCTCAACGGCGGCGCACACGCCTCCAACGGTCTGGATTTTCAGGAATTTATGATATTGCCCACAGGTGCTCACACCTTTAGTCAGGCACTTCATATGGGGACTCGTGTCTATCACGCACTTAAAAAACAACTGCAACAAAAGGGTCTGTCCGATGCCGTGGGGGATGAGGGTGGCTTTGCCCCTGAGATTTCCGATGAGCGTGAGGCGCTGTTGTTGCTGTGCGACGCCACCGAGGCGGCAGGCTACCGCATCGGGGAAGATATCTGCTTTGCCTTGGATGTGGCGGCAAGCGAATGGACGGAGGATGACCACTACCGCCTGCCCAAGAAAAACAGTGTGGTCTACAAAGATGAACTCATCGAACGCTATCGCCGTCTTGTCAGCGAATTCCCCATTGTATCCATCGAGGATCCTTTGGGAGAGGAAGACTTTGACGGTTTCCGTCAGGTGACCCATCATTTTGCAGGCAAGGTGCAGATCGTGGGAGATGATCTGTTTGTTACCAATCCTTCCCGTCTGGTCAGCGGTATTATGGCAGGAGCGGCAAATGCGGTGCTCATCAAACCCAATCAGGTCGGTACCCTCAGTGAAACGATGGAAACGGTTCGCCTTGCCAAGCGGCACGGTTACCGTACCATAATGTCCCACCGAAGCGGTGAAACGGAAGACACCACCATTGCCGATCTGGCGGTGGCCCTCAACTGCGGACAGATTAAAACGGGAGCGCCCGCACGAGGTGAACGGGTGGGCAAGTACAATCGCCTGCTTCGCATCGAGCAAATGCTGGGTGAAAATGCGAGATACCTCGGAGGGACGGTGTATGGCAGATGAGCGATGAAAATTTTGAAACTCCCGAACAGACAGGGGACATTCCTGCCGATAACGGTATCATTTCCACCAACCACGGCATCGAGGTGTTGACCATCATCGGGCAGGTGGAGGGGCATTATATCCTGCCCTCGCAAAACAAGACCACAAAGTATGAGCATATTCTGCCCGCTCTGGTCTCTTTGGAGGAAAACGAAGAGGTTAAGGGACTTTTGGTCATTCTCAATACCGTGGGCGGTGACGTGGAGGCGGGCTTGGCGATTGCCGAGATGATCGCCTCGCTCGGCAAACCCACCGCTTCGCTGGTGTTGGGCGGAGGACATTCTATCGGAGTGCCGCTTGCTGTGGCGGCAGACCGCTCTTTTATCGTGCCGTCTGCGACAATGATGTTGCACCCCGTGCGGACCAATGGGCTTGTCATCGGGGTAGAGCAGACCTTCCGTTTTTTTGACGAGATGCAGGACAGGATCGTTTCCTTTGTTTCTGAGCATTCGAATATGAGCAAGGAAACTATGCTGGAATTGGTGCATAACGTGGGTGAGCTGGTCAGCGATATCGGTACCGTGCTGGACGGCAGACAAGCGGTAGAGCAGGGGCTTATCGACGAGGTGGGCGGTGTCAGACAAGCGCTTGCTTATCTCTACAAAAGAATAGAGGAAGCAAATTAATTTGCTTCCTCTATGACTGTCAAAAAGTTGTTTCACCACAGAAAACCAACAAAATGAAAAATACGTTTGTGCCAAATACACATCTGTAATTCTTTCAAAAATTAATCCACAACTAAAATTTCATTTACCAGTTGCAGGCAGTCCTCTTTGGTGGAAACCTTGCAACACATATTCTTATACCGTGCGGCGCCGCGAATGCCTTTGACGTACCACAGAAAATGCTTGCGCATTTCTCTTACGGCGTGTGCCTCGCCCTTGTCCTCTATGCACAGGTTGAGCTGTCTGAGTGCGGTGGCCAACTTTTGCTCCAGCGTCTGGGGCGGCAGCAATTCACCCGTAGCATTGTAGTGGGAGATTCTTTTAAATAAATGAGGGTCGCCCAGTGCGCCGCGGGCGATCATAGCGCCGTCGCAACCTGTTGTTTTCAATGCGCTTATGTAATCTTCAGGGGAACAGATGTCACCGTTGGCGATCACTGGGATGCCGACACATTGCTTTACCAGTGCGATCTTGTTCCAGTCGGCTTTGCCGCTGTAGTGCTGGTCTCGGTATCTGCCGTGTACGGCAAGAAAATCGGCGCCTGCCGCCTCAAATCGTTTGGCGGCCTCGCCGGCCACGAAGCAGTCCTGCTCCACTCCAAGACGCAGTTTAACACTGACAGGCAAGGCGGTGGCATTTCTCACGGTTTTTACGATGCGCTCCGCTTTTTTTAAGTCTTTGAGCAGGGCGCTGCCCTCACCGTTGTTGAATATTTTTGGGGCAGGGCATCCCATATTGATATCAAACCCTTCGGGGCGCATGGTTTGCTCTAATTCTTTGACGGCATAGTCTATGCAGTCCTCCTCCGAGCCAAAGATCTGCAAAAAGCAGGGGCGCTCATCCTCTCGGATGTGGGCGATGCCTGCGGTTTTTTTGTCGTGGTAGTAGACTGCTTTGGCGCTGACCATCTCAGTGACCACGTATTGGGCACCAAATTCTTTGCATATACGGCGGAAGGCATAGTCACCGTTGCCTGCCATCGGCCCCAGAAAGAGGGCTTTGTTTTCAAACTTCATAATTAAATTCCTTTAGTTGCATTTGATAATCATTATAGCAAAAGATTTGAAAAAAATCAAACTTTTTCAAAAAAAGTATTGACAAATGCAAATTGTTGTAGTAAGATATACTGGTCTTCGGAAAAACACCGTTAGATGTATATGGCGGCATAGCTCAGTTGGCTAGAGTACTCGGTTCATACCCGATTGGTCGCAGGTTCGAATCCCGCTGCCGCTACCATTTCGGCCCGGTGGTCAAGCGGTTAAGACACCGCCCTTTCACGGCGGTAACACGGGTTCGATTCCCGTCCGGGTCACCACAGCTATGGAAGTTTAGCTCAGCTGGGAGAGCATCTGCCTTACAAGCAGAGGGTCACAGGTTCGAGCCCTGTAACTTCCACCATACATGAAAAATCCGAACTACTTCACGATAGGAAGTGCGTTCGGATTTTTTCTTTATATCAAAGACATTATATATTGAGGTTTAACCAAGAGATTGTGTTAACCGTGTTTGATTTTATGTATATTAAAAATGAACATCACACGATTAAATAATATTAATTTCGAGAATATAACTTTGTTTGTTGGCGAAATTTAGAAAAACTATTGACATTCAGCATTCTGTAGCGTTAAATATTAATGAACACTTGAACGAAAAATGGATATTATTTTGAGAAAAATGATATACCGGACTACACTCATATGAAAGGAATTCCCTGTATGTTGGACTACTTGCTTAAAAATGCGCGCATTATTGATGGAACCGGAATGACTTCCTATATAGGCAGTGTTGGTATCAAAGCAGGCAAACTGGTGAAAGTCAACGGCAATGAAGCCGCACGACAGGTAATTGATGCGGCTGGACGTTGCTTGACACCGGGTTTTATCGATGCCCACTCTCATGGTGACATTCTCCTTGGCACCCGTGATAACCACCTCTTTAAGACCAACCAGGGCATCACCACGGAGATTGTGGGTCAGTGTGGCGACTCCATGGCCCCGGTAAACCCCCAATATCTCACTGAGGTGCAGGATCAGCTGTCTTTGGGCACACCTTCTTTTCCTGATGATATGGTAAACTGGACCAGCTTCGCACGGTATTTGGAATACGCCGATGCCCAGAAAAAGACCACCAATGTGAAAATGTACATAGGACACAGCAGCCTTCGTATTGCCGTTATGGGTATGGAGAATCGCCCTTCAACCGACCGGGAACTTGACACCATGAAAGGCATTCTGAGAGAATCTATGGAAGCTGGTGCAGCAGGTTTCTCAACAGGTCTCATCTACACACCCAGCTGCTACGCTGATGAAAAGGAGATTATAGAGCTGGCCAAGGTAGTTGCACCCTTTAATGGCATCTATGCCAGCCATATGCGTGATGAATCCAATTTTGTTGTGGACTCTGTAAAGGAGACCATTGCGGTAGGCCGTCAGGCCGGTGTCAGGGTCAGCATCTCCCATCACAAGATGCTGGGAAAACCCAACTGGGGCAAACAAAAGGAAACACTGAGGCTCATTCATGAAGCCAATGCCCAAGGGATTCCTGTTGTCTGTGACCAGTACCCCTACACCCGGAACATGACCTCTCTTAATGCCTGTATTCCTCCTTGGCATTTTTCTGCAGGAGTTGACGCATTTGTAATGAAAATGGCAGACTCAGCCTTCCGAGACCAGCTGAAGGCCGAGATTGCCGATCCCGCCACGGAATTTGATAACTACTACCTCAATGCCGGCGGATGGGATGGCGTATATGTCTCCTCCGCACCCAACACGCCCCAAGCCGAGGGTTTGTCTATCACTGAGTACGCATCGCTTATGGGAATAGACCCTTGGAACGCTTTCTTCGATATCTGCGCAAAGAACCACTGCGCCACCTGTGCGGTGTATTCCAGTATGTGCGATGAGGATGTGTGTGAGATCATTCAAAGCCCCTACTGTTTGGTGGGTACCGACGGCATCACCCGTGCCTGGCATGAAAAAGGCCATCCCCGGGCAACAGCCACATTCCCACGGGCCATCAACTATTTTGTCAAGGAGAAAGGTATTCTGACACTGGAACAGATGATCCACAAAATGACAGGACTAACTGCCCAGTCCCTGCTGGTGAAGAACAAGGGCTTTATCAAAGAGGGCTATGACGCCGATTTGGTTCTTTTCGACTTTGACCGACTCCGGGATACCGCCACCTACAGCAATCCCAACAGCCTGACCGAGGGCATCGACTATGTCTTCGTCAATGGTCAAATCGTATATCACAACAAAGAATTTACCGGCCACTATTCCGGCAAAATGATTCGTCATAATGCTTGATATTACCGGATGAAAGAGGTGTAACTATGAATTATGAAAAACAGATCATGGGGAAAAGCGTTGCTCAATTGCAAGTGGATTATCCAATCATAAAGCGCCTTGCCGAACTGGAGGAAACTACTTGGATCAATTCGGGACGTCTTCCTTCTGAAAAGGCGGTTGCACAGTGCCCCTTGACTATGGCGGATGTACAAGACGCTAGCGATCGTTTGGATCGGTTTGCCGATTATTTCAAAGTGGCTTTTCCCGAAACACAGGCGACCGACGGCATTCTGGAATCTCCCCTGCAGCAAATTCCCCACATGCAAGCCTGTCTGAACACAGAGTTCGACTGCGAAATTCCGGGCAAAGTTTGGATCAAACTGGACAGCCATCTTCCCATCTCCGGGTCTATCAAGGCCCGCGGTGGCATTTACGAAGTGCTGTATGTGGCAGAAAAGATTGCGCTGGAAAGAGGCCTTCTGAAAGCGGGAGATTCCTACGAGGTTTTCCACTCCCAGAAGTTCCGGGATGTATTCTCTCAGTATTCTATAGCCGTTGGATCTACCGGAAACCTTGGCCTGTCCATTGGTATTATGAGCGCAAAACTTGGGTTTAATGTCACCGTACATATGTCCGCTGACGCCCGTCAGTGGAAGAAAGACATGCTTCGCAGCAAGGGTGTGACGGTGGTAGAGTATGAATCCGACTACAGCATTGCAGTTGCTCAGGGCCGTCAGCAGGCAGCGAATGACCCCTTCTGTCATTTTGTAGATGACGAAAACTCCAAAACCCTCTTTATGGGTTATTCTGTTGCAGCATTGCGTCTAAAGGAGCAGTTTAAAACATCCGGACTCACGGTCGATGCCCGGCATCCGCTCTTTGTCTACCTGCCCTGTGGCGTAGGCGGCGGTCCCGGCGGCGTAGCCTTTGGTATCAAGCAGATCTTTGGAGACAACGTCCACTGCTTCTTCGCTGAGCCGACCCATTCCTGCTGCATGCTTCTGGGCATGGCCACGGGTCTGAACAGCGCCATCAGCGTGCAGGATATCGGTGTGGACAACCGAACTGTAGCCGATGGTCTGGCTGTCGGCCGTGCTTCCGGTTTTGTTGGCGGTGTGATGGCACCGTTCATAAGCGGCTGTTATTCCATAGAAGATTGGCGCATGTATCGCATGCTGGCGCAGCTTGCTGACACAGAAGGACTGAAGCTGGAACCCAGCGCGCTGGCCGGGATGTACGGGCCGGTCTTAATGACAACTGATTCTCAATTTGCCGCCTATCCTGCATCTGCCGGTATCAGCCGCGAAACAATGGAACAGGCCATCCATCTGGTTTGGGCCACCGGCGGCAGCATGGTCCCGCCCGAAGAAATGCAGCACTACTACGAAACAGGAAAAAATTCCTGACCGTCTGTTTGGAGGTCCGTCCTCGATTAATTAAATCCCCATAAATCACTACAGCCCTCCAAATCGACCGATTTGGAGGGCTGTTTTTCGTTGAACACTATTGGGCGACGGCACCGATAAGTTTGCCGTCCCGGATGATGTGACTGCCGCTCGCACATGATCGTCATTAGGAGCAACAATTTTGAAGCAAAAATATTCCTTTTTTCATCGTGTATTGACTACGCATACATACCGCCCAAATCTTATTTATCAAACAGAGCAATTACAATACTTTTAGTCTTTCTTACACCCCCACTTATACACCGTTTGGTCGCTCATTCGCAAAAAACACCTTTGTCTAAATAGATAAAGGTGTTTTTTATGCGTAATCCGTCTGGATGGCGAAGAGGGAATTTAATTTTATTTCGCATTGCACGATTTCATTGAAAAGTTTATAAAACTATGGTATAATCAAAAAATATACATATTTTTGTGTAATCAGGAGTTTTATGATGAACAAAATTAATCAGAAATTATCGATACGTTGGACCTATTTGATTGTCGGCATTATCACTATGCTGTTTGCAGGGGTTTTGTATGCGTGGTCTATCTTGAAGTCCCCTTTATCTGCCGAATTCGGTTGGAGTCCGTCTGAGCTTGCGCTCAACTTTACGTTGGCGATGACGTTCTTTTGTATTGGTGGGCTTTTGGGTGCGCAGCTGTCTAAGCGTTTGGGACACCGAATGGCGCTTATCTCGGCAGGTGTTTTATCTGCGGCAGGCTTCATTCTGACAGCACTCTTAAATAATGTTTCCGTGGCAATGCTGTATGTTACGTATGGCGCTCTTGCAGGGATTGGCATCGGAATAGCCTATAATGTTGTTATAGCAACCGTAAGTGCCTGGTTTCCTGATAAAAAGGGACTTTGCTCCGGTTGCTTGATGATGGGATTTGGTGCCTCAGCTCTTGTTTTGGGCAATGTGGCTGACGTTATGTTTAAAAGCACTGTTGGATGGCGTGTGACCTATGTTGCCTTGGGTGTTGCTATTCTTGTGGTTTTGGTATTGGCGGCCGTAATACTTAAAACACCGGGCGCAGAAGTTGTTTTTTCAAGGGCTGACAGTAGTTCAAAGCCTGTGCCGGAGGAAGTGTCTGAGAAGCAGGAATTTACCTCCGGACAGATGCTCTGTCGTCCGTCGTTTTGGATGGCATTTATCTGTATATCTTTCTTGGCTGCCGTAGGAAGCTCGGTGATCAGCTTTGCTAAAGATCTTGTGCTGTCGGTAAACGCTCCGGAAACCTTGGCGGTTTCTTTGGTTGGGGTGCTTTCCGTGTGTAACGGTCTTGGACGCATTATTACGGGTGCAGTATTTGACATTATAGGCTGTCGCAAAACTATGTTGTGCGCCAATGCGCTTACCATTGGTGCGGCTGCGGTTACGCTTATGGCCGTGTACGTAAATTCTTTGGCCTTGTGCATTGTCGGTGTGTGCCTTACCGGAATGTCATACGGTGCTTGCCCGACGATTACAGCGGCTTTTACGTCGTCATTTTTTGGCATGAAGAATTTTTCCAACAATATGGCACTTATGACCTTTACCGTTATGGTTGGCTCATTCGTCGCCACCGCATCAAATACGGTGTTGGAAGCAACCGGCGGATATACAGCTACGTTTGTAATGCTGTTATCTCTGACATTTGTAGCATTGGTACTGAATATATTTATTAGAAAGCCATAATCAAAATATGAATTACAGAACAGACAAATACGGAAACCAAATATCCATTCTCGGCTACGGCTGTATGCGCTTTCCCACCAAGGGCGGTCGTATTGATGCCGCCGCTTCCGAGGCGCAGGTAGTGCAGGCGATAGGTGAGGGGGTCAACTATTTTGATACTGCCTATGTCTATCCCGGCAGTGAGAGTACACTTGGCAATATCCTTGAGAAAAACGCTTTGCGTGAGAAGGTTTATATTGCCACCAAACTGCCTCATTATCTGATTAAGAGTAAGGCAGGTCTTGAAAAACTGTTTAATGAACAGCTCTCCCGTTTGAAGACCGACTATGTTGACTATTATCTGATGCATATGCTGACCGATACAGATACCTGGGAGCGGCTCAAAGCTTTGGGCATCGTCGAATGGCTCAAGGAAAAACAGCGCAGCGGCGCCATCCGTCAGGTGGGCTTTTCCTACCACGGCGGCAGTGAAATGTTCTGTAAATTGGTGGATGCCTATGACTGGGACTTTTGCCAGATACAGTATAACTATATGGATGAACATTCTCAGGCAGGGCGCACGGGTCTGCAGTATGCCCATACCCGCGGACTGCCTGTTATCATTATGGAGCCTTTGCGCGGCGGCAGATTGGTCAACCGCCTGCCCGAAAAGGCGGAGCGTATTTTTGCCGAATATTCCTTGAAGTACAGTCCTGCAGGCTGGGCGTTTCGCTGGCTGTGGGATCAAAAAGAAGTCACTTGTGTGCTGTCCGGAATGAACAGCAGTGAGATGATTGAGGAGAATATCCGCACCGCTTGTCAAGCACAGATCGGCGCACTGGGCGAGGGGGAACAACAGCTTCTTCAAAGCGTGGTGGCAGCCATCAATGCTGAGATCAAGGTGGGCTGCACAGGCTGTGGTTACTGTATGCCTTGTCCCAAGCACGTGGATATCCCCGGCACCTTTGCCGCCTACAACCGCCGCTATACCGACGGCAAATTTACGGCGATCAAAGAATATGTGATGTGTACCGCTCTGCGTAAGGATTCTACCGCCGCTTCGCAGTGTGTGGGTTGCGGACAGTGTGAAAAGCATTGTCCTCAGGCTTTGCCCATTCGCAAGCACCTTTCCGATGCCGCCCGTGAATTGGAGGGTCCGCTCTATAAAATTGTGCGCAAACTCAATCGCCGCTTTAAACTTTTTGGCGGATAAATCTGTTTTTTTATAAAAAGCCCTTGCATTTTTTAAAATATGTGTTATACTTATAAGGCAAAACGGAAGTATAGCTCAGCTGGTAGAGCACTTGCTTGACGTGCAAGGGGTCACAGGTTCGAGTCCTGTTACTCCCACCATATCGAGTGTTCATAACCAACTTGAATGTTGGAAATGAGCACTCGATTTCTTTTTGTCCGTAAAATAGGCATTTCCTTTGATGTTTTGAGTAGGCTTTGGCCTACTCTTTTTTGTTATATAGCGCTCGGTAAATATTCTACCGCTACGCCTTGTCTTGTTTTGAGTTTAATAGGTCTTGGTTTTGGAACTTCGGGTAGTGCAATGCATCCGATGAACTTGTAGTGAATTTTGAAGTGTTGTATACGATTCTTGCCCACACCCTCAATATGGCAAACTTCAATGCGTTCAATTAGTTCTTTGAGTAGCGGTGCAGTCAGCTTGTCCATCTCCATAAACTTATGAACTGCGGATATAAAGTTATCCTTGTTTTGTTTAATACTGTCGATTGACAATAAGCGTTCGTGGGCATCCTCAATCTTAGCTTTCAGTTCCATTCGTTCCTCACCATACTTTTGAGATTGAATCATAAACCATTCGTCTGTGACTTCGCCGTTTATGTTCTTCTCATAAAGCTTCTCAAAGAACACCTCGACCTTTTTCATACGGGATTTTGATTTTTGAATTACCGACTCCAAATGCCTTTGCTCTTTGATAGCATCCTCGTTGCTTTTCTCAGCCAACATCTCGGCAAAGGTATCCTCATCGTCATAGAGAAACTCGGCTAACCACCGAAGTTCCATCATAACGATTTGTTCTAAGGCATCTGCTCGGATATAGTGAGTTGATCTACAGGTACCACGATTGCCTTTATAATTACCACAACTAAAGAACGGTATATCCGTCTTATCGTGCTTTACGTTAAACCACAGTTTGCTACCGCAGTCGGCACAGTAAACTAAGTCGCAAAACATATTCTTTTCGGCATTAGTGGATTTCGGTGCTCGGCGTTTGGTTTTGGCAACTAATTCCTGAACTCTCTCAAAGGTTTCACGGTCAATAATAGGTTCGTGAACGTTTTTGAAGATAACCCAATTTTCTTTTGGGTTATCTAAGCGTTGCTTTTGCTTAAAGTTCTTTGAGTAGGTTTTGAAGTTGATAATATCTCCGCAATATTCTTGCTGAGATAATATCTTCGCCACCGTAGTCTTGCACCACTTATATGGGTTTTCCTGTGTCTTTTTGCCACCACGCCCAAGCCCTTGACTTTGCCAATATGCCATCGGAACCAAGACCTTGTTTTCTTGCAAAATACGAGCAATCGTTTCATTGCCTTTGCCTTCCAAACACATACGAAAGATATCCCTTACAACTTGTGCAACATTGTTGTCAATGTTCCATTTCTTTTTGTTCATAGGATCTTTCATATATCCGTATGGTGGTTGAGATAATGGTTCTCCCGCATTTCCACGAAGCCTGTGGGATGAACGAACCTTTCGGGAAATATCCCTTGCATACATTTCGTTCATAACGTTGCGAAATGGTGTAAGTTCATTTTCACCATCTGCACTATCCACGCAGTCATTGACTGCAATAAAACGGATGTCTCTATCAGGGAAATAGGTGTCGGTGTAATATCCAACTTGCAGATAATCACGACCGAGTCGGGACATATCCTTTACGATAACTACCGATACATACCCCATATCAATATCCTCAAGCAACTTTTGAAAGCCCGGGCGGTTGAAGTTCGTGCCGGTATATCCGTCATCTACATAATTACGTGTGTTACTGAAACCGTGCTCTTTGGCATATTTCTGCAATAGTTTCTTTTGGTTGATGATGGAGTTGCTATCGTTGTCGGTTCCGTCATCACGAGAGAGTCGGCAGTATAGGGCGGTAATTCCTATTTGCTCTTTCTTTTTTGATTTCGACTGCATTAGTCCTCCTTTCCGGCAGTCGAACGCGCTTTTCCAACTGCCATTATATCAAATCCGCATTTTCTATTCAAATGTGCGAATTGTTCTTTCAACGCTTTGCCAAAGCGCTGGGTGATACTTTGGTGTTCTTTGATTTTGGCAGTTTGAAAAGATGAGCTAACAATATATTTGACACCATTGATTTCATATTCGTGGTCCTGATCTACAAGTCCCACAATAAATTTACTCATTAAATTCCTCCTTGTTTTGAACTTCTGTCCCACTGGGTACGAAGTTGAACTTCTCGCCCGGTGGGCATATAGTCGCCAATGGCGACGAAGTTATTTTATTTATTATTTTATTTATTCTTTTCTTTACTTTTTGAGATAGGTTTGTGTAGTAGCTTTTCAGCTTGTTCGGCTCTTTGCCGTCTGATAGGCTCTAAGATACCGTCAATAAACTCCTTTACCTTTTTGGGCGCTAGCTTTATTGCTTCCAAATACGGTTTACAGAGTTCGGTAAGTTTCCGTAGTTGTTCTTCAAGACGCTCAATGTGTGATTCCAAATCCCATATACGCGAGCGCAGTTTGCGGTTTTCTTCACGGAGCATTTTGAGTTCGGATTGTGCGACATAACTGTTTTTCGCAAGGGTAGTAATTTTGTCGTATTCATCGGCAGAAAGTGTATGGTTACCAATGAGGGTTTTCTTGCCCGCCGATTCAATTTTGCTTAGCATCATATCTACATCATTGTTAATTTCGTATTTTGTTTCTTGCCGTTCAAGTTTCTGCGTTACATCCGCTAATCGCTCTTTGTCTTTGGATATTTGGTACTGTAATACACTTTGATGTTCTGCGGTGCTGCCGCGTTCTCCACGGATAAAATCCGTGAAACCTTGGCTTTGCATATACTCGAAGAACTCATCTTGCAAAATGCTATAGGTTGGAATGAGTATAGGTTTGCCGTTCACATTAAACTGCGGCACACCGTTCTCGTCGGTCAGTTGTGGGGACTTCCACTTTTTAGAGTGACTGACCTGCATTACAGTTTCTTTCACAGTTCCAACAAGAGATTTGTCCTTGCACCGCTTGGACCATTTAATTTGCTTTTCCACTACCGGCAAAGCCACCACGTGCAAATGATAATGATAAATCGGTTTGCCGTATTTTTCGGTCAAGGCGATATTGAGTTCGTCTGCGTGCATCACAGCAGATAGAATGTTTTCCTCTCCATAAAGCTTCACCGCAAAGCGGTAAGCCGACTCGTAAAACTTCGTCGCAAATTCATACCCGCCGTGCTTTTCAAAGTAGTCTGTGTTAACATCCAAAATCATTTCATCGTAAACCTTGGCATCTGCTTTTAGTCCACGAAGAGAGACCTTGCCGTCAGCAACTAACTTGTCCAATGTTTCGTTATATGTCAGTTCACCGCAGGATTTGTAATGCACGTTCTTCTCAGTTTGAGAAAGGTCAACATTCATATTCGCATAATGCTCATTCTTACGTTCGTTGTGTCGCTCGTATTTGCCAATACTGTCTTTAGTTCGCGTCTGTACCCGCGCTACGGTATAGTTTGTTTTTGCCATCTTTTCACCTCCTTCATATATAATCTCTTTTCCTCGTTACGCACCTTTTGAAAGTGCGTAACCCACTATGACACTTTCACGTTGTGCAAAGATGTCAGTGGGCTCTCCGAGAGGGATGGGGCGTTGCCCCGTCATCTGCGGATGACTCACCACAAAAGGTAATCCGTTTTGCCGCTCACCCCGATGTTGTTCCTGTCCCGGATTCTCACCGCAACGTCGTTTCGCTCGCTAAAAGTTAAATCAAAGGTCATCGCAAAATCATATCTCCATCGGACGGCTATTCAGTTGTCAAGGTACTGTTACTTAAAACGAGATTGTTGTATATATGTATCTTTCTTTGAAGACAAAATAAAAAAGCCGATACATAGGTAGCACGAATAAGCGGGAGCTGTGCTCTCGCTTAAATTCGATGTTCTATGTATCGACTTTGAAGTTCAAAGACGAGGACTGTATGATCAACCTTCTCTGCCAACAGTCCCGTAGCATTTGTGAAGGCGGTGGCATAAGCCACGAAAGTTATGTTTTAACACATCTTCATATTAAGTTGTAAATGCCGACAATTCAGCATTTTACATTATAACAGAACAAATGTTCGTTTGTCAAGAGCTTTTTGAAATATTTTTTAAAGAAATCGAGGGGGCCATCTTAACACCCCCTCAATTATATAACGAGCTAAGTATATACAAAATATTCCTAAAAGATGGAAAAATTATAAATTTTTATTATGCAATATAGTTTTGGCCGCAAAATAACCAATCCACTTTGTTAATACCGTTTCAAAGGAACGACTTACATCTTCCAAACCTGTATCCGCATGGACTAGTTCGTGTACAAGCACACCCGCATATGTTGAAACGTCACGTAACATATTTCTATGGATAACAATTCGTTCCTCAAACTCTTCCCATACACCGCCGAAGGATTCTTCCGGGAAATCGGGTTGCAGACACTTTGAAATATAAATCTGTTCTTTGCCCACGCCCGTTCCAGTAGCACGGAGAATATCATCTGTAATGTCATAAACCTTTTTCTCGGCAGGGGTAAGTTCATCGTAAGCTACAAACTCATACTGAAAACTTTCGTTAAAAATTTCAACAACAGAAGAAATAGTGGAGATCCGATTTCCTGCCATGTCTACATCATCTTCAATTTTCTGGCGCACGGTTTCTGTAATAAATACGGGTGTTTTGCCGCTACTTCTGACGATGTCAAGAATTGCGCCTGAGGAGTTTTTGATTTCATCGGGAGTTACAAATACAGTATTTTCTCTCGCATTAAGATGTTTAACCGCGTGTTTCTGTACTTCAATCCACTTCAGTTCATCGGATTGTCTGCCGCTGCTCATTTCTTCAAGGTCATCGGTTAACATTTCAAGAACTTCGTCAGACTTCGCCGACAGAAGAATAGCTTTAATACGTTCGGAATAGGCAGTTCGACCGACATTTGTACGTTCTCGGTTTAATGCTTTGCGTAAAATACGATTAATAGATGTGATATTATAAGAAAACAAGAAATTTTCTTCTTCGGCCACTTTAATGCCATTGATAAATATTTCTGCAACACCGTTGCGCTTTTCTAAAATTTCGCCAAAATCGGTTGTTTCCAATTTTTCAATACCGGTAAAGCAAAGAAACAAGTCTTTGGCTTCTTCAATGTCATATTCACTACATCCATCGATAGCAAAATCTGTGCCGATAAAACTATTATCTTTCGGCTCATCAATATAAGCGTGTAGGGTGGTAATATCGTCAAAGCCGTGTTTTGTA
>JAFZEA010000039.1 GCA_017560905.1 Clostridia bacterium
GATGTTAATTCTTTTACAATTGGAAGAAGTTCTCTTACTTTTCTATACTTTCTAGGCATAACAAAACCTCCTATGGTAGTGTTTTAATTCTACCATAGGAGGCTCTTTTTTTCTATTGTCCGTTTTTACTGGACTTGTTCACAGAGTATTCCTCTCTTTATTGGTGTGTCATTTTTCTAATACGATTTTTGGCAAAAAAGTGAAATTCAATGGTTGACAAATGACCTTTTCCTATTTATAATATTTATATATAGCCATGAAAGGAGCCGATTGCATGGAGTGTTTGAGATGCGGCGCAAAATTGAAAGATAAAGCAGTTGTTTGTAACAAGTGCGGATTTATTGTAAAAGGTGCTAAGAAGGTAGAGGCGACTGAGCCTCAGCTTACATTTGAGGAGCGTGTCAATCAAGCTTCTGTTGAGGAACTGCGTGCATGGATCCTGGCTTATAAGCGTGCACAGGAGGCTCCCAAAAAGGATGAAAAGGTTGCCCCTGAGAAGAAGGCGGCCATCAGCGGTAAGCACTGGGCGGCAATGACCTTTGTTTTCGGCTTGCTGTCTTGTTTGCTGATTGTTATTCCGGGTTTCAACGTTGTTACGGCACTGGCGCTGTTTGTGCTTGCCTTTATCGGCTTTGGTAAGTCTGCAGGACAGAAGGGCAATCTGGCACTGATCGGTGTTATTCTGAGTGTGGTCGGCATTTGCGGATCCTGGATCTACAATGCATACTTTGCTCACGACATCGGCGTTATGCTGGGCTTTATCAAAGAAGTCGCTGAAGAGGGCTGAGAAGCAATCACCGTTTCCTAAGTTTATATCGCAAGAGCTGACAGAGTTCTCTGTCGGCTCTTTTTCTGGGGTGAAAACGTGAAAAGATTACTTTGTATATTACTGTCGCTTTTCTTGCTGGCGGGGTGTTCTGCGCAACCTGATGCGGTGCCGACACCCCATCCCGAAACACAGACAGAAACACAGACAGAAACCCAACCTGAAACACAGACCGAAACACAGACACCGCTCACGCAGGGAGAAATGAGCGTGCATATGCTGGATGTGGGGCAGGGGGACAGTACCTTTATTGAGCTGCCCGACGGCACCACTATGCTCATTGATGCAGGGGAAAAGCCCTACGGTCAAACGGTCATCGATTATTTAGAAAAAAAGAACTGTAACAAGATTGATTATCTGGTAGGCACCCATCCCCATTCCGATCACATCGGCGGATTGGCGCAGGTGATAAAGCACTTTGATATCGGGGCGGTGTATCTGCCCAAAAAGGCGCACACCACCACGACCTATATCGATCTGCTCGCCGCCGTAAAAGATAAGGGGCTTGGCGTGCAGAGCGCACGTGCAGACAAAAATATTGCCCGAGGCGATGGTTTCAGTGTGGACATCCTCTCTCCCGTCAGTGAGGATTATGGGGACAATCTTAACCTGTATTCCGTGGTCGTCAAGATCACACATGGTGATAAGACGTTTCTCTTTATGGGAGATGCCGAAACCGAAAACGAACGAGAACTGGAGGATGTGTCCGCCGATCTGATCCGTGTGGGACACCACGGCAGTAACACTTCGTCCGGCAATGAATTTGTCAGCCGTGTCGATGCGGAAATCGCCGTGGTATCGGTGGGCGAGGGCAATTCCTATAACCTGCCCAAGCAGGATATATTAAATCGCTGGACGGACAGCGGCGCCAAGCTGTACCGCACCGATCAGCTCGGGACGGTCGTTGCCCGTTGCGACGGCAACACCATTACCGTAGAGGCAGACGGCACTGTCACCGAAAGCGTCGGTCAAACGCAAGAAAAAGAAGAAATCAGTACGGCCGTGACCTTTTTGCTCAACACCTCGACCAAAAAGATTCATTTGCCCGACTGCGGCTCGCTAAAACTGATGAGTGAGAAAAATAAGGCGACCACACAAAAAACAATGGATGAACTGATAAATGAGGGCTATACCGCTTGCAGTAACTGTCAGCCTAGGGGAGAAAAGCCATGATCGTAATTGTAGATAGATTTGTAGGAGAGATGGCGGTGGTGGAGTTGCCCGACGGCAGCACCGTGGATATGCCTCGTGTATTGCTGCCCGAGGCCGCTCAGGGCGATGCGGTCAGCATCACCGTAGACGGCGATGAAACTGCCCGCCGTAAGCAAAGGGCAGAAAATTTGATGAAAGATTTGTTTGTAGATTAGATGAATATGAAAAGAAGATTTTTGATTTTTACACTTATAATTATAATGATATTCAGCACCTGCGGCGTGTCGGCACGTGCCTTTCTGCGTGATGCTGCCGCTGTGGACACGCAGGCCTTTACCTCCTCTGCCACGCTGGCGGCGGTGCTTAAGGACGTGATGTACGGAGATATCGATTTGTTTACCGATCCGGCTTGCACCAAGGAGGCGCAGATTCCCTTGGGCGGACGTTTGTCGGGTACACAGTATTTTGTCAAAGATGCCGCCACAGGGTACGGTGTCGGCGGCTGGCTTTGCTTTATCTATGCGCAGGCCGTGTACAACAAGCTGTTCGGAGAGCGCTTGGGAAACGCCACCAACCTGCGCAACTCTGAGATCAAGCTCAGAGGTTTGAGCAGACTGGACTATGCCACCTTGTCCGGCGCCAACGTGCGCAGTGGCGCCTATATCCGCACCACCCCCAAATCCGACGGCAGTTTCTACACCAAAGACGGTCATTCGATGATCATTCTCTGCTACGATGCGGAGAGCATCACCTATCTGGAGGGCAACGCTGACAACAACGGACTCGTCCGTATCGCCATAGATAGTTGGTCGGAGTTTAATGCAGGGGAGCTCAGCGGCCGTGGCCGTAAGCTTTGCCATGTCATACAGCCCAAAGACGCCCATTACGACTCATTGTACAACGCTCCGCCGCCACCGCCGCCTACCGATCCGACACTGCCTTTTACCGATGTATTTGCCTCCGCATGGTACACCAAAAATCAGTCTGTCAGATTTGCCTATAACAACGGACTGCTCAAAGGCATCAGCGACACCGAGTTTGCCCCCGATGCGAACGTCACACGTGCTATGTTTGTCACGGTGCTTGGTCGTCTGGCAGGTGTGAGCAAGCACTATACGGGGCAAAGTACCTTTTCCGATGTTGAGATCGGCTGCTACTACACCCCTTATGTAATGTGGGCGGAAGATAACGACATTGTCGAAGGCTTTGCCGACGGCACCTTTTTGCCGGAAGCGGCGATCACTCGCGAACAGATCTGTAAGCTGATGGTGAAATACTGCAAGTATGCGGATGTTGCCCTGCCCGATACAGAGCCAAAGCTCTTTATAGACGACGCTGACATCTCGGGCTGGGCTTATAAGTATGTATATATCTGTCAGGGTGCTGACCTTATCAACGGCGAAAAGCAGGGCAACGGCTATCTCTTCTCCCCCCGTAACTGCGCCACCCGTGCCCAAGTCGCCACCATACTTATGAACTATATAAAAAAATACATATAACTTCAAAATTTAACGTTAGGGGTCTGACCCCTAACGTTAAATTTTTTTACTTTTGGGGTCTGACCCCTAAAGTTAAATTTGCAAAATAAAAAGGTGTTTGTCCTGTAACGGGACAAACACCTTTTTGGTTTACTTGAATCCGCGGGAGGTGAGGAAGTCGTAGCTGCGCTTGAGGCAGTCAAAGGGATCCTCGCCGTTGCAGTTGTCCTGCTCGACCAGCATATACTGAGTGCCTGCCTTTTCGGCGGCGGCAAATACGCGGTCGAAGTTGATATTGCCTTCGCCTATGGGTGCCATAATGGGCTCGGTGGTGTAGGCCATATCTTTCAGATGGATGCAGGGGACGCGGCCGCTGAACTTTTCGATCCGGGCGGCAGGATCACCGCCGCCACGCTGTATCCAGTAGGTGTCCAGCGTAAAGCCCAGCTCGTCGGGCGAGAAATCCTCGGCGATCTTGTCCAGTATCAGCTTGCCGTCGATGGTGGCGAACTCGTGGGCGTGGTTGTGATACATAAAGTATTTGCCGAGACCTTTGAGCGTTTGGGCGGCGGGCTTGAAGTTGCGGATAAAGCTCTCATAGGTCTTGTCTTCTTCGGGCTTGTTGTATTTCCAGCTACCGATGCCAACGTATTTACAGTCCAGCACATTGTGCTCGGCAGCCAGTGCTTCGGTGTCGCCGGCAATGCGGTCAGGCTTGCTGTGGGTGATGACACATTTCAGCCCGTTTTTATCAAGCTCTTTTTTAAGCCACGCGGCGTCGTAGTCGCAGGTACCCGATACCTGAACGGTGGTGTAGCCGATGTCGGCTACCTTTGCAAGGGTTTGCGCCAGATCCTCAGTGGTCTTGCAAAAATCTCTGAGGGTAAAGAGCTGTGCTCCGATGATCATAATGGTTCACTTCTTTACGGGTTACCCTGCCAACGGGCATTGTAGGTGCCGGAAAGATCCTCGATGGTGGAGGAGGCGGTTACCTCCTTGTGGCGGGAGGTCTTGATGCGCTCGCTGAGCAGCTTGTAGAACAGATCCTCGTCCATCGGCAGGGTGATCTCCTGACCCAGCCAGTCGGACAGAAATGCGGCATTGGAGATGGTCAGAGCGTTGATGCCCTCATAACCCGAGGACAACAGCTCCTCGCCGTAGAGAATGTGGTTGGTAAAGTTCTGCAGAATACCCACGTGGGCAGTACTCTTGCTCTCGATAACGGTTTCTTCCACGGTAAAGGGGATGCTGTCAAAGCCCTTGGTGGAGGTAGCGTTGACGACACGCTCGGGGGTTTCAAGACGGTAGAAGGTCAGCTTTTTGTTTTCGATAACGACCTTACCTCTGTCGCCGCTGATTTCCAGACGGTTGGTGCCGGGGAACTCGCCTGTTGTGGTGATAAAGCAGGCGCTTGCGCCGTTTTCATAGGAAGCGGTGATGGTGACATCATCCTCTACTTCGATGTCGTGATACTTACCGACAGAGCATTTGGCGGTAATGCTTTTGGGCATACCGAAGATCCACTGCCACAGGTCAAGGTTGTGGGGACACTGGTTGAGCAGTACACCGCCGCCTTCGCCTGCCCAGGTGGCGCGCCAGGCACCACTGTCATAATAGGCCTGCGTGCGGTACCAGTCAGTGATGATCCATACCAAACGCTTGGGTTCGCCGATGGTGCCGTCCTGAACCATTTCTCTGACCTTTTGGTAGAGAGGGTTGGTGCGCTGATTGAACATCAGGGCAAAAGCCTTGCCGCTCTTTTCGGCGGCGGCGTTCATTTCTCTGACCTTTTTGGTGTAAACACCGGCAGGCTTTTCGCTCAGAACGTGATAACCCTTTTCAAAGCCCTCGATGGCGATGACGGGATGATCGTAGTGGGGGGTGGCTATGATGATGGCATCGCAGATGTGGGCATCCAGCAGCTCGTGGTAATTGCTGTACTGGGGTACGCCGGGCAGATTTTCAGCGGCCCAGGCCAGCTTGCCCGAATCGATGTCGCAAATGGCAGCCAGTTCCATATCCTTTACGTCGCCGCTGAAGATGTGCTTGGCATGGGCGGAACCCATATTGCCGATGCCGATAATGGCTACTCTTACCTTATTCATAACTCAAACCTCTTTCTTGCAATATATCCTTAAGGGCGTTTACCGCTGCATCAAAGGATTCGGTGTGATCTTTATATACAAACTCATCCTCACGGATGCTTTTGGTATCCTTGAGTCCGTCAAAGCTCTTGAGATGGGGCTCAATCGTCAGCATAACGTTTTCGTGATCCTCGGCAAAATCGGTGAGAAGCTGAGCAATGGCGCCGTCGCCTTTACCCGAGGGGACGACACTGCCCGTTGCAAAGCGGGCATCCTTGATGTGGAAATAATCGATTTTATCCTTGAGCGCGGGGTAGATGTCCAACGGGTAACAGCCGCACTGGATAAAGTTGGCAGGGTCAAAGATAAACTTCATTCTGCCGCCGAAGGCTTCCATCAGCTCCAGCACTCTTTGGTCGATGTCACCGTAGACATCTTTTTCGTTTTCGTGGTAGAGCGTAATGCCCGTACCCTCGGCGATGTCAAGCAGCTCACGCATCTTGGCAAAGACCGTTTCCTTGTCGTAATTGAACAGTGAGAACATTCTGATTCTCTCTGCGCCCAGTATTTTGGCAACACCCAAGGTGTGCAGAAACATAGCCACGTGTTCTTGATATTTCTCCCCGGGATCAGCTTTGCCGATGCAGGAGCCGATGGTCAGTACACGGATGCCTGCGGCATCCAGCTTTTCTTTGTACTCGGCTACGGTTTTCAGGGGAGTTTGACAGATATTAACGCCGTCGACATTACGGATCTCCATAAATTTAATGCCGTTTCTTTGAAGTGCGGCGATTTGTTCGTCCAGCGATTTGCCTGCTTCGTCGGCAAAGGCGCTGAGTATGTATTTTGCCATATACATTCCTCCTTTTTTCAATAGTATAACATACATATTATTATAAGTAAAGTAAAAAAATTGTTTGAAGCATTAAAAAATGCTGTACTATAATAGAAAAGGGGATGCAGCGTATGGTGACCATTGATGAAACGATCAGTTACGAGAGATTTGTGCTTTTGCCGCCGCCTTTTTTGCATAACTGCATTTTACATGGGTAAAATCCTACAAAGGAGTACGTTATGAAAGAGTTTACAAGAGATTTTACCACCAATCGGGAATGGTTGGTGCGGCAATTTGAGCGTGCCGCCACCTTCCGAGCCCGTAAGGTCATCAATGCTCACGATCCGAATTTGGATATCTGTGTGTTTTACTTTGACAGTATGGTCAACGGTGACCGCCTCAACCGTGACGTCATCACCGCCCTGCGGCGGGAAAAGATACCTCAAACAGAGCAAAGCCTTGCCCACCGTGTGGCGGCAGGTGCGCTGTATGCAGGCACACAGGAGTTTTCCGAGCAAACGGAAAAGGCGGCGGTGCAGATCGCCTCGGGCGACTGTGTGATATTGGTGGGCAACTGTCCCACCGCCATTATTCTTGACATCAAGGGTATGGCCGCCCGCGGCATCGAGCAACCCGACGGTGAGGAAAGTGTGACGGGCAGTCACGAGGGCTTTAACGAAAATATAATCAACGATATGGGTCTGATTAAAAAAAGACTGTCCTCTCCCAACCTCAAAGCCGAGATCATCCAACTGGGGCGGCAGTCCCATACCGCCGTGTGTATGATGTATCTGGAGGGCGTGGTACGGAGCGATACGGTGGAGCGCATCCGCAGAAAGGTGAGCAATATTTCCATTGACGGGGTGTGGGATGCCAACTACGTTATGGAAATGATCGTGGGCAGCTCACTGCTGTTTCCCTTGGTGGGCAAGACACAGCGCCCCGACGTTGCGGCGGACAAACTGTGCGAGGGCAGGGTGGTGCTGATCGTCAACGGCTCACCCACCGTGCTGGCGCTGCCATTTTTGTTTACCGAAAACTTTCAGACCGCCGATGACTATTATCTCAACCGCCCCTACGGTAACGTGGGGCGTGTGTTGCGGCTGGTCGGCTTCTTTCTGGCTGTCAGCGTACCTGCATTTTATATTGCCATGCTGATGCATCACCCCTCGCTGTTGCCGCCCGAACTTTTGTTTAGCATTGCCGAGGCAGGCAGGGAGGTGCCGATGTCCATGCTGGTGGAACTGATCGCCCTCATTCTTGTTTTTGAAATTCTCCGTGAAACGGGTTCTCGTATGCCGCAGGCGGTGGGATTGGCGCTCAACATTGTGGGCGCCATCGTATTGGGACAGTCGGCGGTGGAGGCAGGCTTTGTCAGTGCGCCGATGGTCATTGTGGTCGCCTTTTCGGGTACGCTGGGACTGATGGTCAGAGAGCTTCGGGGGACCGTCTTTTTTCTGCGGCTCGGGCTGGTGGCGGCCGCCGCAGGCTGGGGGCTGTTCGGCATCGCAGGGACAATGCTGGTTCTGTGGTGCTACCTGCACTCGCTTTGCTCTTTCGGGGTGGAATATATGTATACCTTCTCGCCCCTTTATTTGCGTGCCGCGCAGGATGTCTTTTTCAGAGGGAAAATAAGGTTTATGAATTTCAGACAGAAAAAATTCTCGCATAACCGCAAAAGGCAGGGTCGGGTATGAAGCATAAAAAAACAGTGTTTAAAGTTCTGGCGCTGATCGTACTGCTTGCCGTGTTGCTCTACAGCGCAAAATACCGTGATATCAGCAAAGTACGGCAAGTTGTCGGTGTTTCCGTCGACAGAGCGTGGGGTGGCAGATATATCTTCGGTCTGGAGTATGCCGATAGTGACAAGCAAGGTAACTTTACAGTTAAATCGAAGCGGGTATCCGTCGTGGCAAACGATCTGTCCGAAGCATTGGCGCAAGCGGGATTGCAGGGAGAGTACCCCCTCAGTCTGACGGGCGGTAGTCTGGTGGTCATCTGCGATGACCTGCTGAGCAGCTCTATGAGTGATATTTCTGAAATTTTACTGCGCCAGTGGACGGGGCGAAGCGATGCCTCGATAGCGGTGTCCGACGGCAGCGCCGCCGCCATTTTGTCGGCAGGCAAGCACACCGACCTGCGCTCAGGACAGCTCAACGCACAGCTTCGTCGGGCGGGCGGTGTGTCGGTGACAGAGGGGGCTTCCCGCTATCTGCAGGGCGAGGCGTTGTCATTGCCGTTGGTGCGCGCCGATGAGGAGGACTACAGTATCAGCGGAAGTATTGAGATTATGAGGACATAGCTATGGAAAAATCATCTATGGGAAAGATCATCGGTTTTGCCTGCGGTCTGTGCGCTGTGTCGACAGCGGTGGTGTGGAGCGCCCTTTATCCCACGACAGGGTGGGAAACGCTTTTGATCATAGCGCTTGGCATCGGGGTACAGTTTGTGCCGTTGTTCCGTCAGGCGGAAACACTGCTGGCGCTGATTGCCGCAGGCGTGGGACTTGCGGGGGGCGCTGAGCTGTGCGCCAACGTGTTTGCAAGCATTTCGCACAGTCTGTGGTGGATCGGACTGCTGCTGTTTGTACTGTTGCTGTGCTACGTGGGACGGTGGCCCATATATCGCAGCGCATTTTTGCTGGGATTGGCGGTATGTGTGGGCTTTGTTGCCTCCTTTGTGGGAGGCGTGTGGAATTTTGATGGCGAGATGGCGGTGAACGGTCTGTCCTTTTCAAGGGTGCTGAGCGGTACGCTGGTGCTGTGGGGCGGCGGTGCGATCGCTCGAAATCTGGCGCAGAATGTCGCCCGAACGGGAACGGTGGTGGGGTGCCTGCTGTGGGGCGGCACGGCTTTTGTACCGCAGATGGTCTGGAGCCGTGAGGCGCTGCAGGTGTTGCCTCTGCCGCTGACGACCGCCTGGCGCACGTTTGGCGCCGAGGTGTGGTTGACGGTGCTGTTTGCGCTGGGCGCACTGTGGCTGAGTGCGGCGGGATTGCTGGTGACACTGCAAAACGTTAAAACTCACTCCTTTACAAACAAATCTTGATGTAGTATAATAATTATAATTATGTTTGAGAGGAGGCGCAGCAAGTGAAAAAGAAAGGGCAGGGTGCCACGTATTTTATCATTCTGGGTTGTATATTGCTCACCAAAGTTCTGGGTATGCTGCGTAATTCCTTTTTGGCGGACGCTTACGGCACCGGCATGGAGGCCAAGGTGTTTCAAGCGGTCAGCAAATTGCCGCTGACCCTCTATGACGTCACGCTGGGTACTGCCATCGTCAGCGCCTTTATTCCCGTGTTCAATGGCTTTTATACCACCGAGGGCAAAAAGACGGCGGAGAGATTTGCAGGCAACTTTATGACGATAGCGGGCACCTTTTCCGCTCTGGTCTGCGCCGTGGGTATGATTTTTCCCGAACCCTTTGTGCGCATTGTGGCAAGCGAATTTTCCGCTGAGGAGATGACGCTGGCGCTGGGTATGATGCGTTCCATCCTGCCCGTAATGCTGTTTGCCACGCTTACCTATATTTTCATCGGCGTACTCCAGTCCTACGGCGAGTTTACCGCGCCGTCACTGGTCAGCCTGTTTACCAATCTGGCCATCATTGTCTATTTTATGGTATTTGACAGATGGTTTGGCATCGAGGGTCTGGCGGTCGCCTTTACCATAGGATGGGTACTGCAGCTTTTGTTCTTACTGCCCTTTACGTTCAAAAAGAAGTTTCGCTATTACCCCTCTTTTTCTTTTAATGCGGATATGCGTCGGGTGCTTCTTTTGACCCTGCCGCTGTTTGTGACCTCGCTGGCGCAACCCATCAATACTATTATTTCCAGCCGCCTGTCCTCGGGTATGGAGGGCGGCGCTATGAGCGTGCTGGGCTACGCCTACGATGCTTACTTTATTCTGGCGGCGGTATTTGCCAGCGCAATGACCAATCTGTATTTCCCCGAACTCAGCCGTCGCTTTGCGGCAGGGGACACTTCGGGCACCGCCGATATCGGCGGCAAAATGCTCAGGACCGTGGCGGTCATCGTATTGCCCATTTCTGTCTTTATGATCACCTGCGGCGAGCCCATCATCCGCATTTTGTATCAGCGTGGCGACTTTACGGCGGCGGATACTGCGGCGGTGGCATTCAGCCTTGCCATTTACTGCGTGGGTATGCTCGCACTGTCTTTTCAGGAGATTCTTAACAAATATTTTTATTCTATGCAAAAACCGCAATATCCTATGCTGGCGGCATTGGGCGGTATTTTGCTCAACTTAGGTCTGAGCTATTGGTTTGTCAGTGCCTTTGGTGATTACCGCCTGCTGGCGCTGGCCACCGTTATCAGCGGTTGGTTTATGGCGATACTGCTGATGGTCATTGCTCGTGTTAAAGTCAAAGCCCTTATTTGCGGCAGACTGTTTTTGTCACTGGGCAAAACGTTACTGGCCGCTCTGCTGTGCGGCGCCGCCGCAGGCGGAGTCAGAATGTTCACCGACGGTGAGGGCTTTGTGCGCAGTGCAGTGTGTGTGCTGACCTCCTTTGCGGCAGGTGCGGTGGTGTACTTTGCGGCGCTCAAGCTGATGAAGAGCGAAGAGATCACCGAATTGCTCTCCCGAAAAAAAGGAGGGTCAAATGAGATTTAAAGATCAACTGCGCTCCCTCTTTGCAACCAGTGTTGTTTGGCGGGGGCTGACGAGTGCCACACGTAAGCTGTCTGCCTTTTTTGCGGCGGGCAAGCTGTGGCAATGGATGACGGGCGCCGACGAGGGACGGCAGGTCGGTTGGCTGACCCGTTTTATCGACAGTAAATTTTGCGATTTTTTCCGTTCGTCGACGTTGCTTGGGTGGCTGACGGCTGTACCCGAGTTGCCGTGGCTTTGTCTGATGCTCACGGGATTGAGCGCACTGCTGATGCCGACACTGGTGGTTATGCTTTTGTCGCTGGTAACTTTTGTGTTGACGGTGATGGCGGTCATCTTCCGTAAAGAAAAGTTGCCGCTGATCAATTCGGGTGTTGCCGCCTGGGCGCTGTTTGCGCTGGTGACGCTGGCATTTACGCTGTGTAACTACGGCGGACTCAAGGGTGTGTTGGCAGGCGGTATACGCTTTTGTATGCTTCCGTCCCTGCCGAGTGCGTGGATTTTGCTCAGTAAAGCGGGTCGGGTCAAAAAGACCGCCTTGGTATTTACTGCAGGCGTGGCGGCAGTGGGCCTGTACGGCCTTTATCAGTATTTTGCAGGTGCGATGAGCAGTCTGTGGACGGATACCGAGATGTTCAGTGAGGATTTCGGTCGACTGACCTCCACCTTTGAAAACCCCAATGTGTACGGTACCTTTTTGCTGCTCGGTCTGCCCATAGCGCTGGTCAGCTTGTTGACCGCCAAGCGGAAAAGAGAGCGCCTTTTTTACGCTCTTACAAGTGCCGTGGCGCTGATCAATTTTGTGCTGACCTATTCCAGAGGCTGTTATGTCTCGATGGTACTTATCTTGTTTATCTTGCTGCTGTGCTACGGTCGCAACTGGCTGTGGGCCGGTGTGGGCGCACTGGCGGCAATGCCTTTTTGCCTGCCCGAGAGCGTACTGCAGAGAGTGATGAGCATCGGCAATTTGGCAGATACCTCGGTGTCCTACCGCATCAGCATATGGGAGGGCGCATTGAAAATGCTGGAGCATTGCTGGTGGTCGGGTGTTGGCATCGGAGATACGGCTTTTGTTGCGGTGTACGACTATACCGCGCTGGATGCCATTGAGGCCCCTCATGCGCATAACTTGCTGTTACAGACGATTTGCGAGAGCGGTGTGCTGGGACTGATTGCGCTGATTGCGCTGTTTGTCTGCCTGTTCCGTACAGCAATGTCATCCACCTGCAGAGAAAGCGGTCAGATCAAATGGTGGCGTCTGGCGCTCATCGCCTGCTGGAGCGGTCTGCTGGTGCAGGGACTGACCGATTATATTTTCTACAATAACAATTTGTTTGTCATTATGTTGATATCAATGGGTGCTATGATCGCCCAACCTAAAGAGGAGGGGAACTATGCAGAATAAATACCGACTGTTTGGTAAAATTCCCGTGGCGGACATCCTGATCGCTCTGTTGCTGTTGGCGCTGTTGGCGGCAGGAATGTTTATCATTTTCAGAGACGATGTGCAGGCGGAAACCGGTGCTGATGCGCAGGTACAGACCGAGCAGACCCATCCCGTCACCCTCACGCTTGCCGTCATCCAGACCAATGCCGCCAACGTACCGCTGGTGGCAGAGGGGGACGAGCTGTTTTTCAAGGACGGCAAATATTTTGGCAAGGTGATCTCCGCTACCTCCTCTCCCTTTGTGCAGTATAAAGCCGACCGTGAGGGAAAATACGTAGCAACCCCGATGGAGGACAGCGCCAACATTTATCTTACCGTGGAATGTGAAGCTACCTCCCGTGATGTAAGCGGTATTTACGTGGGCGGCAAACGGGTGTTCTACACCACGAGCCTGTCCCTTTGCAACGAAAAATACGTATGGAGAATGAACGTAGTGAAGATCGACAGAGAGGAGGCGACCCGATGAAAGAGGGAAAGCTGTTTTCAAAAGTCAATTTTCTGGATGTGCTGGCCATCATTTTTCTCATTTTGCTGATTGCGGTACTGGTGGTGCGCACAGGCTGGTTTTCCACTCCCGAGGAACTGGTGAGGCAAAACGGGGAAAAACCGGAAATGATCGACACTGCGCAGTATGAAAAGGTCGACTGTCTGGTGACCGTGCGCTTTAAGAGTGTCAGCTCCTATGTCCTTGACGATCCCTTTGTGGAGGGGGACAAGGTGCTGTGCAGTAACAACGAGATCGGTCAGATTTCTCAGGTCAGCCGCACACCCACCACCGCCACTCTGGCGCTGGAGGACGGTACCGCTGTCACCGCAGAGCGGGGAACTGCATATGATTATTATGTAAAGATTCCCATGGAACTCTATCGCAAGGACAATGCCCTGCGCCTTTACAACAATACCGTGGTTGCCGTGGGACAGTCACTTACACTGTCCACCGAATATTATTATGGAAAAGCTACCGTAACCGGTGTTAAAAAATTCCAATAATCCGACGAAAAAAAGGCAAAATATTGGTATATATGACAAAACTGAACTGTTTTTATTGACTTGATTTTGAATTTGCTGTATGATTACTTCATTAAAGCATACAGTCAGGAGGCATTACTGTGTATTCCAAAGAAGTTACCGTTACCAATGAGGTCGGTCTGCACGCCAGACCTGCTACATTTTTTATTCAGAAAGCCAATGAGTATAAGAGCTCTATTTGGGTCGAAAAGGAAATGCAGCGCATTAATGCGAAGAGTTTGCTGGGCGTACTGAGCTTGGGTATCGTCAAGGGCACCACCATCAAGATTGATGCAGACGGTGTTGATGAGGAGAAGGCAGTAGACGCACTGGTTGAGCTGATCGAAACGCACCTTTAATCTTTCAAACGGCAACACTTCGGTGTTGCCGTTATTTTTTCAAAATTTCACTTTTGGGGTCTGACCCCAAAAGTAAAAAAATTTAACTTTAGGGGTCTGACCCCAAAAGTTAAGTCGTGCGAAGCAAACGGAGGGAGCTATGAGCCGTAAGGATTGTCTTGCAAAGGTCAAACAGTTGCCCCTTGCCCCCGGAGTTTATATTATGAAGGACAAAGAGGGCAAGATCATCTATGTGGGCAAGGCCAAAAAACTCTATAACCGTGTCAGTTCCTACTTCGTAGGGGAGCACACGCCCAAGGTACAGCGTATGGCCGATCAGATCGCCGACTTTGACTATATCGTAGCGCCCAGTGAAACGCAGGCGCTGATACTGGAAAACAATCTGATCAAGCTGCACCGTCCCAAATATAACATTTTGCTCAAGGACGACAAGAGCTATCCCTACCTTGCCCTTGACCGTGAGGCCGAGTGGCCGACGCTGATGCTTTGCCGCAAACGGGAAAAGGACAAAAAGGTGTATTTCGGTCCCTTTGCCTCAGGCAGAACGGTGCGTGAGATCAAGCGACAGACCGAGCAGCTGTTCGGCCTTGTCACCTGCCGTCCAAAAACAGGGACAAAGCCCTGCCTGTCCTATGACTTGGGGCATTGCTGCGGTGTGTGTCGGGGCGATGTCACCCGTGAGCAATACGCCGCCAGAGTGGATGGCGCCCTGTCCTTTCTCAAGGGGGACTACAAGCGCACACTGGCACTGCTCAAAGAGGATATGATGCGTGCGGCAGAACACCTTGAGTTTGAAAAAGCGGCGGCGCTGCGTGACCGCATCCGCAGTATTGAAAAGCTGGGGGACGAGCAGGTTATGGTGCTCTCGCCCGATATCGACGAAGACATTTTCGGTCTTGCGCTCTACGAGGACAAGCAGTGCGTTTCGGTGATACAGGTCCGTATGGGACGACTGTGCCGACAGGACAGATTTTTCTTTGATACCCCCGAGGGGGATATTCTTTCATTTATGCAGCAGTACTATGAGGATGCGGCCGACATTCCGTCACGTGTGGTGTGCGCCGCCTCTCCCGATGAGGCCTTTGGCGAATGGCTGACACAAAAGCGGGGGAGTAAGGTCACCTTTATCCGTCCGCAAAGAGGAGAACAGTTGCGCCTGCTGGGCATGGCGGAGAAAAACGCCGAAGAGGGTCTGCAGCTTCGCCGCTCTCTGTCGCAAAAAGCGGGCAGAGTCAGTGTGGCTCTGGGCGAATTTTTATCTCTTTCCCACATTCCTCAGCGCATCGAGATGTACGACATTTCCAATTTCGGTGAGGATGCGATGGTGGGCGGTATGATTGTGTGGGAAAAGGATGCGCTGAAGAAAAGTCAGTACCGCCGTTTTGGCATCGAGCGACAAATGCAGATCGACGACTATGCCGCCACCCGTGAGGTACTCAGCCGCCGCCTTAAGGACTACAGCACGGGCAAAGAGGGATTTGAAAAAGCACCCGATATCATTCTGCTGGACGGCGGTAAGGGACATATTTCCGCTGTGGAGGATCTGATCAGGACCTACTTGCCCCACTGCGCCCTCTACGGACTGGTCAAAGACGGCCGCCACCGCACCCGTGCGCTGATGACCCCTGCGGGGGAGGAGATCGGATTGGCGGCCAGCCCCGTTTGGTTTAAATTCTTTTCCGAGCTGCAGGAGGAGGTGCACCGCTACGCCATTTCCTATATGCATCGTAAAAAGAGTAAGCAGATGACCGCAAGAGAGCTTACCGAAATACCCGGTGTCGGTCCCCGACGTGCAAAACTCTTGTTTGATCATTTCAAGACCATTTCCGCCATCCGACAGGCAGGACAGCAGGAACTGCTCTCCCTGCCGGGAATGAGCCGTTCTGCGGCGTTGGCGGTGTACGCTTATTTTCATCATAAGGAGGAAGAGCAGTGAGGATCATATCAGGACTGCGCCGAGGCAAAAAACTGTTGACCCCCGAGGGACTGGATACCCGCCCCACGCTGGACAGAGTCAAGCAAAAGATGTTTGACTGCATCCAGTTTGACGTGGCAGACAAAAAAGTGCTGGACTTGTTTGCCGGCAGCGGACAGCTGGGACTGGAGGCGCTGTCCAGAGGTGCAGAGAGCTGTCACTTCAACGATGCGTCCCGTTCGGCCTGCACGGTGGTGCAAAAAAATATTGCCGCTTGCGAATTTGAAAAAAAATCCACCTTGACTTGCAATTTGTATACTGACTGTGTTACAATATGTAGAAGAAAAGGAATGCGCTTTTCTCTGGTGCTGTTGGATCCGCCTTATGAGCAGGGTCTGATCCCTCAGGCGCTCACTGCGCTCAGAGAGGCCGATCTGCTGGAAGCGGATGCGCTGATCGTATGCGAATATGCCGATGGTGAGGATATTTCTCTGCCCGAGGGGTACCGCTTGCTTAAGGAAAAGAAGAGCGGACTGGCCTGCTTTTGTGTTGTCATTAGGGTGAGCAATCAAACTTGAACCCGCCGCAAAGCGGCATATTTCGGTGCTTTTCACCCAATTTGTTCTCGCAAGGCGCCAGCCTTGCTTCATCCAAATTGAGCAAAAATCCAACAAAATCTTCTCGCTTTGCGGTCAAGGATTTTGAAAAGAGTGTTTTTTGTTCAATCGAGGCATAAAACGCAGCCAATACTGCCGTATTGGCGAGTATTTTAACAATGAGTGAGCGAAAAAACACCTTTTCAAAGCGGTGTTCAAGTTTAATTGCTCACCCTAAGGAGGAAGAGCAATGACAGTTGCAATATGTCCCGGTTCCTTTGACCCGGTGACGAGGGGACATTTGGATATTATCAGCCGCGCGGCGTTTATGTTTGACCGTGTCATCGTGGCGGTGTTGCACAATTCCAAGAAAAATCCGGCATTTACCGTGGAGGAACGCATGGCAATGATCTCCAAGGTAACCGAGGATATGCCCAATGTTGAGGTCGCCACCTTTGACGGTCTGCTGGCTGACTTTGCCAGAATAAAGGGGGCCACCGTGCTGGTCAAGGGTCTCAGAGCGGTATCCGACTTTGAGTACGAGTTCCAGATGGCGCTTGCCAACCGCAAGCTCAACCCCGACCTGGAAACGGTGTTTATCACCACCAAGGCGGAGAATATGTATCTGGCTTCCTCGCTGGTTAAGGAAATTGCGCGTAACGGCGGAACGATCGACGATTTTGTTCCTGCCGTTCTGCGTAAAGAAATACAAAATAGATTATGTAAAGGGGAAAGAAAATGAATTTTGAAGAGATCATCAACGCTATGGAAGATTTGGTAGAAAATTCTTGGTCCTTGCCGTTGTCCGGCGGAAAGAGTGTTGTGGATTCCGCTCAGATTCTTGAATTTATAGAGGATATGCGCATCGCCCTGCCCGAAGAGATTAAGCGTGCCCGTCAGATTATGGCTCAGCGTGACGACATTCTCTCCCGCGCCAAGAACGAATCGGAAGCCATCATCAACGCCGCCAACGCACAGGCACAGAAGATGGTATCCTCTCAGGAGGTTTACCGTCTGGCCCAGCAAAAGGCCAATGAGATCGTAACCGCTGCGCAGAACTCTGCCAAGGAGATGCGCACCTCTGCCATCCGCTATTGTGACGGACTGCTGGAGCAGAGTGAGGAAACCGTTCGTTCCTCCCTCGCCGCCCTGCAAGAGACCCGCAAAAACCTCAGAAAGTAATAAAAAAGAGAAGACTCGACTGAACAAGTCCAGTAAAAACGGACAATAGAAAAAAAGAGCCTCCTATGGTAGAATTAAAACACTACCATAGGAGGTTTTGTTATGCCTAGAAAGTATAGAAAAGTAAGAGAACTTCTTCCAATTGTAAAAGAATTAACATC
>JAFZEA010000004.1 GCA_017560905.1 Clostridia bacterium
AGTTAAATTTTTTTATCTAAGGGGTCAGACCCCTAACGTTACGTTAAACGCGACCTGCTGTTTGAGTGCCTTGCAAAAATAGCTGAATTCCAGTGTTGCCATAATCATATCTCCTTTTCATCATTTCAATGCCAACGAATTATTAAGCAACAGCGTGCTGTACAAAAAGAGCACCTTTGCCCCTTCAAAATCGACGTACTGCGTGAGCATATTCGAGCGGATATAGCGCAGATCGACCAGTGTGATCTCGCTAAATCCCTCAATGAGAAGCGGTGCTATGGACGAGCCGAAGGAATCGCGAATGAGGATCAACCGCTCTCCGTCAGGACAGTTTGGATTGACCATACGGATAATCGGCTGATTGCCGGAGAGGAACATTTCATAGGGGTCTTTGCCCTGCGCCTTATTCATATCGTACACCTCTGCGCCCTCCACTGTAAGCGAGCGGATGGTGTCATTGGTAAGATAACGGATCTGTTCCGGCTTTGTGCGCAGTGCGCTCTGCCCTGCATACACACCGTAAAAAGGCGTGTCCAAGGTCTTTTGCTCATACTCGGTGCGGACGTCTGTCCCCATCGCCTCTCCGAGCCGCTCTGCGACATCAACGATCTTTTCCTGCCGCCAATGGGTGTCGGTGTAATAGTAGTCCTCGGCAGAAAGCATATCTCCGATATGAATGACCTCGGCGAGATCCATCTTCTGCGCCATATACGCCTCCACCGCCTCATAGTCAATGCTCAGCTTGGCGAGCACCTTGTTTTTGTCGGGGATCATCGCAAAATAGACCTCCCCCTCTGCATAACGCTTAGCCACCGAGCTCAACACCTCTGCGGCGTGGTCGAGCATCTCATACTTGATCGGGTACTCCAGCTTTGAGATGTGTCCGTCGGAAACAAAAATGTCGTTGTTATCGGCTTGCATAAATATACCGAGCCGTGCATACGCCTTAAGACTGCGCCACGCATCCCGCATCGGAAAACGGTCGGTTGCATATTCTTCAAAATCGTTTGCAAATGCGCCGGAGGAAATCTGTTCCCACGAAAGTTCGGGGAATTTTGCCAGCACTCTTCGCTCACTGTCGGAATATTCCGCCTTGGGGCCGAAAAAGCACCACGCGCTGAAAGTGAGCATAAACACGCCGCAGCAAACGAGTGTTATAATATTTTTTATCTTCATTTGCTCCCCCCTAAAAACGGAAATACAAAAACGGATTAAACGATCCGTCTACCAGATACGCCGTCACCAGTGCGAGCAGTCCGACCAGCACGACAGGCTCCGCATACTGCAGTACCCCATACTTTTGCGCCAGTCGCTTGGGCAGCGGAGTGGCGCCCAATACCGCCAGCACCAGTACCACTGCATAGCTCTTTAGATAATACAGCGTTTCTGCGGAGCAAAGCGGTGCGCCGCCGAACATTCCGCCAATATACGCCATCGCCTCGCCCATCGAGTTTGCATTAAAAATGACAAAACTGATGACCACCAAAAACAGTACGTATATATGACCAGACACTTTGGATTTTTGCAGATAAGGCAACAAAAAGACCTTTTCGATGACCAGCAGTACCGCAAAGTACAGCCCCCACACGATAAAGTTCCAGTCTGCCCCGTGCCAGAAGCCCGTCAGCATCCACACGGTAAAGATGTTAAAAAACATCCGTCCCTTGGACACTCTTGAGCCGCCCATCGGGATGTAGACGTAATCGCGAAACCAACTGCCCAACGATATGTGCCACCGTCTCCAGAATTCGGTAATGCTCCGTGAAATATACGGATAGTCAAAGTTTTCGTTAAAAGAAAAGCCAAACATTTTGCCCAGTCCGATCGCCATATCGCTGTAGCCCGAAAAGTCAAAATAAATATGCAGTGAAAATGCAACAGCATACATCCAGTAAAACAGTACGCTTTTCTCCTCCGACGAGCGGAAGATGTCGCACAGCTCGCCCAGCGTGTTGGCCACCAGCACTTTTTTGGACAGACCCATCACAAAGCGGCGCACACCCTGCGCCAGCTTCTCCAAAGAATGGGTGCGCTCCCCAAGCTGTCGAGCCACGTCGGTGTAGCGGACAATGGGACCTGCGATGAGCTGCGGAAACAGCGCAATATAGGTCGCAAGATCGATAAAGTTTTTCTGCGCCGGCACCTCGCCACGGTATACGTCTACGTTGTAGGACAACAGCTGAAAGGTGTAAAAGCTGATGCCGATGGGCAACGCCACGTTCAACAGCGGCAGCGACAGCCCTGTCACGGCATTGATATTCTCTATAAAGAAGTCTACATACTTAAAGTAACCCAGCAGCACCAGTGAGATGCACACCGCCAGCGTGACAAACAACTTTTTGTACTTCGGCACACGCTCGGTGAGCAATCCCAACACATAGCCGCATCCCACCGTCAGCAGCATCAGCGCCACAAGTCGAGGCTCGCCCCACGCATAAAAGATAAGACTGCTCACCAGCAGCATTGCGTTTTTGAGCTTTCTCGGCATCAAAAAATACAGCGCCAGCACACACGGCAAAAAATAATATAGAAACGGAATTCCCGAAAAAAGCATATTTCTCCCCTAATCAGGGCTCGAAAAAATTGTTTGTAGCAAAAGGCATATTAAAATAGAAAAATACCATACTTTTACGATATGGTATTTTTCTTTCCTTTTTGTTTGTGAAAACTATTCTATTGTTTCCGTTTGTTTAGTTCCGCCTTTTGCGTTCCGGACTATTTTTACAGCCCTCGCATTTGATTATTCTAAAGTAATACCATCCTCGGCAGGAATCATATCCTCGCCGCCGACAGCCATATCGCCGCCGACATCGCCGCCCTCGGCTTCGCCGCCTTCGGCCTGCTCAAAGCTCTTGGGGCACATCAGGAAGAACACTTTATCTCCCTCGTTTTCCACCACCAGCTCCTCAGCCGTGGTGCAGATGTTCCAGCGCAGATTGGCATTGTCCTTAAGTGTGGTCTTAAAGGTCTCGACATCGGTGCCCTCTTCCAGTGTAAAGATATAGCCGACAAAGGGAATGGTGCCGATCATGGGCGCAAACATCACGCCCTCTTTAAATCCCTTGATCTCGGTTTCGCCAAAGCCGGTCAAAAGACCCTGCTCCACAGGCATTGCCGCACCCATAAACTGGATGATCTCGTTTTCCAGCAATCCCTCTGCGATCTCCTGAGCCGTGCCGTCTGCCTTTGCCTTAAAATCAGCAAGGAGAGTCGAGCCGACGGTCACTTCAGCGTTTTCGGTCTCACCGCTGTTGGTCTCGCCGCCCTCGTTGTTTTCAGCGGGCGCACTGCAAGCCGCAAAGCTGAGCAGCAGCATCATTGCCAGTAATAAAGCCAGTATTCTTTTCATAGTTTTTTCTCCTTTGAATTTTTACTTTCTCATTATATCACATACAAAAGCATTACGCAACAGATATTTCCGACTTACCTGATTTTCCCTCCCCCTCATTTGTTGACATCTCCCTGCCGCTATGCTACAATACAAAGCAAGACTTATATATCGGAGGAACTCCCAAAAATGCGATTTATTGACGAAAAATTCAAAGACAACGATCCCGTCACCACGGTAGAGCATCTGCGTGACATTCTCGCTGAGCTTGGCATCGAGGTTGAGGAGAGATGGAATGACTCCGGTATTGACAACTGCCATTCGCTCAACCTGCATCTGAGGGACGGCATTTCCATCAGCAACGGCAAGGGTGTTTCCCGAGAGTTTGCCCGTGCCAGCGCCTATGCGGAGTGCATTGAGCGCTTGCAGTCGGGACTCTTTTTGGAGGGCTACCAGTCGCTCATCCGCGACGGGGAGATGAATCTGCAGACCTTTGCCCCCGATGCAAGATATATGAGCTCTGCCGAGCTTGTGGCAGAGAGTGAATGGATGGATCACCTCATCGATGCCTACCCCGAATATTCCCTCACACGAGAAATGCTGGCCGAGCGTTGCCAAATCTATTCCTGCGTCGACGACGATAGCATCCTCTGCATTCCCTTTTACAGCTTATTTGAAGACAAATACGTTTACCTGCCCGCCGCCTTTGTCAACCGTATGTACTCTGCCAACGGCAACTGCGCCGGCAACACCAAGGAAGAAGCGTGGGTACACGCCCTGTCCGAAATGATGGAACGCTACGCCTGCCAGAAGAAACTCATCAGCGGCACCGCCGCTCCGCAGATCGAAGAGTCGGTGCTGCAGCAGTTTCCCACCGTTTCCGCCATCTTAAAACAGCTCAGAGAAGAGGGCAATCTGGACGTAGCGATATTTGACTATTCCATCGGCAACGGCTTCCCCGTTGTGTCCACCCGTGTCATCAACAAAAATGACCATTCCTATCACGTCAACGTCGCCGCCGACCCCGTGCTGGAGATCGCCCTGCAGAGAACGCTGACAGAGATGTTCCAGGGTCGCCACATCAATGACCTCAAGGCTTCCCACAACAGTAAGATCCTGCGCAAGGTCACCGACTTTCCCATCATCAACAACGTTCTCAACCAGTTGCGCGACGGCAACGGTCTGTACACCGCCGACTATTTTGCAGGCGAGCTGACCTGTGACACCCCTGCCACCCAATTTGCCGACAACAGCGGCAAGACCAACAAAGAGCTGCTCAACTACATGCTCTCCCTCTACCGTGATTTAGGCCGGCCTGTCTACGTGCGCAACTTCTCCTTCCTCGGCTTCCACAGCTACAAGTTTGTGGTCCCCGGTTTCTCCGAAACCAGAGCGGTGCGACTGGCCGAAGTCATTCCCGAGCAGGTACTGGGAGACAGTGCTCGCGAGGTCTTCAAAAATGCGCCTGCCGCCACCGATGCGGAGCTGGACTGGATGCTCGGCTTTATAAACGTTATTAAAAACAACTTTGCCCGAACAGATGCCTTTGACATCAATGCAGGCATCCCCATGGTGGGCAGCAACCGTCCCCTGCTCGCCCGCCTCACCCGTGCCTACGCCTGCTACCGCCGCGGCCGCTTTGCCGAGGTGATCAGTATCTTGGCGCCTCTGCAACGCTGGCACAGCGTAGACGAGCAAAGCAAGCAGTATTGCGCCTGCATCTCAAAGTATCTGGAGATGAAAAACGACGGCATCGACGAAGACAAGATCAGAGTCATCCTCTACAAGTTTTTCGAGAGCGCCTACCCAGACAAGCTGTACGCTCGTCTGGACAAAGGGCTGACCCCCTTTGACGGCGATCTGCTCAGCTGTACGCTCTCCGACTGCGAGAGCTGCCGCTACCATCAAGACTGCCGCTACCACGAATGCAGAGCGCTGGTGCGCACACTGGGCAAGCGCTACCAAGACTTTGCCGACGGCCAGCACCCCGACAATTTCTTAGTAGAATTATAAAAGACCAAAAAGGTGGGTGTCAAAAAAGGAAGTTTCATTTCGTCAACAAAGCTCCGTCGGCGTACAAAGAGTAGTAACCAAGGCATTATCATCCGTTTTTTGAGGTAAAATTTCTCACTTCTGTGTTGTGCTCATAAAGAATAAAACAATTATACTTTACTCGCACGCCTTGAAACAAGAGAATTTTTCTCTCAAAAAATCCACGATCTGTACGGTGAAAAAATGTGCAGCAGCAAGGCTTTCGACGCAGATGGGCTGCCGCCCTTCAAGGAGAGTAACACAGAGGTGTATATTTTTTCACCGTACAGACGGATGAGAATGCCTTGGTTACTACTCCCGGCAGGAGATTTGTTGGCGGAAAACAGAGAAAAGCCTTGCAGCGCAAGGCTTCCAAAAACAATACTTTCGTTATGAATTACTTTCAGAAAAAATTACAGGTGTGTACTAACGTTAAATTTTTTACTTTAGGGGTCAGACCCCTAAAGTAAAATTTGTTAAATATAAAGGCGTTTGTCCTGTTACAGGACAAACGCCTTTTACTCAGTTGTTATTTTTTGCTTTGGGTTTTTTGATCTTGTTGAGCTGTGCGTTGAGATCGAGCAGCTGTTCCTTGGTAAACTTTGCGTCCATCATACCGCCCATCAGCGTAAGCAGTCGCAGTACGGTAAAGCCGTTCATCATACTCATCATATCGGGTGTGACGTCAAAACCTGCGGCCTTTTTGCCGCCGCCCATCATCTTGGCCGCCAGACCCATAAAGATCATCTTGCCGCGCACGGTGGCGATGACGTCGCCCATCTTGTCGTTAAGGGAGAAATAGCCCTCAGGCGTCTCAATATCAAACCAGTTGAGAATAGCGCCCTTTTCCACCAGACGATAGGCAGAATTAAAGGTGTCCACCTTGTTGATAACGCTCTCGTCACGGCAATCCCCTGCCACGGCAACAAGCTGAGTGGTGCCGACATTGGCAACGTCAAAATAGAAGAAATGATCATCAGCCGTCTTTTTGCCCAGACTCTCGCCGTTGGCAAACAGTTCCACTTCGGGCAGGTTGGAATAGACCGTCACCTTGGTGACGTCTTCCACACGGTCAAC
This sequence comes from Clostridia bacterium, assembly GCA_017560905.1. GTDB lineage: Bacteria > Bacillota > Clostridia > Oscillospirales > QAKW01 > Firm-08. The sequence goes on from JAFZEA010000004.1 coordinate 6,437, forward strand.
ATAACGTTTGCCGCACAAATGCACGAAGGGTTCGTCGCTCAGCCAAGCCTTGTAGGCATAGAAAGCATCCTTCTTGTACTTACGATCAAAGGTAACCAGACCCTTGTGGTTCTGACCGTTTTCGCCGCCCTCATTACGGGCATCGGCGCCAAAGTCAAACATATTCCATACGTGTGTCGCCCAGAGATATTTACGTGTAAAGAACTGCTTGATGAGTTCTTCGTGGTAATAGGCCTGATATTCCTCGGTATAGTCACCCTGCATAGGATTGGAGGTGTGCCAGTTGAGCGCCTCACAGCCATACTCGGAGCAACCGATCGGGATATTGGGATGGGTGGCGTGGAATTTGTCAAACCAGGGACCGTTTTGGGAGGTTTCACCGCCGTACCAACCGAAGTAGTGGTTGTAGGAAACGACGTCGGGAATCTGCAGATAGGGATCGTCCATCTTGCACATCGTGACGGCCGCAATGGTGGTCAGACGGGTGCTGTCCATCTTGTGGCAAAGATCGTTGAGGATACGATGGTTTTCCAGCAGATCCTCGTCCGAGCCGCCGATAGAGATCTCGTTGCTCAGTCCCCAAACCACGATGGAGGGATGGTTATAGTTTTGTGTGATCAGCTCGGTCATCTGAGCGATCGTGTTGTCACGACCGGTGGGCATATGCTTGGAGATATAGGGAATCTCTGCCCAGATCACCAGACCCTTTTCGTTGCACAGATCATAGAAGTACTGTGCGTGCTGATAGTGCGCCAGACGAATGGTGGTCGCGCCCACCTCACAGATCAGTTCAATATCCTCTCTGTGATGCTCGGGAAGCAGTGCGTTGCCGATACCCCAGCGATCCTGATGACGAGAAACGCCGCGCAGCGGATACTCTTCGCCGTTGAGAATAAAACCGTTGTCGGGATCAATGCGGAAGGTACGGAAGCCGATACGAGCGGAAACGCTGTCGATAACCGTTTCCCCGTCGATAAGTTCTGCCGTAACGGTATAGAGATAGGGATCCTTACGGCCGTGCCACAGATGAACGTCGGGTACCTCAATGAACGCTTTGCTCTCGGTAGACACAACCTCAAATTTCTTGTCACCGCCGGCCACGGTGTAGCGGACGGACTGCCCCATTTTGGCGTTGGCGATCCAGACCTCGATTTCTGCCTTACCGTCTTTGCCGCAGACCTCGGGGGTGACCTTAAGGCCATTGCCACCGAAATGCTCCAGCTCAAAATGCGACTCGCTGACACACACGATGTTAACATCACGGTACAGACCGCCGTAGAAGGTAAAGTCAGCCATCTGTGGATATACGGTTTCGTTTGCAGCGTTGTCAACGGTTATCACCAGCAGGTTGTTAACACTCAGACCCTCTGTGAGATCTACGCGCCAGGTGGAGTAGCCGCCGTCGTGATGCGCCAGATGCTTGCCGTCGAGATAAACGTCGGCGGAAGAATTGGCGCCCTGAATTTCAAGATAATAGCGCTCCGCTTCGGGAAGATCGGCCCTGTTGACGATCTTGGCATAGTAGCCGACACCACGGAAATAGTCGTTGTCGCCGTCCTGACCGTCAATGGCATTCCAGCTGTGCGGCAGGTTGACCCAGCACCAATCGGTGGGCAGCTGTACCGGAAGCTCGCTTGCCTGCTTGGTAAACGCCCATTTTTGGTTAAAATTATATACAGTTCTCAATGAAATATCCTCCAATGGCAAAAGTTGTTTTATTCGTTTTCGTGCTTAGATTTCAAGTAAGCCACGTTGGCATCGACCTGCTTTTTGTGCAGCGGATACCACAGCCACAGCACAGCGGCCAGCGCCAACATACCGATGGCGGGAACGAGATTGGAAATGGAGAAGATGCCGCTCAGTACGGCCTCACCCTGTTTCTCGCCTGCGGCGGCCAGCTCGGAGCTGTAGCCGATGGCGGTCAGCAGCCAGCCGCTGAGACCCGAAGCCAAAGCCTGACCGCACTTACGTGCAAAGGAGTACATAGCATAGATAGAGCCGTCCTCACGTTTGCCGTTTCTGATCTCGGAGTAGTCGATAACGTCGGTGATGAGCGCCCAGTTGACCATAGAGAACACACCCAGGAACAACCAGAACAGAGCCATCAGACACATATAAACATATACATTGGGCTTCATAACCCAAGTGATCAGACAAACCACAGCGCCTGCAATACTGGAGAAGGTGCAGACCTCTGCCTTACCAAACTTGTTGGTAAGGGGCTTGGCAAGTGCGGCGGCGATGACCATACCGATCATCATAACCACAGAGCCCACACTCTGCAAAGAAGCGGCCTCATAGTAGTCGGGATAGACGTAGCTGACCATATTCTGCATTGTCAGCTGCGCCAGCAGCATAACGACAGAAGCCACGATGATGGACAGCAGTGCGCGGTTGGTAAAGGCACGCTTGATCATCGTACCGACGGAAACCGCCTGCTGCGAATCCTCTTCGGGGACCACACGCTCGGTAACCATCTTGTAGCAAAGCAGGTAGCAACCGATGGCCAGTACCGAGAACAAAGCGGCGGCCAGCGCTACGTTTCTGCCGATCAGGTTGTTGTCACTGTCATAAGCGATCAGGGGAAGACCCACGCCGAGGAAAATACCTGCCAGCGTACCGCCCATCGTGCGGAAGGTGGATAAAGACTGACGGTCACCGGGTTCCGCAGAAACGGCAGAAGCCATAGAACCGTAAGGAATGTTGATGCCGGTGTAGCAGAAAGAGCCCCACAGCAAATAGGTGACGACCAGCCAAGTAACACGTAAGCCGTAAGACCAGGTGCCGATCACGTCACCGCCCAGACCCGGCGCATACATAAGGAACGAAGCCAGCGCAACGGGAACACACATACGCATGATCCAGGGTTTAAACTTACCTGCCGCCGTAACCTTGCTGCGGTCGCAGATACGTCCCATAGCGACGTCGGTGACGGCATCCACAAAGCGGGCCAGCATCATAAGAGTACCGACGATCGCGGCAGAAACGCCCATAACGTCGGTATAAAACTTCAGCAGGATCATTGTGGACAAAATGAAGGTGAAGTCGTTACCGAAGTCACCAAACATATAGCCGAATTTGTCGCGCGCACCAAACGGGCGCACTCTGTTTGTTTTCATGCTCATAAGCAGTGATTCCTCTCTTTAATATGACATTTTTTACTGTGAATATAGTTATTATATCCACATTTTTTTATTTCACCACACCAAAAAGAAGCCCTCACCCTTGGCGGTAATGTTTGGTCAAGTCCCGCCAAAGAGCCGATAAAAAAGCGTTGCCGAAGGGACGCAAAATCCATGCTGCAACGCTTGATTTTTTGTTGGGGACAAGGGGACGGTTAGCGTGAAAACCCTCTAAAAAAGGGTGCACTAAAACAAGCCCCCCAAAAAGAGAGGAAAGATCAAATAGAAGAACTCATCGCGATATCATTATCGTAAAATTGGTCGTTCTTGAACACAAGGGGACAGTTCTGTTGTGTTTTTAACATTGTGAGAAAATTCAGATAACACAAGAGAACCCCGCATGATTTCACAAAACACACACAACGGATGAAAACCGGGTGTATAATAGAGATTGCAGGGCAGGTCGAGGGACGGTTTGTAGCCACGAGCACGTTTTTAGAACATGACCGGGATCATCTTTGAGCACACAGA
>JAFZEA010000005.1 GCA_017560905.1 Clostridia bacterium
AAAAGTTAAAAATAAGACAATTTCTGTGTATTTTTTTGGTAGGCTTGTCCGCTTTATCCGTTTTTTTAGTGTGGCCTGTACGTTTTTGCTTGTTTTTTGGTGTGGTCTGTACGCTTTTGTCCGTTTTTTTTACGTAGCTGTTTTGCAGGTGTATGCGGCTGTTTTGCTTGTCAGCACATGGATTGCGCGTATGTGTCACGCTTTTGTCACGCTTGTGTCACGCCATAGAAAAGAAGAGAAAAGAATAGAAGAGAGCAGAAGAGAGTGTGAGAGAAGAAAATCACCGATGCCCCCATTTTTGAAAGACGTCCGTCTTGTCCGTTTTCGGATGTTATAATGTTATTGGGGGGTAAACTATGTCATTTTGTGAAGATCGGTGTCGTGAAGTGAGGATTCCTATAATTAGTACTTGAAAAAAGCGATAATATATTATATAATAAATTAATAAAAATGTTTGTAGGAGAAACAACATGGCAGATACAAAACTGATGGACTATCTTTGCAAGCTGGCAAAGCTGTCCTTTGATGACGATAAAAAGCAGAAAGTGGCTTTGGAAATGGAGAGCATTCTCAACTTGATGGACAGTATCAAGGATGTGGAGATCAAGGCGGAGGACTATCCTTTGGCATTTCCCGGACAGCAGCAAAATCTTCGTGCGGATGAGGTGGGTACCTCTTTGCCGATAGACGAGGCGCTGGCGAATGTGCCCGACCGTAAGTTCCACTTTATTGCCGTGAAAAAGATCATAGGAGAGTAAGCACATGAATTTCCATCTCAAATCTTTTAAAGAACTGCGTTATCTGCTGGATAATCACGATATTACCGCCGTCGAGTTGACACAGCATTTTTTGGCACGTGCCAAAAAGGTAGAGGGGGAGATCAACTCCTATATCACCCTGTGTGAAAAAGAGGCGCTCGAGCAGGCTGAGGCGGCGCAAAAGAGAATTGATGCGGGCGACATCGCCCCGATGACGGGTATTCCCGTTGCCATCAAGGACAATATCTGTACCAAGGGGGTACGCACCTCCTGCGGCTCCAAGATGCTGGATACCTTCATTGCGCCCTATGATGCTACCGTTGTGGCGGCGCTTAAGGCGCAGGGCGCGGTTATTCTGGGCAAGAACAATATGGACGAGTTTGCCATGGGCGCCAGCACCACCACATCGTATTACGGTACCTGCCGTAATCCTTATGATATCAGCCGTGTACCCGGCGGTTCCTCCGGCGGCAGTGCGGCTTGCGTTTCGGCAGGTCTGGCACCGGCATCTCTTGGCAGTGATACCGGCGGCTCTATCCGTCAGCCTGCTTCTTTCTGCGGAGTGACGGGACTTAAGCCCACCTACGGACGGGTATCCCGTTACGGTCTGGTGGCCTTTGCCTCTTCGCTGGATCAGATCGGCCCGATTGCCAAGAGCGCCAGAGATTGCGCTTATCTCTTGGATGCCATCACCTATGATGACGGTCACGATATGACACTGGCCAAGGGTCTGGCTCCGCTGGGCGATATCTTTGATAAAGACATCAGCGGTAAAAAGATCGGTCTGCCCAAGGAATTTTTTGCCGAGGGCATTGCACCGCAAGTCAAAGAAGCGGTGATGAGCGCCGTTCTCAAATACAAAGAAATGGGTTGCGAGATCGTGGACGTATCTCTGCCGTCTTTGCCCTATGCCATTGCGGCCTATTATCTGATCGCCTCTGCTGAGGCTTCCAGCAATCTGGCCCGCTACGACGGCGTTAAGTACGGTCACAGAAGCGGAGAGGGTGACACCTTTGAAGAGGTACTCATCAACACTCGTAACGAGGGCTTCGGTGACGAAGTCAAGCGCCGTATTCTGCTGGGCACCTATGCGCTGAGCAGCGGTTATTTTGATGCTTACTATAAAAAGGCAACGCTGCTGCGGGAAAAGATCCGCAAGGAGTATGAGGCTATATTTGAAGAGTGCGACGTCATTCTGACGCCCACCGCCCCCGACACCGCCTTTAAGATCGGGGAGAAAAGCGATGATCCGACACAGATGTATCTGGCGGATATCTGCACTGTTACCGTCAATATTGCAGGCTTGCCTGCCATTAGTGTACCCTGCGGCAACGATTCCGAGGGTATGCCGATCGGCTTCAGTCTGGTGGGTAAGGCCTTTGACGAGGCTGTCATTCTCAATATGGCAGACAAATACGAGCGTGTCAGCGAGCGTGTGCTCAGCGACTATATGCTCCAAGACTAAATCAATGTGGATCGACGGGATCCACCACCGCACAACCGGGGAGGTAGCGGCACCCTGTACCGCAAATCCGCTATAGCGGGGCAATGCTCCTTATGCGACTGCGCTGACCGCAATCGGAAGCAAGGGTCGTTTGTTGAGAGATAGGTCCGTCGCAATATCATCCTGTGAACCATGTCAGGCGGGGAACCGAGCAGCATTAAGCAGGTCATGGTATGTGCCGACGGTACGCCTGTCTTGAGAACGGCTCTTGTGGAAGACCGGACAAAACGGGCCAGTAAGGGGTGTGCGGTGGTGAATTCCGTCGATCATTTATTACAAAAAATGGGACATTTTGGTATAGAGCATCAGAGCATCAGCGGTTGATGCTTGGTGACAAACCTTTGAGTCGATGAGGAAATGGTTTGTTGCCAAGATCCCGTATCTTTCGCCGGGCCGCTTGTCTTTTCCAAACAACGTAAAAGGGGAGTGCTTACACCGTGTATCAAGCTTTATATAGAAAATACAGACCGCTTCAGTTCAGCGACGTGGTGGGACAGCAAGCCGTGACACGCACACTGGTCGGACAGATCACCGCCGGTAAAGTGGGGCATGCTTATCTGTTCACCGGTACCCGTGGCACGGGTAAGACCACCTGCGCCAAAATATTCGCCCGCGCGGTCAACTGCGAACACCCGCAAAACGGCAATCCCTGCAACGAATGTGCCGCATGCAGGGGCATTCTGGAGGGATCGGTCACCGACGTTTTTGAGATCGATGCCGCCTCCAACAACTCTGTTGACAATGTTCGAGAGCTTCGTGAGGACGTAATTTATACGCCCGCACTGGTAAAATATAAGGTGTATATCATCGACGAGGTACACCGTATGAGCGGCCCTGCATTTGATGCCTTACTCAAAACCATTGAGGAGCCACCCTCTCACGTTATCTTTATTCTGGCCACCACCGAACTGCACAAGGTGCCGGCCACCATTCTGTCACGCTGTCAGCGCTTTGATTTCCGCCGTATTGACGCGCCGGACATTGCCGATCGTCTGCAGTACGTGGCCGCTTGTGAAAACATCGATCTGACCGAAGAGGCTGCCGCAATGTTGGCTCGCATGGGTCAGGGCTCTATGCGAGATGCACTGTCCCTGTTGGAGAGAGCCACTGCTCTGGAGGGCAGAGTGGATGCCGCCGCTGTGGGCGATCTGCTGGGGCTTTGCGATCCGCACGGAATGCTTGGCGCACTGAAGGCGATGGCGGCAGGCGATACCGCTTCGGTACTGCGCTTTTTGAATGATATGTGGCGTGCGTCCAAGGACATCAGTCGCCTGCTCAGTGAAATGGCAGTGCTGCTCAGAGATGCGGCGTTGGTTGACGTGGCACCCGATCTGGTAGCGGCTTCCCGTTCTGCCGAAGAAACCGCCGCACTCAAAGACATTATGCAAACGATGGGAAAGGGCAGATTGCTCTATTCTCTGGAAACCCTGCAAAAGGGTATGCGTGACATTGCGCTCACGGCCGACAGCCGTGTGATGACCGAGATCACGCTGATGCGGATGTGCGATCCCAAGCTGACCACTGCGCCTGCCTCATTGGTGGCCCGTGTGGAGGCACTGGAAAAAGGGGCACCCCCCACACTCGTTCAAAAAGAGGCGCCGCCCGTGACAGAGAGCGTTCCGTTGCCCGAGCCGCCTCCCATTGAGCCGCCGGCTCCCAAGAAAACGCCTGCCCCTGCAGCGACACCCGTTGATCAAAAAAATTGGCAAGTGGCGCTGGATGTTTTGCGGCAGGGAGGACGGCAGGACGTGCTGGCTATGTTGATGGAGCATACACCGACCATCGAGGGAGATCGTCTGGTGTTTGCGGTCGAGAGCGGCTTTACCCGTATGCGTCTGGAGCAGGAAGCCGTTCGGAATGCCATTCTCGACGCTATGAAAAAAGCGGACGGCAAAACGTATACAATGCGCTTTGTCGATCCCGGAAAACCGAAAATGAAAGCGGCTGACCCGATGGACGATCTGTTGGCGATGCCCGATATTACTGTAGAGGAGTAAAAATATATGAAAGCAAGACTTCCCGAAGGCGTTCAGATGAAACGAGGAGATATGATGCGTCAGCTGCAGCAGATGCAGGCGCAGATGGAAACCACCCAGACCGAGGTAGAGGAAACCGTCTTTACGGCAACGGCCGGCGGCGGTATGGTTACAGCCGAAGTTAACGGTAAAAAAGAACTTATCAGCATTAAGATCGATCCCGAAGCCGTCGACCCCGACGATGTGGAGATGCTGGAGGATCTGGTGACGGCCGCAGTGCGCGATGCGCTGTCCAAAGCCAGCAAGACCATGGAAGAAAAAATGGGCGCCATTACCGGAGGCCTGAACATTCCGGGTATGTTTTAAATGAAATTTTTGCGCACGGCGCAAAAGTGAAATATTGCCTGCGGCAATATGAAATATGGCTTTTTACCTATCGACAAAAAGCTATATGATATGATCGCGCCAACCCTGCGGCGCGATCGTTAAGGAAACCATTTTGCCTGCGGCAAAATGCTGATTTGAAAAAGAAAGGTCAGTGCGAGTGAAGAATATTCCGTTACTCAATCAACTCATCGCGCAGTTTGAGCGACTGCCCGGCATCGGTGCCAAGAGCGCACAGAAAATGGCATACTTTGTTCTTTCGGGGGACAAGAGCCGCTGTGAGGAATTTGCCAAGGTGTTGCTGGCCGCCAAAGAGGGCATTCACTACTGTGAAAAATGCCACGGGCTGACAGACCGTGAGGTATGCGACATCTGCGCGGATAAGACCAGAGATGCCGCCACCATCTGCGTGGTGGAGCAACCCGGTGATATCGAAGCGGTGGAAAAAATGAAAGAGTATCACGGACAGTACCACGTATTGCACGGACTGATCTCACCGCTCAGCGGTGTGGGTCCCGACGAGCTGACGGTGCGTTCTCTGTTGGAACGGGTGGCAAACGAGGACATCAAAGAGATCATCATGGCCACCAACCCCAGTGTGGAGGGGCAGACCACCGCACTCTATATTGCCAAACTTCTCAAGCCCTTCGGAGTCCGTGTGACGGCGCTGGCGCTGGGCATTCCCGTGGGCGGCTCGCTGGAGTACACCGATGCGGCCACCCTTTCAAGCAGTATAGAGAACAGAAAAGAACTCTAAAAACTTTTGCAGAGCATCAGAGCGCAAGCGGCTGATGCTTGGTGGACATACCGTTGAGATGGAGGCAAAGGCCGACAGCGAGATGGTTTGTACCCAAAATTCAATGAAAAAACATTTGTAGAAACGAAACTAACACAAATTGTGCGGCTCCACGCACAGACTGTTTTGGTATAGTGCATCAGAGCGCAAGCGGCTGATGCTTGGCGGACATACCGTTGAGATGGAGGCAAAGGCCGACAGCGAGATGGTTTGTACCCAAAAATCCACGATAAATCTTGGCGGTAAAATCAAGCAAGAGATCATTTATTCTTGCTTGATTTTACCAAAGATATCATAAAAAGAGGTGAATGCGAATGCAATACAAAACCAAAGGCGTTTGTTCCCAGAAAATTGATTTTGACGTGAAGGATCACAAGGTATATAATGTCACCTTTCTCGGCGGTTGCAACGGCAATCTGCAAGGCATCGGTGCTTTGATCGAGGGCATGGATATTGACGAAGCGATCTCCCGTTTGTCGGGCATTCGTTGCGGATTCAAGAACACGTCTTGTCCCGATCAGTTGGCGCAGGCACTTAAGAGTTATAAAGAAAACTAAACATTTAGATACAAGGAGGCTATCCTATGAATTGCAAAGATGAATGTAAAAGATGGGTTATCAGCCACTCGGTAGATGAAATGACCAAGGCACAGGCCATATTGATGCTGGACGATGAAAACCAGCTGGAGAGCTGCTTTGGTTCCTCGCTGGCCTTCGGTACAGCGGGCTTGCGCGGTATTATGGGTCCCGGTACCAATCGTATGAATATCAATACCGTCAGCCGTGCGACCAAGGGCATTGCTAACTATATCGTTTCTCTCGGCAAGGAATATATGGAGCGCGGCGTAGTGATTGCCCATGACAGCCGTAACAACGGCGTGGCCTATGCCGAAGCCACCGCACTGACACTGTGCGCTATGGGCATTAAGACATATGTGTTCGACGAACTTCGCCCCACGCCTGAGCTGAGCTTTGCGGTGCGCAAGCTGGGCACCATTATGGGTATCAACATCACCGCTTCTCACAACCCCAAGGAATATAATGGCTACAAGGTCTACTACGAGGACGGCGCACAGATCGCAGGCGATCTGGCAGAACTGTTGCAAAAGAAAATTGCAGAGGTAGATCCTCTGGATATTGAGCGTATGGATAAAGAAAAAGCCGTAGAGGCAGGTCTGTACAACGTCATCGGCGAGGAGATCGACGAGGCGTATCTGGCCGCCGTTATGGCAGAGCAGTTGGATATGAGCGCGCTGAGCGAAGAGGCCAGACAGCTTAAGGTGGTCTATACTCCGTTCCACGGTACCGGTTACCGTTTGGTGCCTATGATGATGCGCCGCTTGGGCATCAACGTCAGCACCGTTGATGAACAGATGATCCCCGACGGCGAATTCCCCACCCTCAAATCGCCCAACCCCGAAGAAAAAGACGGCTTTACACTTGGCATTGCCAAGGCAAAAGAGGTGGGTGCTGACCTGATCATCGCCACCGATCCCGATGCTGACCGTGTGGGCGTGGGTTGTCTGGATGACAAGGGAGAGATCACGCTGCTCAGCGGCAATCAGATCGGCGTACTGCTCATCGACTTTATCGCCAAACAGCTCAAAGCTACCGGCAAACTGCCCGAAAAGCCTGCGGTGGTGACCTCTATCGTTTCCACCCGTATGGCGCAGAAGATTTGTCAGAAGTTGGGACTGCACTACGTTGAGTGTCTGACCGGCTTTAAATATATCGGTGAGAATATCGCTGAGTTTGAAAAAACGGGCGAATATACCTTTATGCTTGGCTTTGAGGAAAGCTACGGTTACCTTAAGGGCACCTATGCCCGTGATAAGGACAGCGTGGTGGCCACTATGCTGATCGCCCAGATGGCGATGTATTACAAAGACAAGGGTATGACGTTGCCTCAGGGTCTTGCTGCACTGTATGAGGAGTACGGCTACTATCAGGAGCAGATCGTATCTCTCACCATCGGCGGCACCAACCCCACCGAGAATATGAACAAGATTATGAGTTCTCTGCGTGCCGAGCTTCCCACCCAAGTGGGCGGTCGCAAGGCACTGCGTGTGGGCGACTTTATGAGAGGGGAGTACATCGAGGGGGACAACGTAATTCCCACGGGCCTGCCTAAGAGTGATGTACTGCACTTTACTATGGACGACGGCTGTACCGTCATCGTCCGTCCCTCCGGCACTGAGCCTAAGGTTAAGCTTTATATTTTGTCCTCCGGCAAAGATGCGCCAGAATGTCAGGCTAAGATTGATATATATAAAAAAGAATTTGGAGAACTACTGAAGTGATAAGACATATTGTAATGTTTAAATTCAAAGAGGAAAACAAGGCAGAAAACGTAGCTCATACCAAGGCAATGCTGGATGCACTGCCTGCCAAGATTCCGCAGATCCTGTCTTCCCAGACCTATACCGATTGCGCTGTCAAGGCAGATAATTTTGATCTCATTCTTATTTCCGATTTTGCCTCTCACGAGGATCTGGAAGCCTATATCGTTCATCCCGATCACAAGGCGGTGGGTGCTTTTATGACCCCCGTCAGAGAGAGCAGAGCTTGCGTGGATATCGAACTTTAAAAACAGAAAACGAGGTAAAAACTCATGACACTGGTAATTATGGCAGCGGGAATGGGCAGCCGATATGGCGGCCTTAAGCAGATTGATCCCATTGGTCCGCACGGCGAATTTATTATAGATTATTCTATTTACGATGCCGTGCAGGCAGGTTTTGATAAGGTTGTATTTATCATCAAAGAGGAAAATCTGGAACTGTTTCGTGAAACCGTCGGTAAGCGAGTGGAAAATAAGGTTAAGGTAGAATACGCTTTTCAGTCTGTTTCCGACTTGCCCGAAGGCTTTAGCTTCCCCGAGGGTCGCACCAAGCCGCTCGGTACGGGTCACGCCGTATGGTGCGCTAGAAAAGCGGTCGAAGATAACTTCGCGGTCATCAATTCCGATGACTTTTACGGCAGAGATGCCTTTGTGCAAGTGGCAAAGTTTCTCAGAAATGCCGAGCGTGGCAACTTCTGTATGGCGGGTTACATTCTTAAAAATACCGTCACCGAAAACGGTTACGTCAGCCGAGGCGTTTGTCTGACTGAGGGCGACAAGTTGACGCAGGTTGTGGAACGCACGCACATTGAGCAAACGGAAGATGGTATTGCCTATCTTGAAAAGAACGTGTGGACCGCACTGCCCGAATACAGTCTGGTCAGCATGAACTGCTGGGGCTTTACTCCCACGATTTTTGATTCGCTGGAGAAGGGACTTAAAAAATTCCTGCAAGATGAACTGCCGCAGAACCCCGAAAAAGCAGAGTTTTTCCTGCCGTTTTTGGTGCAGGATGAGATCGATGCAGGCAACTGTACGGTAGACGTACTGGAAACCACGGCCAAGTGGTACGGCGTCACCTACGCCGCTGACCGCCCCGTGATGGCAGACTTTTTAAAGCAAGCCACCGAGGAGGGCATTTATCCGTCGGGATTATTTGAATAATTTTAAAAAAGGGGTCAGACCCCTTTTTTAAATTTAAAATTTGCGGACCGCCGGGGACGGACCGCCGGGGACGCCGGTCCCTACGCGGCGATGCAAACACTTAAATTTTTTTATTTATTATTTTTCTGTGGCGCAATGACTTTTTGGCACCGGGAGGTGATCTTTTTGTCTGATATTCTTCTGTCCTCGCTGGTCGGACTTGATAGTGTTGGTCGACTGTGCGAGAGTAAGCGCGCGGCACCTTACCCTTCTGTACTGCACGGGCTGCCCTTGTCGGTGCAGGGACTGATTGGCGCCGCCATTGCACATCAACTGAATCAAACGGCGATATTTGTAGCACCCGGAGAGGGGGAGGCGGAAAAGATCGCCGATTCTTTGCGTGGTGTATTTTCTGAAAATGAGGTGGCGGTACTGCCTGCCAAAGATCTGGTGTTTGATGCGATGGATGCGGCCGCCGCCGATGCCGCTTTTGCAAGGCTCAGGGTTCTGGGCGGATGCCTCAGCGGCGAGATTCGTATGGTGGTGACCACCGCTGACGGTTACGCCACACTCTGCCCCGATCCGCAAGAGCTGCTAAGGCAAAAGAGTTCTTTTCGTGTGGGCCAAACGGTCGAGATGGGCGATCTGATCGCCTTTTTGGAGGACAACGGCTACAACCGACAGGATATGGTAGAGGGTGCAGGCAGTTATGCGGTGCGTGGTTCTATCGTGGATGTTTATCCGCCGGAACAACCCTCGCCCATTCGAATTGATTTTTTTGACAACGAGATCGACGGCATTGGCCGTTTTGACGTGGTCAGCCAGAGAAGAAGCGAACAGCTGCAGGAAGTTTCAATCGGTGCGGCAGGAGCCAACTTTGACAGACACCGTCGGGACAAGGCGCTGGCCGAAATGATAGAAAAAAGACTCGCCCACATCAAAGACCCGATGGCCAAAGAAAAGGCTGAAAAAGATGTGGATATGCTGCGCAGCGGTCTTGGCATCAGCGGCCGCGATCGCTATCTGCCGATGGAAATGGGCGAGCATCGAATTACCGACTTTTTGCCGCAGAGCTTGCTGTTTGTATGTGAGTGGGGCGGTATGCGGGAGCGCTTTGAATTTTTGAAGTGGCAGTTTGAGGAAGACAGCAAGCGTATGGTCGAACAGCGGCTGCCCTTTTTCCCGAAAGAGAGATATTATTTTTCTTTTGAAGATTTCGTGCAGATCATCGGCGAGCAAAAGGCAATCTTTCTGAGCCAGTTGCCGCTGTCGGGATATTTCGGTAAACTGTCCTTTCTGGAAGAAATTTCTGTGCGACAGGATGCCGTCGCCCGTAACGATCACGATATGATGCGTGAGGAGATCGCTCAGGCACTCAAGGATCGCAGTGTCTTTTTCTGTACCGGAGGCGGTGACAGCGCCGCCAAGATGATGAATTTTCTGGAACTGCCCTTTGGCACACAGGTGCAAAAGGGGACGGTTTGTCTGGTACCTGATTCGCTGATGCTGGACTGTGAGATCGGTCATCAGATATTATTGTTGGGAGATAAGGTGCTCAAAAAGAGCGCTCCCCGCCGTGTGCGCCACCGCTTGGGCGAAAAGATACGCTCTTTTGCGGATATTGCACCGGGTGATCTGGTGGTGCACGTGCATCACGGTATCGGCGTGTATCGTGGTATCCGACAGGTGGATAACCACGGCGTGGTCAAGGATTACCTGACCATTGGTTACGATAAGGGGGATACCCTTTACGTCCCCACCAATCAGCTGGATCTCATTGCCAAATATATGGGGACCGCCGAGGACACCAAGGTCAAGCTTTCCCGTCTGGGCTCGGGCGCGTGGGAAAAGACCAAGGCCAAGGCGCGCAATCAGACCAAGATTCTTGCCAAAGAACTCATTGAACTGTATGCCCGTCGACAAAAGGCACCGGGCTTTGCTTTTTCAAAGGACAGTGATTGGCAACGGCAGTTTGAGGACAACTTTGCCTATGCCGAAACCGATGACCAGATTCGCTGTATTGATGAAATCAAGGCGGATATGGAAAAGCCCTGCCCGATGGATCGCTTGCTTTGCGGTGACGTGGGCTTTGGTAAAACTGAGGTGGCACTTCGCGCTATCTTTAAAGCCGTCAACGATTCTAAGCAAGCGGCGGTGCTGGTACCCACCACCATTTTGTCCGAGCAACATCTTAAAACCATCGCTGCCCGTCTGCGGGGCTTTCCCATTAAAGTGCAGGTGATCAACCGCTTTAAAAAAACGAAACAACAGCAGGAAATCCTGCGACAACTTCGGCGAGGCGAGATCGATATTATTGTGGGCACGCACCGCTTGCTTCAAAAAGACGTGGTCTTTAAAGATCTGGGACTGCTGGTGGTGGACGAGGAGCAACGATTCGGCGTTAAGCACAAGGAAGCCATCAAGCAAATGTCCATCGGCGTGGACGTGCTGACACTGTCGGCCACACCCATTCCCCGTACCCTTAATATGGCGTTGTCGGGCATACGGGATATGTCCATTATCGAGGAAGCACCTGCCGACCGCTATCCCGTGGCAACCTATGTGCTGGAATATGACGAGGGTGTGGTGATGGGCGCCATTCGCAGAGAAATGCGCCGTCACGGATGCGTGTATTACCTCAAAAACGATATTGAAAGTCTGGATCATATTGCTGCGCACATCAGTGAGGAAATCCCTGCCGCCCGTGTGGCGGTGGCGCACGGTCAGATGAAGGGCGAGGAACTGGAGAGTATATGGCAGCAGGTGCTGGATAGAGAGATCGACGTACTGCTCTGTACCACGATTATTGAAACAGGTGTGGACGTGTCCTTTGCCAACACGCTGATCATTGAGGATGCCGACCATATGGGATTGGCGCAGCTGCACCAGATCCGAGGCCGTATCGGCAGAAGCAACATTCGTGCCTATGCCTATCTGACCTATCGCATCGGCAAACAGCCCAGTGAGATCGCCACCAAACGCCTGATGACCATTAAGGAGTTTACCGCATTCGGCTCAGGACTCAAGATCGCCATGCGGGATTTGGAGATTCGAGGCGCAGGAAGTGTGTTGGGCGAGCGGCAGCACGGACACCTCAATACGGTGGGCTACGATCTGTATATGCGCCTGCTCAGTGAAGCGGTGGCAGAGGAGCAGGGTAGCGAAGTGCCGTCCAAGAGTGACTGTCAGATGGATATTGCCGTATCTGCCTTTCTGTCGTCTGATTATGTTGAACGGGAGGAATCCCGTATCGATCTTTATAAAAAGATCGCCGCTATCGAAAATCGTGAGGATCTGGCGGATATTACAGATGAGTTGTGTGATCGTTTCGGTGACCCGCCGAAGGAAGCTGTTGATCTTATGCGCATCGCACTGCTGCGTGGCACTGCCCGTGTGTGCGGTGTCAGCGAGATCAAGCAAAAGGGAACTACGGTGCTGATCTTTTTGGAGAGAGGGGACCCCGAGCGTTTGTTTGCCGCTGTCAATGATTTCAAGGGTAGACTGCGTTTGTCCAATGCGGCCCGTCCCTATCTCACGCTTTACCTCACCGACGGCGATATCATTGACCAGATGCAGGCGGTTATAGATTATATAGGAAAAAAATAGAATTTTTTCTTTAAATTTAACTTTTGGGGTCAGACCCCAAAAGTTAAATTTTTTAATCTTAGGGGTCAGACCCCCTTTCTTAAATTCTCCCCTCTAAAGAAGGGAGCCTATTTGAACTCTATATATTGTATAAGATCATACAAAAACCACCATCTGTATTGCACAAAAATCGATCAAAAATTTCGTTAAAAATAAACAATAAATATTTCAAAAAAATGTTGACAAAGCAGGTCTTTTATAGTATTATTATAAGGCATGAGTTTGGGCTGCGTTGAAGCAGGAGGTGGCTGTCCACCCCGCAAACCATTGGGTTGCAACGGTTTGGGGCTATGAGGCAGGGAATTTCTGCGGAGTATGTCCGATTGTGACAATGGGGGCGAAGAGTTGTGTTTCGCTCTGTCGTCACCGCAAAGTCGCACCGCTGCGGCGGTAGAAATCGGGCGAAAACGAAAAAGTCTTACTGAGTGCCGAGAACTGTCGGGCGTGCTCGATAAGCTCACAAAAAGCTCTCTTGACCCGGATATTTATCCGGCTTTTTATTCGGAGGGGTGTGAAACACCCGGCCGAGTGTGAAGAAAATTTTCGTCCCATCGTTATCCCTCACACCGTGCGTAATTAAATAAGGAGGAAAAAACGAGATGCAACAGAGAAACAAAATCAGAATCAGAATCAAGGGCTATGAGGCCGGTCTGGTAGATCAGGCTGCCGCTAAGATTCTTGACACTGCCAAGAGAACCGGTGCTACCGTAAGCGGTCCCATCCCGCTGCCCACCGACAAAGAGATCATCACCATTCTGCGTGCTGTCCATAAGTATAAAGATTCTCGAGAGCAGTTCGAAAGAAGAACTCATAAGCGCCTGATCGACATTCTCAAGCCTACTGCCAAGACTGCAGAAGCTATCGGTAACCTCGAGCTTCCCGCCGGCGTAGACATCGAGATCAAGCTGTAAGTCAGCACTACTAAATCAGTCAATACCTTTTGCGGGAAGGTCCCGCGAAATAGGCAAGTTGAGTTACTCAACCAATACCAAAGGAGGAAACGTAAATGAAAAAAGGTATTATCGGTAAGAAGATCGGTATGACCCAGGTTTTTGACGATCAGGGTCGAGTTATTCCGGTCACTGTCATCCAGGCCGGTCCCTGTGTGGTAGTTCAGAAGAAGACCGAAGAGAAAGACGGCTACAACAGTGTTCAGCTGGGCTATGGCGATGCTAAAGAAAAGCACACCACCAAGCCTCTGCAGGGTCACTTCAAGGCCGCAGGTGTAGAACTGAAGAAAGTTCTCAGAGAGTTCCGCTTGGAGAACGAGAGCGAGCTCAACGTAGGTGACATCGTTGATGTTGATACTTTCGCCGCAGGCGACAGCGTAGACGTCACCGGTACCTCTAAGGGTAAAGGCTATGCCGGTACCATTAAGAGATACGGCGGTCACCGCACTCCCATGACCCACGGCGGCGGCCCTGTTCATCGCCATGCCGGTTCTATGGGCGCTTGTTCTTCTCCCTCCAGAATCTACAAGGGCAAGAAGATGCCCGGTCACATGGGCGCTGTCCGTGTTACCGTTCAGAATCTGGATGTTGTGAAGGTCGACACTGAGAATCATCTGCTCGTTATTAAGGGTGCCATCCCCGGTCCTAAGGGAAGCGTTGTCACCGTTAAGAACACAGTAAAAGTTGGATAAGGAGGTAAAGAGCAATGGCTGAAATTAAAGTACGCAATATGTCCGGTGCTGAGGTATCGGATCTGACTTTGTCCGATGCAGTATTTGCTGTAGAGGTCAATGAAGCTGCTCTGCATATGGCTGTCGTGAATTACCTCGCAGCACAGCGCCAGGGCACACAGAGTGCTCTGACCAGAGCCGAAGTTTCCGGCGGCGGCATCAAGCCCTGGAGACAGAAGGGTACAGGTCGCGCAAGACAGGGTTCCATCCGTGCTCCCCAGTGGACACACGGCGGTATCGTGTTCGCTCCCAAGCCCAGAGATTATCGCTTCCATATGAACCGCAAGGTTAAGAAGCTGGCTGTTAAGTCCGCTCTGTCCGCCAAGCTCGCCGAGGGCAAGCTGATCGTGCTGGACGCTCTGACCATGGAAGAATACAAGACCAAGACAGTTGTCACCATGATGAACGCTCTTGAGATCAGCAACGCTTTGTTTGTAAGCGCTGAGGTCAACAAGTTCTTTGTTAAGAGCGCTGCCAACATCCCCGGTGTAAAGACTGCTCCTGTTTGCAGCATGAATGTCTACGACGTACTCAAGGCTGATACCTTGGTGCTGACCGTTGATGCTGTTAAAAAGCTCGAGGAGGTTTATGCATAATGAGAACTCCCTATGATGTAATTAAGAAGCCTGTCATTTCTGAGAAATCCATGATGAAGATGCAGAATGACAAAACCTATGTTTTCGAAGTTGCTACCGACAGCAACAAGACCGAAGTTAAGAGTGCCGTTGAGGCCATCTTCGACGTTAAGGTTGCCAAGGTCACCATCGTAAACGTTTCCGGTAAGGAAAAGAGAATGGGCGTTCACAAGGGTTATCGTCCCGACACCAAGAAGGCCTATGTTAAACTGACCGAAGACTCCAAGACCATTGAGTTCTTCGACGGTATGATGTAAGAAGGAGGAAGTAGACAATGGCTGTAAAAACTTATAAACCTACAACTCCTGCAAGAAGACAGATGAGCAACGTTGATTACTCCTGTCTGTCCAAGGTTGCTCCCGAGCGTTCCTTGCTCGCCGGCAAGAAAAAGAACTCCGGCAGAAACAGCTACGGCAGAATCACCGTCCGTCATCAGGGCGGCGGCAACAAGCAGAAGTACAGAATCATCGATTTCAAGCGTAACAAGCTGGATATGCCTGCTACCGTTAAGACCATCGAGTATGATCCTAACCGCACCGTATTCATCGCTTTGATCGAGTATACCGATGGCGAGAAGAGCTACATTCTGGCTCCCGCCGACATCCACGTGGGTGACACCGTTATCAGCAGCAAGGATGCCGACATCAAGCCCGGCAACTGCCTGCCTCTGGAAGCCATCCCCGTTGGTACCATCGTCAACAGCGTTGAGCTGTATCCCGGTAAGGGCGCCCAGTTGGTTCGTTCCGCCGGTGCTTACGCTCAGCTGATGGCTAAGGAAAACGGTTATGCTCAGGTTCGCCTCCCCTCCGGTGAGGTAAGAATGGTTCGTCTGAATTGTAAGGCCACCATCGGTGTGCTTTCCAACGGCGATCACTCCAACGTTTCTATCGGCAAGGCCGGCAGAAAGCGCCATATGGGTATTCGTCCTACCGTCCGCGGTTCTGTAATGAACCCCTGCGATCACCCCCACGGTGGTGGTGAGGGTAGAGCTCCTATCGGTCGTAGCGGTCCTATGACTCCCTGGGGCAAGCCCACACTCGGTTACAAGACTCGTTCTAAGAAGAACAAGTCCAACAAGTTCATCGTAAGACGCAGAAACGGTAAATAATAACGGAAGGAGAATACAATCATGGGCAGAAGCGTGAAAAAGGGACCTTATGTCGATCCCAAGTTATACGCAAGAATTCAAAGCATGAACGAGTCCGGTGAAAAGAGAGTGCTTAAGACCTGGTCCAGAGCATCCACCATCTTTCCGGAGTTCGTTGGTCATACGATCGCCGTTCATGACGGCAGAAAACACGTTCCGGTATATGTTACTGAGGATATGGTAGGTTACAAGCTCGGTGAGTTTGCTCCCACCCGTACCTTCAGAGGTCATGCCGGTTCCAAAACCAGCAAGTAAGAGGGAGGATAAAGATAATGCAAGCTAAAGCAGAACTCAAACATTTAAGAATCTCTCCTCGCAAAGTCGGTGTTGTACTGGATCTGATCCGCAATAAGCCTGCTACCTATGCAATGGCTATTCTGAACAATACCCCCAAGGCTGCTTCCACTCCTCTGGCCAAGCTGCTCAAGAGCGCCATGGCCAATGCCGAGAACAACTTCGGTATGGACGTCAGCAAGCTGTATGTTAAGGAAGCCCTCTGCGGTGCCGGCCCGATTCTCAAGAGAATCCAGCCCAGAGCACAGGGAAGAGCTTTCAGAATCTACAAGAGAACTTCTCACGTTACCATCGTACTTGAGGAGAAGGAGGGTTAAGTAATGGGACAGAAAGTAAATCCGCACGGACTTCGCGTCGGTGTTATCAAAAACTGGGACTCCCGTTGGATCGTCAATGACTCTCTGACCGGAGATCTGATCAAGGAAGATCATGACATCAGAGTCTTCCTGAAGAAAAAATTGTACAGTGCCGGTGTACCGAAGATTGAGATCGAGAGAGACAACTCCGGTAACAACGTTCGCATTCATCTCTATTGTGCCAAGCCCGGTCTGGTTATCGGCCGCGGTGGCGCTGAGATCGAAAAGCTCAAGGCTGAACTGTGCAAAATGACCGCCAAGAAGGTCAACATCAATATCGTCGAGGTCAAGAACATTGACACCGACAGCCAGCTGGTTGCTGAGAGCATTGCACAGCAGCTCGAGAAGAGAATCGCTTTCCGCCGTGCTACCAAGCAGGCCATCGGCAGAACCATGAAGACCGGTGCCAAGGGTATCAAGGTTATGGTTGCAGGTCGTCTTAACGGTGCTGAAATCGCCAGAAGCGAGAGCTATCATGAGGGTACCATTCCGCTGCAGACCCTGCGCGCTGACATCGACTACGGCTTCGCTGAGGCTAACACCACCTACGGTAAGATCGGTGTCAAGGTATGGATCTACAAGGGTGAGGTCCTGAATGTGACCAAGAAGGCTTCCAAAAAGGAAGGAGGCAACAAGTAATGTTAATTCCCAAGAGAACAAAATACAGAAAGGTGCAGAGAGGTCGTATGACCGGTAAGGCCAGCCGTGGTAACAAGGTTGCTTACGGCGATTTCGGTCTGGTAGCTACCGAGCCCTGTTGGATTACCAACAATCAGATCGAGGCTGCTCGTATCGCTCTGACCCGTTATCTTAAGAGAGGCGGTCGTGTTTGGATCAAAGTATTCCCCGACAAGCCTGTCACCAAAAAGCCTGCCGAAGTCCGCATGGGTTCCGGTAAGGGTGCTACCGAGTACTGGGTAGCAGTTGTGAAGCCCGGCAGAGTCCTCTTTGAGGTTGCTGACGTTTCCGAAGAAATGGCAAGAGAGGCTATGAGACTTGCTGCTCACAAGCTTCCCATCAAGTGCAAGTTTATCAAGAAAGAGCAAGGCGGTGAACAATAATGAAGGCTATTGAAGTAAGAGATATGAGCATTGAAGAGCTGACTCGTAAGCTCACCGATCTGAAAGAGGAGCTTTTTCATTTGAAGTTCCGTCACAGCACCAATCAGTTGGAGAATCCCCAGCAGATCGTTGCTGTTAAGAAAGATATTGCCAGAGTAAACACCATTCTTCGTGAAAAGGAACTCAAGGAAAGTAAATAACTTTTTTGAGAAAGGAGTAAATTACAATGGAAAGAGCATTAAGAAAAAAGCGTGTTGGTAAGGTAGTCAGCGATAAAATGGATAAAACCATCGTTGTTGCGATTGCTGACAATGTAAAGCATCCTTTATATAAAAAGGTTATTAAAACAACCTTAAAGTTGAAGGCCCACGATGAGAACAACGAGTGTGGCGTAGGCGATACCGTAGAGATCATGGAAACCAGACCTCTGTCCAAGGACAAGAATTGGAGACTGGTTCGCATCATCGAGAAGGCTAAGTAATATTTATAGGAGGACAAAGTCGTGATTCAACAACAGACTTTTCTGAAAGTTGCTGACAACACCGGTGCCAAAGAATTGATGTGCATCCGTGTTCTGGGCGGCACCAGAAGAAAATACGCAAATATCGGCGATGTCATCGTTTGCTCTGTCAAGAAAGCAGCTCCCGGCGGCTCCGTTAAGAAGGGCGACGTCGTTAAGGCTGTTATCGTTCGTTCCGTAAAGGGCGTTAAGAGAGCAGACGGCACCTGCGTTCGTTTTGATGAGAATGCAGCTGTCATCGTTGGTGAAGATAAAAACCCGAAGGGCACCCGTATCTTTGGGCCGGTTGCCAGAGAGCTGAGAGAAAAGGAATTCCTCAAGATCCTGTCTCTTGCTCCCGAGGTACTGTAAGGGGGACGCTACTATGAGTAAACTGAACATTAAAAAAGGCGACACTGTAATGGTTATCTCCGGCAAGTCCAAGGGCAAGACCGGTAAAGTCCTGGAGGTTTCTCCCAAAGAGGGCAAGGTAATCGTTGAGAAAGCCAACATCGTAACCAAGCACGTTAAGCCTCGCCGTCAGGGCGAGACCGGCGGCAGAATCGAAGCAGAGGGTCCTCTGTATGCCTGCAAAGTTCAGGTCATCTGCCCCAAGTGCAAGCAGCCCACCAGAATCGGTTATAAGGTTCTGGAGGACGGTAGCAAAGTCCGTGTCTGCAAGAACAAAGACTGCGGCGAGACTTTTTAAGAGGGAGGAGTAATTGAAAATGGCTAGACTTAAAGAATACTATACCAAAGAAGTTGCTCCTGCACTCCTTAAGAAATTTGAGTACAAGAGCACTATGCAGATTCCTAAGTTCACCAAGATCGTTGTAAACGTCGGTTGCGGTGATGCTAAGGACAACTCCAAGGTTATCGATTCCGTTAAGAACGATCTGTCTATTATTACCGGTCAGAAGCCTGTGGATTGTAAGGCCAGAAAGAGCGTTGCTAACTTTAAGCTGCGTGAAGGCCAGGTCATCGGTGAGAAGGTTACCCTGAGAGGCAAGAGAATGTATGAGTTTATGGATAGACTCTTCAACATCGCGCTTCCCCGTGTCCGCGACTTCCGCGGCATCAACCCCAACGGTTTTGACGGACGAGGCAACTATGCTTTCGGCGTTACCGAGCAGTTGATCTTCCCCGAAATCGACTACGATAAGATCGACAAGATCCGTGGTATGGAGATTTGCTTCGTTACCACTGCTACCACTGACGAAGAAGCAAAAGAGCTGCTCACTCTGATGGGCGCTCCCTTTGCAAAGTAAGGAGGGAATTTTAAATGGCTAAAAAATCTATGATTTTAAAACAACAGAAAGCTCAAAAATTCTCTACACGTGAGTACAACAGATGCAAGATCTGCGGTAGACCCCATGCCTATCTCAGAGATTTTGGTATCTGCAGAATCTGCTTCCGTGAACTGGCTTACAAGGGCCAGATCCCGGGTGTAAAGAAAGCAAGCTGGTAAGGAGGAAAACATCATGCAAATCACTGATCCTATTGCAGACCTGCTGACTCGTGTGAGAAACGCTAACAACGCTAAGCACGAAACAGTTGAAGTTCCTGCTTCCAAAATGAAGAAGGCCATCTGCCAGATCCTTCTGGACGAGGGCTATGTCAAAGACGTGCAGGTCGTTGAAGACGGCGTGCAGGGCAAGATCGTTATCACTCTGAAGTACGGTGCCGGTAAGAGCCGCATCCTTCAGGGACTCAAGAGAATTTCCAAGCCGGGCCTTAGAATCTACTCCTCTTGCGAGGATATGCCTCAGGTTATGAAGGGTCTGGGTACCGTAATCGTATCCACCTCCAAGGGCGTTATGACCGGTAAAGCTGCTCGTAAGCTGAAAATCGGCGGCGAAGTTCTTGCGTTTATTTGGTAAGAGAGGTATAAAAATATGTCGAGAATTGGAAGAAAACCGATTGCCATTCCCGCCGGTGTTACCGTGACCGTGGATGAGCAGAATTTTGTCACCGTTAAAGGTGGCAAGGGCACTCTGACCGCTACCATGCATCCCGATATGAGCATTAAGGTAGAGGGTACTGAGGTTCTCGTAACCCGTCCTTCCGATGTTAAAGAGCATCGTTCTCTGCACGGCCTGACTCGTACTCTGATCGCTAACATGATCGAGGGTGTGACCAACGGCTACAAGAAAGAGCTCAAGATCAGCGGCGTTGGTTACAGAGCACAGATGCAGGGTACCAAGCTGGTAATGAACCTGGGCTATTCCCACCCCGTAGAAGTTGACGCGGTGCCGGGCATTACTATTGAAGTCACTGATCCCAATACCGTTGTTATCAGCGGTACTGACAAACAGCTGGTCGGCCAGTTTGCTGCCAATGTCCGTGGTAAGAGAGCTCCCGAGCCCTACAAGGGTGCAGGTATCCGCTACTCTGACGAGGTCATCAAGCGCAAAGAAGGCAAGGCCGGTAAGGGTAAATAAGGATAAGAAAGGAAGGAAAGATTCATGCTTAAGAAGACTAGACTTAAAAAACATAGAAGAGTTCGTGGTAAAATTTCCGGTACTCCCTCTTGTCCGAGACTGTCTGTGTATCGTTCCACCAAGCACATTTATGCACAGATTATTGATGATGTAAACGCCGTTACTCTGGCTGCTGCTTCCACCGCTGAGAAGGACTTCGGTATGACCGGCGGTAACAAAGAGGCTGCTAAGAAGGTTGGTACTATGATCGCCGAGCGCGCACTTGCCAAGGGCATCAAGACCATCGTTTTCGATAGAGGCGGTTATCAGTATCATGGCCGTGTCGCCGAGCTTGCTGCCGGTGCCCGTGAAGCCGGACTTGAGTTTTAAGTTAAGGAGAAAGAGTTATGACTAAATTTGATGCAAGTGCAGTCGAGATGCAAGAAAAAGTTGTTTCCCTTAACCGTGTATCCAAGACCGTAAAGGGCGGTAGAATTATGAAGTTCTCCGCTTTGATCGTTGTTGGTGATGGCAATGGCCATGTCGGCGTAGGTTTGGGCAAGGCCGCTGAGGTCCCCGAAGCAATCCGTAAGGGCATCGAGGATGCAAAGAAAAACATCGTTTCCGTTTCTCTGAACGGAACCACCATTCCCCACGATATCGTCGGCAAGTTCGGCGCTTCCATGGTTATCATGAAGCCCGCCGCCGAAGGTACCGGTGTTATCGCAGGCGGTGCTGTTCGTGCCGTTCTGGAGATGGCCGGTATCAAGGATATCCGTACTAAGGCATTGCGCTCCAGAAATCAGCGTAACGTCGTAAATGCTACTATCAACGGCTTGTCCGCACTCAAGAGCGCTGAAGAAGTTGCAGCTCTGCGCGGTAAGTCTGTTGCTGAAATCAAGGGTTAAGGAGGAGCCGGACATGAAAATTACTTTGGTAAAGAGCCTGATCGGCGCTCTCAAGGATCAGCAGGCCACTGCATACGCTCTCGGTCTGCGCAAGATCGGTGATACCACCGTTCAGCCCGACAACGCAGCAACAAAAGGAAAAATCAAGAAAATCTCTCACCTGATCAAGGTGGAGGCCGAATAATAAGGAGGTGTCTTAGAATGAAACTGCATGAACTCACTCCCGTAGCCGGTGCTACTCACAGCTCCAATCGTGTTGGTCGCGGTCCCGGTTCCGGTAATGGTAAGACCTCCGGTAAAGGTCACAAGGGTCAGAAGGCTCGCTCCGGCGGTTCCATCCGTCCCGGCTTTGAAGGCGGCCAGATGCCCCTGCAGAGAAGAATCCCCAAGAGAGGCTTTAACAACATCTTCGCTAAGACTTATGTTGTTCTCAACCTCAATGACCTGAGCAAATTTGATGCTAACAGCGTCGTAGACATTGCTGCAGTTCGTGAAGCCGGCTTCGGTCCTCGTGAAAACGATGGTCTGAAGATCATCGGCAGCGGCAGCATTGACAAAGCCCTGACTGTCAAGGTCACCAAAATTACAAGTGGCGCAAAAGAAAAGATCGAAGCTGCCGGAGGAAAGGTAGAGGTGATCTAAGTGTTTAAAGTATTGGCAAATGCATGGAAAATTGCAGATCTTCGTAAAAAGATGCTTTTTACACTGTTCATTCTCGTACTGTTCCGTCTGGGTTGTGCTATTCCGGTTCCTTTTCTGGATAACAAAGCCCTGGCAGATATGTTCTCTCAGTACACCGCCAATGGCCACATCTTCGGCTATCTGAACGTTCTGGCCGGTGGTGCGCTCCAGAGTGCAACTATTTTTTCTCTGTCCATTTCGCCCTACATTAACGCTTCCATCATCATGCAATTGCTTATGATTGCGATTCCTGCTTTCGAGCGCAAGATGAAAGAGGATCCTCAGGCCGGTCAGAAGATTATGACCCGCGGTACCAGATATCTGACACTGCTGTTCTCTCTTTTGCTTGGTTTCGGTTACTACACCATTCTGAGAAACTCTATGGACGTAGTTGCTTTCAAGGGCGAGAGCAGTGAAGTGTTTGCTGCTATTGTTATCATTCTGGCTTTTGCAGCCGGTGCTTCCGTCATCATGTGGATGGGTGAGAAGATCAACGAAAAGGGTATCGGCAACGGTATCTCCATGATCCTGTTCGCAGGTATCGTTTCTCAGGCCCCTCAGATGATTATGACCGGTTATGCTTACGTTGCCGGTAACAATTACAAGTGGACCAACTGCGTAGTACTGCTCGGCATTGTTGCGGCAATGATCGTAATGATTGCATTCGTAGTCTTCATCACCCACGGTGAGAGAAGAATTCCCGTTCAGTACGCCAAAAAGGTGGTCGGCCGTAAGATGTACGGCGGCCAGAACACACACATTCCGCTGAAAGTCAACATGACCGGCGTTATGCCCATCATCTTCGCCCAGTCCTTTGTTATGTTGCCTTCCACCATCGTTTCTTTCTTCCCCGGCTTGGAGAAGACCTGGTTTGGCAGCATCACAGCGGTCAGCGGCGGTTGGCTGTATGCTCTGTGTATGTTCCTGTTGATCATCGGCTTTAGCTACTTCTATACGATGATCACCTTCAGCCCCATCGAAGTAGCCAATAACCTCAAGAAAAACGGCGGCTTTATCATGGGCATCCGTCCCGGCCGTCCGACTTCTGAATTCATTTCAAAAACACTGAATCGCATTACCCTGTTGGGTGCCATCTTCCTCGGTTTGATCGCCGCTATTCCTGCGATCGCCTCTGCCGTGATTCCCACGCTGTCTGCGCTGGCCGTTGGCGGTACCTCTGTCATCATCGTAGTCGGTGTTGCACTGGAGTTTGTACAGCAACTGGAGAGCCAGATGGTTATGCGTCACTACAAGGGCTTCCTTGAATAAGGTGATACTATGAAACTGATATTATTAGGTGCGCCCGGTGCCGGCAAAGGCACACAGGCAAAGGTTATCAGTGAAACCTATCATATCCCCGCTATCTCTACCGGCGACATGATTCGTGCCGCCGTCAGAGAGCAGACGGAGCTTGGCAAACGTGTGCAGTCACTTATCGAAGCCGGTGCGCTGGTTGACGATGAGACCGTCGTTGCTCTTGTAAAAGAGCGCGTGGCTGCCGACGATTGCAAAAACGGCTATATTCTGGACGGTTTTCCCCGTACCATTCCGCAGGCCGAAGCCTACAGAGATGCAGGACTGGGCCTTGACAAGTGTCTGGAGATCCACGTGGATGATGAAGTTATCATCAAGCGTATGAGCGGCAGACGCGTTTGTCCCAAGTGCGGAGCTACGTTCCACATCGATTCCCTGCCCAGTGCAGCGGGCGATCAGTGCGACAAGTGCGGAGAAGATCTCATCATCCGTAAGGATGATCGTCCCGAGACCGTCCTCGAACGGTTGGACGTATACCATCAACAGACCGAACCTCTTAAGGCTTTTTACGAGGCTGAGGGTCTGCTGGTCACCGTTGATGGTCAGCAGGGCGTAGAGGAAACCACTAAACTGGTTCTCGCAGCGCTGGAGGCATAATAATGCTGATTTTAAAAACCGATACCGATGTGCGTAAAATGCGCCTCGCCGGTAAGATTGCCGGCGGAGCCCTTATGGCCGCCAAAGCGGCCATCGCACCGGGTGTGTCCACTTGGGAACTGGACAAGATCATCGAATCTTACATCCGTTCCCATGGTGCGATCCCTTCTTTTAAGGGATACGGCGGATTCCCCGGCAGCGCGTGTATCTCTATCAACAACGTAGTTATTCACGGTATCCCTTCCAAAAAGATTTTATTGCAGGAGGGTGACATCGTCAGCGTAGATGTGGGCGCTTATATCGACGGATTTCACGGCGATACGGCCAAGACATTTGCAGTCGGCGACATTTCCGCGGAGGCTGCCAGATTGATGGAAGTCACCGAAAACTCTCTGGGCGAAGTGATGAAGCTTCTCAGAGAAGGTGTGCGGTTGGGTGACATCGGAAATGCGGTAGACAGTTATGTGACCGGCTTCGGTTACACCACCGTCAAAGATTTTGTCGGACACGGCGTGGGCCGAGCCCTTCATGAAGACCCCAGTATTCCCAATTACGGAACGCCGGGGCGCGGTTTGCGGCTGATGAAGGGAACGACCGTTGCCATTGAGCCGATGGTCAATGCCGGTGTGGAAGATGTCATTGTGGACAATCACGACGGCTGGACGGTCCGCACAGCGGACGGCAAACTGTCTGCCCACTTTGAACACACTTTTTATATCGACAAAGAGGGATTTGTCATTCTGACAGACCCGGAGGATAACTGATCTGCCGACGAATAAAGTGATTTTAAAATTGCTACAGCCTTATACAAACATTTCAGAGGGAGGAAAGCTAAGTGTCCAAATCGGATATGATCGAGTTGGAGGGTGTTGTTCTGGAAGCGATGCCCGGCGCTACCTTCAAGGTACAGCTGGACAACGGCTATCAGATCCAGGCCCACATCAGCGGTAAGCTGAGAATGAATTATATTAAGATTTTGCCCGGTGACAAGGTGACCGTAGAGATGAGTCCCTACGACCTGACCAAGGGTAGAATTATATGGAGAGCGAAATAAACGCTTTACACCTGAAGGAGGTAATTGACAATGAAGGTAAGACCTTCCGTTAAACCCATTTGCGAAAAGTGCAAAGTTATTAAAAGACATGGCAAGATCATGGTGATCTGCCCCAACCCCAAACATAAACAAAGACAAGGATAAGTGAGGTGCAAATAAATGGCTAGAATTGCTGGTGTAGACTTACCAAATGATAAAAGAGTGGAAATCGGTCTGACCTATATCTACGGCATTGGCAGAAAATCTTCTAACGATATTCTGGCAGCCGCCGGTATCAATCCCGATACCAGAGTTAAGGACTTGACCGAGGATGAAGTTGCTAAGATCAGAGATGCCATTGAAGCCGGTTATACCGTAGAGGGTGACCTGAGAAGAAATGTAGCGATGGATATCAAGCATCTGATCGAGATCGGATGTTACAGAGGCGCTCGTCACAAGAAGAGCCTGCCCGTTCGCGGTCAGCGTTCCAAGACCAACGCCAGAACAAGAAAAGGCCCCAGAAAAACCATGGCCAATAAGAAGAAGTAAGGAGGGATTGCGTTATGGCTAAAGCTACTGCTAAGAAAACGACCGGTAAGCGTCGTGTTAAGAAGAATATTGAGCGTGGAGCAGCTCATATCCGTTCCACCTTTAACAACACTTTGGTGACCATTTCCGATGTAAACGGAAATGCAATCAGCTGGGCAAGCGCCGGCGAAATGGGCTTTAAGGGTTCTCGTAAGAGCACTCCTTATGCTGCTCAGATGGCCGCTGAAAAGGCTGCCAAGGCTGCTATGGAACACGGTATGAAAACTGTCGAAGTATATGTCAAGGGACCCGGTGCCGGCCGTGAGGCTGCTATCCGTGCTCTGCAGACCGCAGGTCTGGAGATCAGCCTGATCAAGGATGTTACTCCCATTCCTCATAACGGCTGCAGACCCCCCAAGAGAAGAAGAGTATAAGGAGGATTACCGAAATGGCAAGATATACAGGATCTGTTTGCCGCCTGTGCAGAAGAGAGGGTCACAAGCTCTTTCTGAAGGGCGAGAGATGCTATTCTGACAAGTGTGCTATCAGCCGTCGTGCTCAGGCCCCCGGCCAGCACGGTCAGAGCAGAAAGAAGTTCTCCGAGTACGGTCTTCAGCTCAGAGAAAAACAAAAGGTTAAGAGATACTACGGCGTTCTGGAGAGCCAGTTCGCTAAGTACTTTGAAATGGCCGAAAAGAAGAGCGGTGTTACCGGTGAAAACCTGCTGCAGATCGTTGAGCGCAGACTGGACAACGTCGTATACCGTGCAGGTTACGCTATGTCCCGTCCCGAAGCCAGACAGCTGGTTCGTCACGGTCACTTTACCATCAACGGTAAGAAAGTCAATATCCCGTCCTATCTCGTAGAAGTAGGCGATGAGATTGCCATCAAGGCAGACAGCATGAGCTCCGAAAAGATCAAGGCAATTCTGGCCGCCAATGAGAAGA
Organism: Clostridia bacterium; assembly: GCA_017560905.1. GTDB lineage: Bacteria > Bacillota > Clostridia > Oscillospirales > QAKW01 > Firm-08. The sequence goes on from JAFZEA010000005.1 coordinate 26,648, forward strand.
AAGCCATCGTTAAGTGGCTGGAAGTCAACGGCACCGCTGCCAAGGTTGTAGCTCTTGCTCAGAAGGAAGACATTGACCTGCCGATCGAAGAGCATTTGATCGTCGAGTTGTACTCCAAATAAGCAAAACCATTTGGTTTGGTTTTTTGGATTTATGTCGAGACTAATTTTAAATGCTTTAAGGAGGGTATGTCATGATCGAAATTGAAAAGCCGAATATTTCCGCTGAAGTTTCCGGTGACAAGGGTCAGTACGGTAAGTTCATCGTAGAGCCCTTGGAAAGAGGCTATGGCACCACGCTGGGCAACTCCCTGCGTCGGATACTGCTTTCCTCCCTGCCGGGCTGCGCGGTTGTCGCTGCGAGAATCAATAATGTGCCGCATGAGTTCACCACACTCGAGGGTGTTAAGGAAGACGTCACCGAGATCGTTCTCAATATCAAGGGTATTATCCCTAAGCTGTATTGCGACGGCCCCAAGACTGCATATCTGGATGCCGTAGGCCCCTGCGTTGTCACCGCCGGTGATATCAAGATGGACAGCGATGTCGAGATTCTCAATCCCGATCATATGATCGCAACTCTGGGTGAGGGCGCTGTCCTCAATCTGGAACTGATCATGGATCACGGCCGTGGCTATGTAGTCAGCGAGCATAACAAGGAATATGTTGCCGGTCAGCTGAATCTGTTGGCTGTAGACAGCAGTTATTCCCCGGTGACCAAGGTTAACTATACGATCACCAACACCCGTGTTGGTCAGATTACTGACTTTGATAAGCTGACACTGGAAGTCTGGACCAACGGCGTTATCGACGCCAGTGAGTCCGTCTCCCTGGCTGCCAAGATCATGGATGAGCATCTGGGACTGTTTATCAACTTGTCCGAGTGTGCACGTAATGCCGAGATCATGGTAGAAAAAGATGAGACCAAGAAGGAAAAGGTTCTGGAAATGACCATCGAGGAACTCGATCTTTCCGTTCGTTCCTTCAACTGTCTCAAGCGTGCCGGCATCAATACGGTAGAAGATCTGATCAACCGTACCGAGGACGATATGATGAAGGTCAGAAATCTGGGACGCAAGTCGCTTGACGAGGTTATCGGCAAGCTTGCCTCTCTCGGACTGGCACTTAAGAAAGAAGAAGACTAAAGGAGGGGATACTCATGGCAACTTACAGAAAGTTGGGCAGACCTACTGCACATAGAAAAGCTATGATGAGAGGTCTGGTTACCTACCTGCTGGAGAATGGTTCTATTGAGACCACTGTATACAGAGCGAAGGACGTTCGCCGCGTAGCAGAAAAGATGATTACCTTGGGCAAAAAGAATACTCTGCACTCCAAGAGACAGGCTCTTAGCTACATCACCAAAGAGGATGTTGTTAACAAGCTGTTCAACGAGATCGCACCCAAATATGCCGACCGCAACGGCGGTTATACACGTATTCTGAAGAAAGGCCCCCGTGTCGGCGATGCCGCCGAGATGGCAATCATTCAGCTGGTATAATTTATTTGAGGCACACTTCGTAAAGAAGTGTGCCTCAGTTATATTCGCCTTTCGGCGAGTGATATTACTACGCAGTGATATGATGCACTGCATCGTGATATTGCCTTCGGACAGCTTTCAGGAAAATATAATACCACTGAAACCGCAAGGTTTCAATATCACTTTTGCTATGCGGCAAAAATTTCTGCAAACGATAGTTTGCAATATAACTCTACCGCTATTTAAAATTGGGCGGCGTTCCATAGAGAGCAACCGGTTTTTATCTGCAAATTTTCCATGCCATCTCGAGGGAAGCCTCGGAATACGCCAGTATTCCTACGTTGCCCACTTCGCCGCAAGAAAAATTTTCTATCTAAAAACTGCCAGATGGCACTTAAAACGAGATGTTTTTGTCACCGTCCTATAGATCTATAATTTTTACAATAGGACATTGACTATCTTATTAAGAAAAGGGGATATAAGAAAATGAAAAGATTTGTTACATTTCGTCGATGCGGTCTCGTCGGCGGAATACAGAGAAAAGCCTTGCGGCGCAAGGCTTCCTAAAACGATACTTTTGTTTTAAATTGATTTTGGTAAGAATTGCAAGTTTGTATTTAGTACAAACTTGTTTTCTTTTATTTTATTATTTCTCTGTGGTGAAACGACTTTTTTGACACTCTAACAGAGCGTTTGGAAATTTCCAAACGCTCTGCTTTTTAAATTTAATTAATATGCTTTTTTAAAAATCTGATTAATATGCTTTGCCCCAGCAAACCATGGTTTTGGCGGGCTTACCGCAGCAGACACAAGTGTCTGACAGGTTTTCCTGCTCAAAGGGAATGCAACGGCTGCCGACTCCGGTCATCTCCTTGACCTTGTCTTCGCAAGCCTCGTCGCCGCACCACATAGCACGGACAAAACCGTCACCCTTGGTGGCCAGTTCATCAATGATCTGCTGAACAGAGGTACAATCGTAGGTGCGCTTTTTGCGGTTTTCCAGTGCGCGGGCAAAGATGCCGTCGTGTACCTCCTGCAGTTTGGCAGGAATGGCGCTCTCCAACTCGTCCAGCGAAACTACGCTTTTTTCACCGTTGTGACGGGTGACCAGAACACACTGATTGTTTTCAATATCTCTGGGGCCGACCTCCAGTCGGAGCGGTACACCCTTCATTTCGTATTCGGCAAACTTCCAGCCGGGGGAGTTGTCGGAATCGTCCACCTTAACACGGCAGTAAGAAGAAAGCTTTTCTTTGAGCTCGGCGGCTTTTTCCAGTACGCCGGCCTTGTGCTGAGCGATGGGTACGATGATGACCTGAATGGGCGCAACCTTGGGCGGCAGAACCAGACCGCTGTCATCGCCGTGGGTCATAATAATGGCGCCGATCAGTCGGGTGGTGACACCCCAAGAGGTCTGGAAGGGGTGGACCAGCTGGTTTTCTTTGTTGGAATAGGTAATATCAAACGCTTTGGCAAAACCGTCACCGAAATAGTGAGAGGTACCGGCCTGCAGCGCTTTACCATCATGCATCAGTGCTTCAATGGCATAGGTGGCCTCGGCACCTGCGAACTTGTCGCTTTCTGTTTTTCTGCCCTTGATAACGGGCATTGCCAGCGTATTTTCGCAAAAATCTGCATAAATGTTGAGCATTCTCTCCGTTTCGGCAATAGCCTCTTGGGCGGTGGCGTGGATGGTGTGACCCTCCTGCCAGAGGAATTCACGGCTTCTGAGGAAAGGACGGGTGGTCTTTTCCCAGCGCACGACATTTACCCACTGATTGTAGAGCTTGGGCAGATCTCTCCAAGACTGGATAATGTTGGCGTAGTGCTCGCAAAACAGAGTTTCCGAGGTAGGACGTACACACAGACGCTCCTCCAGCTTCTGGCTACCGCCGTGGGTGATCCAGGCAACCTCGGGCGCAAAACCTGCTACGTGCTCCTTTTCTTTATTGAGCAGGCTCTCAGGAATGAACATGGGCATACATACATTCTCGTGTCCCGTCGCCTTGAACATACCGTCCAGAATGTGCTGAATGTTTTCCCAGATGGCGTATCCGTAAGGACGAATGGCCATACAGCCCTTGACACTGGTGTACTCGATCAGCTCTGCTTTCTTAACAACGTCGGTGTACCATTGCGCAAAATCTACCTCCATAGAGGTGATCTGCTCCACCTTTTTCTTATTATCCACTTTGTTTTCTCCTTTAAAGTGTAGTCAAATCTTTGTAATACATATATATTAGCACACTCTTTGCAAAAATTAAACAGTTATTTTGATTTTTTTTAAAAATACCCCTTTATTTTATTGGTACGATATGTTATTATAAAATAAATGTAATGAAAGTCCATAAGGAGGAGTTGCGATATGAAAAAAATGATGAAGCTCACTGCAATGCTGTTGGTACTGGTTATCGTATTCAGTATGACCGGTTGCACACTGAGCACACAGGACGTCGATGAAGAGGTCGTGTATGCCAAATTTACCATTGGTCTGCCCTATGATGCTGAGGATGCCAACTGGGAAGGCATAATGAACATGCTCAAAGACGAAGAGAATGGATTTGAATTTTGGAACGATGCCATCGTTACCGTAGTCAGCGTACCCGAGGTAGGCACCGAGGAATATGCAGACTTTATCGACGATGTTTATTCCGGTAAAGTAGATATGTTTTTGTCTCCCCCCAGCCCCGAACTTGAAAAGCTGATTGAGGAAGACAAGATTTCCACCAACACCACTATGGTCAAGCAGGATGAGCGTCTGGGCGAGGATATGATTCCTTTCTACAAGGATCTTTGTGTTGAGAGCGGCCGTCTGAGTTATGCAATTCCCTTTATGGGCAGCTATCAGGGCCTGTTCTTTAACACCGACGTTTTCGCAAGAGCAGAGGTAGAGGTTCCCACCGATTGGGCTTCTTTGAACACTGTGATTGCTCAGTTGAAGGAAAAGGGTATCACTCCCATAGCCGCCGGCTTTGCTGACGGTGCAAGATATTGGTTGGATGAGATGATCTTCTCTGAGGGTGGCGTTGCAGAGCATTCTGCCGTTCCTGCCAAGGGTATCATCAACAGCTGGGCCAGAGCGGTCAACAAAATCAAGAACCTTTACGATGCAGGCGCTTTCGGCGCATCTTCCGCTACCGATACTCACGACGTAGCCGTTGCTCAGTTTGTTAACGAAGAGGCTGCTATGATCGTGTGCTCCTCTGCCGATCTTGCCGGCAAGGTCAGCACCGAGGCGGTTAAGGTTATGAGCTTCCCCGTTACCGATACCGGTATCAAGGATAAGGATTCTTACATCGGTAAATCCGAGTACAATTTCTATATCAATTACAATTCTTTGAAGGAGGAGGTTGACGCCTCCACCAACCTGAGCGGTGTTATGACTGAGCTGATTACGGCCTTTATGATGGAAGAAACTTTCTATGTTGAGCTGTTTGAGCAAGAGGGAACCTTCCCCTTCAGAGCCTCCGCTTCCGCCAGTATGGATACACCTCTGGAGGAATCCGCCTGGGAGATCATCAACAATGCTAATGAAGCAGATATGCCTATGTCTACCTATATGCTTACCTTTGATAATATGGAGAACGGTCTGGCCGATGTATTGCTCGGCACTGCTACTGTAGAGGACTATCTCAGCGATGTTACCGAAACGGAACTTGGCGCACAGGCTGCCAAAAAAGAGGAAGCTCTGAAAAAGAAATAATCTATGAGTAAGAAAGCTGCATTTATATTTATCGGCGGCATATTACTGGCCATCGCTGTGATCAGTATAGTCAGCATTATTGTCTGGGGACCCAAGCCCGAGGTGGCATATGTTTACGTGACCACAGAGGGATTTGGCGAGGACAAGGATGTAGAGCAAAAGCTCTTGACCATCACGCCGGGCGATCCTATTTCCGACGTATTCAGTTTAAAGTATAAGGAGTATTACGAATTCTTTGAAAAGCCGTTGGTCAGTGCCAATGAGTTTATAGACTTTTTGGGAAAAAAGAAAACCGCAAGTGCAAAGATCCGCGTATATATTGACGGTGTACTGACGCTGGATATCGAGCAGGCATATCTCGGCACAGGCAGTAATATCAAGATCGTATATCAGGAATAACAAAATAAAGAAGGAGCCTGCAAGCAGGCTCCTTTTCTTGTAAGGAGAAATATGAAAAAAATAACAACCATATGTTTAGTGGCAATACTGTGTCTTAGTATGCCGATCTGTCTGGCCGCCGAAGGGCAAGCGGCCACATCCAAGCTGGTGGCCATCACCTTTGATGACGGTCCCAGCGGCTATACGCCCGCATTGCTGGATGGTCTGAAGGCAAGAGGTGCCAAGGCGACCTTTTTTGTGGTAGGCAATCGTGTTAACAGCTACTCTTCTACTATGTATCGCATTGTAAACGAGGGACATCAGCTGGGCAACCATACCACCACACATCCCAATCTGAATACGCTGTCGTTGGCAGGGGTGAGGAGTGAACTCAATACCTGCGAGAGCCGACTTGCGGCATACGGAGGCAATCAGACCTATTGTATTCGCCCTCCTTACGGCAATCATAATGCAAACGTCCGCTCGGCGGCCAACGGCGCTTTGATCTTGTGGAGTGTAGATACTCTGGATTGGCAAAGCTGCAATGCCGATGCCGTTTATAACAAAATTATCAGCAATACCACTGATGGCAGTATCGTGCTGTTGCACGACTTGTATCCTACCAGTGTGCAGGGTGCGCTGCGTGCCATTGATACCCTTAAGGCACGGGGGTATGAATTTGTGACGGTCAACGAATTGTTCCGCCGTCGAGGCATTACCTTGCAAAAGGGCGGGACTTACAGCGCAGCTTACAATCAAGGCTTTACCCTCCCTGCAATCGGAACACCCGAAACACCGACCGCCACGGTTACCAACGTAAAGGGCGGCAAAAAAGTGACCCTCAGCTGTGATACTGAGGACACGGTGATCTATTATACTACGGACGGCACCGCCCCCACAGAAAAAAGTAAAAAATATAGCGGTAGCATTAAGCTGACCGCCGCCGCCGAAATTCGCGCCGTGGCGTATAACGGCTTGTGGAGTGACGTGCTGATCAAAAAGATTGAGGTGGCGTCCACACCTGCGCCTGAGATACAGTTTGAAAACGGTGTGCTGACGTTAACGGCGGCAAAGGGTGTGACACTCTACGGCACCCAAGACGGCAGTAAGCCCACAACAAGCAGTCCCAAATACACGGCGGCGGTCACACCTGATCCGACCTACCGTGTGTTGGCACGTTCGTCGGGAAAAAGTGATCGGTATATCACGTATACCGTGACCAAGCACGGCAAGCTGTATACCGACGTTGTCGATACCGCCTGGTACTACAAGGCGGTGGGCGAGGCGGAAGCAAGAGGCATTATGCGAGGAACGGAAGAATATGCGTTTTCTCCCGAAGCTTCTGTCAGCCGTGCGATGTTTGTAACGGCACTTTACCGTATGTCGCCCGATGCAAACAATGATTTTGCCGATACGGATTTTACCGACTGTGAGCAAAACAAGTGGTATAGTGACGCTGTCAACTGGGCGACACAGATCGGTATTGTCAAAGGTATGGGTGACGGGCGGTTTGCACCGAATGACGGCATGAGCCGACAGGAGATGTGCTGTATGTTAAACCGCTATCTGAAATATTATCGGATATCTCTTACCAAAGTGAACAGAGAGGCGTTTGCCGATGCATCCGAGATCGCCATTTGGGCGGTCAAAGATGTCACTGCACTGTACGAGATGAAGCTGATCAACGGCGTGGGTGACGGTTGCTTTGCGCCGAAATTGGTCGCTTCTCGAGCTGAGTGCGCTAAAATATTGGTAGAGCTGGACACAAAAATCTAAAATAGGAGGTAAAAAGTGAGACCGATCATTGATATGCACAATCATACCAATCTGTCTGTCTGCCTGCTGCGGCGACAAAACCGCAACTGGTGCAACCTTTGTGGATAAGGCGGCGGAAGTCGGTATTCAGGTGCTGGGTATTTCCAACCATTGTTGGATTTCCGCATGCCGGGTGCATCTTCCTGGTATGCGCCGCAGTCAGAAGTGCTGAAATTTTTGAAAAATCGGGACTGGAGATAGAAGATCTCCATACTTTATACAGAGAATTTGTGAGGTAAGAAAAATGAAACCTATTGTTGATATGCACACCCATACGTTTATTTCCGTTTGTTCCCATGATGAAACCGCCAACGTGCAGAATTTTATTGATAAAGCTGCAGAAGTAGGCATTCAGGTGTTGGGCATCACCAACCACTGTTGGGATTCCAGAATGCCCGGCGCCTCTCCCTGGTATGCCAAGCAGGATATTGCTTGGGTCAAGCAGATCGAAAAAGAGCTGCCCGTAGATACCAAGGGCATTAAGCTGTATATCGGTATTGAGAGCGAGTACTGCGGTATGAGCGACACGCTGGGCATTTCTGCCGAGGGCGCGGCACAGTTTGACTACGTGCTTATTCCTCACACCCACACCCATATGAAAAACTTTGTTATGCCCCGTGATCCGATCTACAACCAGACTGCGGGTGTGGTGGAGGAGCGTATGCGTGCGGCTTTTCCCGAGGTCAGTGACCGACAGATCGAAAAATGGATGAGCATGAACCGTGCGGCTGATCTTGAGGTCATTATGGGCGGCAAGCCTGAGCCTGACTATCCCTTCTTGGCTGACTTTTTGTGCAAGAGCTTTGTGGGTCTGCTCAATAATGAAGAATTTCAAAAGGTGCTTCAGACCGTGCCTGCCATCGTGGCCCACCCCTTCAATGCGGTCGGATATACGCTGGAGCAAAAGGGCAAAATGCTGGAACTCATTTCCGATGAAAAATTCATCGAAATGTTTACCTTGATGGCTGAAAAGGGCGTGGGATACGATATCAGTGTCACCAACTTTAAGATCGAGGACCCTGAAAATTGCCAGATGTTCCGCATAATCAAGCTGGCCAAAAAGTGCGGTGTTAAGTTTATCTTCGGCACCGATACACACTCTGTGGCGGGACTCAAAAACGCCTCTCGTTCTACACAGATATTTGAACTGGCGGGCTTTGATAAAGAGGATCTGCACCCCCTGTGCCGCGATTTTGTAAAATAAAAAAATTTACAAAAAAGTCCTTTATTTTTATAGGCTGTTATGATAAAATGTATGTATTATCGTAAACAAGAAAGGATGTTTTCCCATGGGAAAAGGACAACGTTCTCGTCTGGCAAGAGCTGACGAGATGGCTGCCAAAAAAGTAGCCGCAAAAAAGAAAGCCAAGCAGGAAAAAATCACTCGTGTGATTTCCATTGTGGCAGCGATCGTTTTGGTTGTGGCTGTGGCAGGTATGATCACCTACACCACCATTGAATCCACCAACCGTCAAAGCGGTACATATCTTAAAAATGATATTGCCCTGGAGAGTGCAAACTACACCGTTACCAATGCACAGCAGATGTATTTCTTCCAGAATTACTATTCCAGCTTTGTATCAAGTAATAGCGATTCCTTGAGCTATTTTGGTTTGGATACTTCCAAATCTCTTAAGGAGCAGACCTGTCCTTACACTACCGAGGACGGCAAGTCTATGACTTGGTATGAATACTTTATGGATGCCACTGTTGCACAGGTTGAGCAGACTATGGTTCTGGCCGAGGCCGCTCGGGAAGCCGGCGTTACTCTGAGCGAGGATGATCAGAAGAATATTGAGAGCACACTCTCTCAGGTCACCCCTGAAAACTTTGCTCCCGGTCTGACTTCTGACGATGTCAAGGCTTGCCTTGAAATGGCAATGCTGGCCGCCAACTATCAGACACAGGTGACCGACGCTATCGAGTATACCGATGCGGATATCGAAAAGTATTACACCGATAACAAGAATAACTATGATATGGTAGATTACCGTATGTATTCCTTCAACTATGCCGACGAAGAGGATAAGGAAGATGACGGCAAGACTATGACCAAGGCACAGGCCAAGGCTATGGCTGAGGAGCTGGCCGCCACCGGAACAGAAGAAGCCTTTGTGGCATGGCTTTCCGATTACTTTACCAACACCTTGAAGATCGAGGCAGATAGACTGGAAGGTGAGCTCAACAATACCAAGACCGTAGACTTTGCCTACACCGAGAGCTATAAGGGCATTGATTTCCTGTTCGGCAGTGATACCGCCGCCGGTGATATCAAGGTCATCGATGATGAGAGCAGCTCTTGCTACAAGGTATTTATGCTGCTGACTCCCAGACACAGAGATGAATCGACCACCAAGTCCGTTCGTCACATTCTCATCAGCGTTGACAATGCCGAGGACAAGGATGCTAAGGCCGCAGCCAAGGCAAAAGCTGAAAAGCTGCTGGCAGACTGGAAGGCCGGTGAGGCTACAGAGGATTCTTTTGCCGCTCTGGTTCACGACAACACAGATGACACCGGCTCCAAGGAGAACGGCGGTCTGTACGAAAACTTCCCCCGCGGACAGATGGTTGCAACCTTTGAGGACTGGGCATATGATCCGGCCAGAGTGACCGGCGATACCGGCATTGTTGAAACCGAGTATGGTTATCACATTATGTACTTTATCGGTGACGGAAACATTGTCTGGAAGGGCAATGCTGAGGCCGATTACGTCAATGCAGAGTATTCTGAAAAGTATACCGAATTTGCCGAGAAGTACACCATTACCGTCAACCAAGATAAAATCGAAAAGATTGCTTCTTACGTTGCCTAATCAAATCAAAGCCAACTAAGGCGGCGTTCCATAGAGATGAATCCGCTTAAAAACGGCTATATTCGCCCTATACTACGGCAAAACTCCGCAATACGCATTAGCGTTATTGCGGAGTTTTTTCTTGTCTATGACAAAAATGTCTCGTTTTTAAGTGCCACTTGGCAGTTTTTAGATAGATTTTTTCTTGTGGCGCAGATTCAAAAGAAGCGCGGAGGAGTAATTTATAAAGTGAAAAGCAGGACCTTATGGCATACTTCGTAAGAAGATTTGCCCTAAGGTCTTGCTTTTTTTGTTTAATTTAGGTTGTCTGCAAAGGTATAGATGTCCGTGGCGCGTGAGATGTAAAAGCGGGGAATCTTGTATTCACTGTGTACCCCTGTGGTGTACATACCACCATTCATCAACAAACCGAAAGAGAAGTGCTCGGCTGTTTTTTGCAGGGAGAGTTCAGAGAACTTACCCGTGGGGTAGCAGAGAACAAAAGGCTCTTTGCCGGTGATTTGCTCAATGCGCGCTTTGGAAGAAACCATTTCGGTTTCAAGCTCTGCTTCGCCTAGATCCGAGAGATAACGGTGGGTGACCGTGTGACTCTGAATGGAAACCAGACCGGAGTCGGACATTTCCTTGATCTGCGCCTCGGTCAGATAATGCTCGGTACCGATCAACTCGGTGATAATAAATATCGTGGCCTTGATGTTATACTGCTTCAATAAGGGGAAGAGCAGGGTATAGTTGTCGTCGTATCCGTCATCAAAGGTCAGCATAACCGGTTTTTGAATATTGTTGAGATTGCCCATATCCTCAAAGGTGATGGGGGTGTAGCCGTTATTTTGCAGATACTGCAGCTGCGCTTCCATATCTGCAGGGCGGACAAATAATTCGGTAATGCTGCTCCAGGGCTCTTCGCCCAAAGCGTGATACATCAGTACGGGAATACGAACGTTTGCGGCTACGTCTGCGGCCGTGGGGTTGACAACGGGCTCGCTTGCGGAATAGGAAAGACTATTCTCGCTCTCTTCAATCAGATACAGTCCCATAAGTGACATAATGGGTGTTAACGGCATATACCAATCATGACCGTCATACAGTGGCTCGAAGACCAACGGATGGGCTTGCTCGCCCTCGTTGAGCGTAGGCTCGTCATTTGAGAATGTAAAGGCACGTCCTTTGATAGTAGCGGTAGCGCTGTAGGGCGGTTGCAAACGGCCCTCCGTGCTGATCCTGCCACCCAGTACAGAACAAAGCTGATCATAATTAATGTAGTAGGTTTGTTCGGATCGATATACACTCTTTACCTGCTGACCGTCTACAAAAACCGTAAGCTCTGCTTTGGGCGGCAGATCGTCGAACGTGGGGGTGATGACATCCGTCGACTCACTGCAGGCAGATACGCTCAGTAAAAGACTAAGTACAAGTAATAACCCGATCAGTTTTTTCATAGCGATCTTAACCCTTTATTTCAAGAAAGCGCGCATAGCACGGTAGGTTTCGTATACGTCGGCTTTGGAGGAGATCTCAAAGGGAGCGTGCATGGACAGCAGACCCACACCGATATCAACGGTGTCGATGTCACGGTTGGCCATATACATAGCTACGGTACCGCCGCCGCCTGCATCTACTTTGCCCAGCTCACCGGTTTGGAAAAGTACGTTGTCTTTTCTCATAATTTCGCTGAAAAAGCGCATTACTTCGGCGCTGGCATCGCTGGTACCGCTCTTGCCGCGGGCACCGGTGTACTTTGTGATGCAGGGACCGTAACCCAACAGACAGGTGTTCTGCTTTTCGCTGACAGAGGGGTAGAGGGGATCGAGCGCGGCATTGACGTCGGCGCTCAGACATTTGCTGTTGGCGCAGATCTCCAGAATGTCACCGCCGCCGGAGATGAGAGAGAGCATTCTCTCAAAGAAACGGCTTTGCATACCGCTGACGCCGTCAGAGCCAATCTCTTCTTTGTCTGCCAAAAATACAATAGCGGTCTTGTCGGGAATCTCGACGTCCAGCAGACCCTCAAAGGCGGTAAAGGCACAAATACGGTCATCCTGACCGTAAGCGCCGATCAAACTCTTGTCAAAACCAACCTCGGCAGGCTCCAGCTTGGGAACCATGGTCAGCTCTGCGCACTGCAGATCGACTTCTTCGATGCCGTATTTCTCGTGGATCAGATCCAGAATGGCGCTCTTGACCTTGTCACTCTGTTCTTCAAGATCGGGAATACTGCCGGCCAGTACGCGCAGATCTTCGCCCTCAATGGCCTTGTCCAGTGTTTTTTCGCATTGGGCGCTTGCCAGATGGGGCAGCAGGTCGGAAATGCAGAAGGTCAGCGCATCGTCGTGTACGTCCACGGCAGTGCCGTCCTTTTTAATGATAACACCCTCCAGTGACAGCGGAATGGCGGTCCACTGGTACTTTTTGATGCCGCCGTAATAATGTGTCTTGAGAAGCACCAATTCTTCCTGCTCGGCTACGGGGTTGGGCTTGAGGTCCAGACGGGGGGAATCGATATGGGCGGCGGCAATATGCACACCTGCCTCAACGGGCTGACGACCAAAGGTGACAAAAGCAACGGCTTTGCCACGGTTGATGAGATACACTCTGTCACCGGCTTTGTACTGCTTGCCCTTTTCAAAGGCGGTAAAGCCGTTTTGCTCCGCCAGTGCCACCAGATAGTCAACACAGCGGCGCTCAGTGGTACCGTTTTTTAAGAATTTAAGATATTTTTCGGCAAATTTATTGCCAAGGTCGGGTGTATACTCGGTTTGGTAAACACTCTTTTTTTCGTAGGCGTACTTGCTCATGTTATTTCGTCTCCTTTTTTATTTGTTCTGCGAGCTGCAGGGCCTTTTTTGTCAGCCCTACGATATTGCCGTCATTGACTAACACATAACGACAGTGTTTCCGCAAAAAATCTTCGTCCTTTTGACGGGACAGGCGCAGTATGGCAGCCTCGCGGCTGATGCCGTCACGGTTCATTATACGCTCTATACAGGTGTTGTAGGGAGCGATCAGGGCGATCACCACTTTGCATTTTTTGTCCATACCCGCTTCAAAAAGAGTGGGGGCATCGAGCAGGATGTATTCCGAATTGCTTTCCTTTGCCACTGCCAGCGCCTCTTCGGTGATGGCCTCACGTAATATATCGTTGAGCTCGTCCAGCTTTTGACTGTCAGCGAATACGATGGCACCTAACCGTTTGCGGTCTACGCCCTCCTCGGTGAGAATATCTTCGCCGAAATGTGCGGCAACCGCCGCCCGAACATCGGGACGTTTATATACTCTGCTGTGTACCAGTTTGTCGCAGTCGATGTGGATAAAACCCTCCATAGCAAACAGACTGCCCACCAGGGTTTTGCCGCTGCCGCTGGGACCGCACAAGCCTATTAGCGTCATTGTTTAACCTCCATAATGTTGAATTCAGCAGCCCGAAGTAAGCGATTGTAGACCGCCAGACCCACGCCCATGGGATTGGGTTGACGGGCATAGATTTCGTTTACGGGCAAATGGTCAAATTGCCGCAGGGCGGCAAACAGGTTTTGGGACTGGGAGTCGGCATCGTCCTCTTGGCCGTAGCAGCGGACAAAGTCGCCCTCCATCTCTCCTTCAAAGCACAGTATGCCTGCACCCTGCTGCTGCTTTTGGCGCAAGAAATCAAGTACCGCCTGCTTTTCACCTTTGACAATGGTGAGAGGCGCCTTGGGCGCATAGTGACGGTGCTTCATACCGGGGGATAACACCGGTTTTGAGTGGTCAAGCGGAGAGAGAATATTGGGGTCAAGCTCTACCGTGAAGCCTGCGTCACTCAGCATCTCGGGCGTAATGGCACCGGGACGGAGGATGCGCAGGAGGTTATCGTCTTGAGGGAGGACAACCGTGCTTTCCACACCGACACTGCACTTGCCGCCGTCGATGATGGCGGGTACCAGACCGCTCAGATCTTCCAGTGTGGTTTCAAAATCGGTGGGGGAGGGCTTGCCGCTTAAGTTAGCGCTGGGGGCTACCACGGGCACACCTGCCGCTCGGATGAGTTCTCTTGCCACGGGGTGCAAAGGACAGCGCACGGCGACGGTATTTCCCCCTGCGGTCACAAGGGGACTGATGGTATCCGTTTTGGGTAGGATAACGGTCAGCGGTCCCGGCCAATAGAGACTAAACAACCGCTTTGCCACAGGAGAAACCTCCTTGGCAACAATGGGGAGCATACCTTCGTCACAGATATGAGCGATCAGCGGATTGTCGCAGGGACGGCTTTTGACGGCAAAGACCGTGGCTACCGCCTCGTCACACAATGCGCTGGCGCCCAGACCGTATACCGTTTCGGTGGGAAAGGCAACGACCTTACCCTCACGAAGCATTTGTCCGCAACGGTTTAAGCCCTCTGTATCTATATTTTTAAAAATCTCGGTTTGCATTTTTATATCTCACAATAACAATATTAAAAGTCCTGCCAACAGCCCCACTGACCCTCGGGCATAAAATTCTTTGAGGGAAAGCAGTGCGCTTTGCAGCGCCAGCCCGCACAGTGCCCACAGCAGTATGCCGCACAGTGATGAACTCGGTATACAAAACAGTGCTGCTGCTGCGCCCAAACAAAAGGGCAACACGGTTAACGGCAGGGAAAGAAACAACTTTTTGTCAGGCAAGGAGAGTCCCAGTAAAGTAAAGCAAAACAGTAAACTCGGCTCCCATATGCCGTCAATGGTCAACATGCCCATACCGCCGCTCAAAAGAATACTGCGCCACAGATAAGCGTGGCGCCCTTCTTTAAAAAATACGGCAATGATCATGCCTAACGCCCAGGCAGGCAACAGCGCTGCTGTAGAGCAGAGTGCGGCGCCTTTCGGGATGCCGTACACCAGCGCAATGGGAAGCCAGGCGCACAGCGCCAGACTGTCTGCCGCCCGAAAGCGGCGAAAGCAAGCGCCCAGACTTGCACCTGCCAGAGCGCTCAGTGCGGCCGGCAAGATTTGGATCCCCACGGGCATCACCTCTATAGTATATATGAGGTGGTGTGATTTTATAGACCGGCCTTGAGCTTTTCGGTCTGGTCGGCGGTGATCAGAGCATCAACCAGCTCGTCCAGATCGCCTGCCAGTGTTTGTTCCAGCTTGTACAGCGTCAGACCGATGCGGTGATCGGTAACACGACCCTGCGGATAATTGTAGGTACGGATGCGCTCACTGCGGTCACCTGTGCCGACCTGACTTTTTCTCTGGTCAGCGATCTCCGCCTGCTGCTTGGCCATTTCCATATCCAGCAGTCGGGAACGAAGTACCTTCATAGCCTTGTCACGGTTT
The DNA here is from genome assembly GCA_017560905.1 of Clostridia bacterium. Lineage (GTDB taxonomy): Bacteria > Bacillota > Clostridia > Oscillospirales > QAKW01 > Firm-08. The sequence goes on from JAFZEA010000005.1 coordinate 42,127, forward strand.
TTGTGCTGGCTGCGCTCGTCCTGACATTCTACCACCAGACCCGTGGGTAAGTGGGTGATGCGGATGGCACTTTCGGTTTTGTTGACGTGCTGACCGCCCGCGCCGCTGGCACGATAGGTATCTACCTGCAGATCAGCGGGATTGATCTCAAAGTCGACTTCTTCCGCTTCGGGCAGTACCGCCACGGTAACGGTGGAGGTGTGGATGCGGCCGCCGCTCTCGGTTTCGGGAACACGCTGTACGCGGTGTACGCCGCTTTCGAATTTATAGCGAGAATCGGCGCCGTCTCCTGTGATGTTAAAGGCAATTTCCTTAATGCCTCCAAGTCCCGTTTCGTTGAGGGAAAGGACCTCGTATTTAAAGCCCTTGGTTTCGGCGTACATGGTATACATTCTGAACAAAGCGGCGGCAAACAACGCAGCCTCTTCGCCGCCGGCACCGCCGCGGATCTCGACGATGACGTTTCTGTCATCGTTGGGGTCACGGGGGAGCAGCAGAATCTTGAGCGCCTCGGCGCTGGCTTCCATGCCTTCCTTGCTCTCTTTGTATTCGGCTTCCGCCAGCTCTTTGAGTTCGCTGTCACCCATATCGAGCAGTTCCTTGGCCTCCTCAAAGGCGGTGGCAAAGCTCTTGTATCTGGCAAACTCATCCATAATGGGAGTCAAATGCTTGTGCTCTCGCATCAGCTTGGTGTAGTTGGCCTGATCGGAGATGATGGCGGGATCGGCGATCATTTCACCGATCTCATTAAATCTTTTTTCAATTTCACTGAGTTTTTCAATCATAGTGCACCTTTATCTGCTTGATATTTTTTTCCACCTTGCTGCGTGGCAGCAACATTTCTCTGCCGCAACCGCCGCACACGATTTTGAAGTCTGCGCCGATGCGGGTGACGGTAAATTCGTTACTGCCGCAGGGATGAGGTTTTTTCATCAGGATGATATCGCCCACCGAAATATTCATGGCGGATCCTCCTTATAGTTATTATTATATAGTATAGCATAAACTTAATATATAAGCAATCCAAAAAACAAAAAAAGTTGGGGTATAGTTTGCCCTGAAAATTCATAGACATATAACAAAACATTTGGAGGGAACAAATATGAAGGAAATTTCATACCGTAGTGAAGGTGTACCCAATCAAGGGGAGAGTATGTATCTTGCTTCGTTCAACGGGCTCAAGTTGGCTATGCGACCGGGCAAGATTTTGCAGGCAAGGTGTGTGATGTGCGATTCAGATCACAATCTGTACGTGGATCTCGGATGCGCCAGGGGTATCATCCCGAGAGAGGAATGCGCCATAGGTATACGGGAGGGTACGGTACGGGACGTAGCGATCATTACCCGTGTCAATAAACAGATTTCTTTTAAGGTGATGGAAGCGGACGAGGAGAGCGGCAAGGTGATCTTGTCCCGCGCCGCCGCTCAACGGGAGTGTCGGGAGGCGCTGTTTGGTTCCTTGCAGGTGGGAGATATCATTCCTGCAAGGATTACACACCTTGAGCCGTTTGGTGCTTTCGCTGATGTGGGGTGCGGAATCGTCAGTATGATCTCGATAGATAATATTTCTGTCAGCCGTATCCGTCATCCGTCCGACCGTTTTACGGTGGGAATGGAGATATTGGCAGTGGTACGGGAGCTGGACAAAGATAATTACCGCATCACCCTTTCACACAAGGAATTGCTCGGCACCTGGCAACAAAATGCCTGTCGCTTTGAAGCAGGACAGACGGTCAGCGGTATCGTGCGCAGTGTGGAGAGCTACGGTATTTTCGTGGAGCTTGCGCCAAATCTGGCAGGCTTGGCGGAATATTCCGAGGGCATTCAGGCGGGACAACTGGCAGGGGTCTACATTAAAAGTATTTTGCCCGAAAAAATGAAAATAAAGCTTGCTATTGTAGATACAGGGGAAATGGCAGGCCCTCCCGCGCCTCCCGAATACTGCCTGAAAGCAGGTCATCTGGACAGATGGTGCTATTCTCCCGAAGGGTGCGCCCGTCGCATTGAAACTGTGTTTGACGGTGTGCTAAGCGAAACTTGACAAAACAGTGCTGACGTGCTAGGATATGAAAAAGGAGGTTGAAAGATGAAATACAAGAGTTGTGCGGCAATTTTATTGATTTTAATTGTACTGCTTACAGCCTGCGCTCCCAAAGAGGAGGAAGTGTTTGACAATCCCGGCGGTGCTTTTGTGCAGGGGGATGCTGATTTGACCGAACCCTCTGACGCCGAAACTCAGCCCGAAACGGAAACTGAAACCGAGTCCAGCCCTACAGATACTCCTCAAACTGAGCAAGAGGAAAAACCCTCACAGCCCTCCGACGAGCCGATCACCGACGACACGGAAGCGGAAGACCCCGACAGCAGTGTCAGCTCTCCGCCGCTCAAGGATAACACCATCGTGGATATAGAAACCGATCTCAGATGGTTCGGGCGCACCTATGCGACAAGCGGAACGCATTATTTCAACTGGACGGAGTCCGGTTTTGTATTCACCTTTAACGGTACGGGCGCCGAGGCGACCTTTGAATCCAACGCCCCCGGCGGCAAGAATACGCCTTATATTAAGATCTATGTAGACGGTCGTGCAGGTAAGAGCGTGGCTATTACTGATAGTATGCAGACGGTGACACTGTGCGAAAAACTCAAAAAGGGAACGCATACCGTGCGTGTCGTCAAGCGTACCAATGCCCGTTCTTCCTCTGTGGGATTGATGGAAATTACCCTGTACAAAAACGGTACGATTGAAGCACCGCCTGCCCCCAAGGAGCGCCGTATAGAATTTGTGGGCGACTCCATTACGGTGGGATACGGTGTGCTTGGCAATTCCTCTACCACTGAGTGGAGTACCGAAACCGAGGATGGTTCGTTGACCTATGCCGCGCTGACAGGTAAGGCGCTGAATGCGGAGTATAACGTAATCGCCATCAGCGGCAGAGGTCTGGCGCACAACACGGGCGGTGACACCGACCAGTTGATGCCCTATCTGTATACCCGTCTGGATGATTATAACAAAAAGGATGCGTCTTGGGACTTTTCCAAATTTGCGCCGGACGTTGTCGTTATCAATTTGGCGACCAATGACCATAAGACCAGCTCGCCCCAGGAAGTGACCGCTGCCACCATGTCTTTTCTGCAAACGGTACGTAAGCAGAACAAAAATGCTTACATCATCGTGGCCTACGGATTGATGGGTACAACTATGGAAAGTGCGCTCAAGAATGCGATTTCCGGTGCGGGCGACAGTAAGATCAGTTTTCTGAGCCTGCCCATGGCTACGGACAAGGTGCTGGGTCACCCTGCCAAGAGCGCTCATGAAAAAGCGGCCAAGCTTCTGGAAGCGGAAATCCGCAGACTGACCGGTTGGACCGACTAAATACAAAAAATGCGGTGATTGTTACAATCACCGCATTTCTTTCGGACAGTCAAAGGCGGCAACCCGTAAAGGTTGCCGCCTTTATTTAATGTAAAAAAGCTTATGCTTGCTCCTCTTTCATCTTAGCGAAGCATTCGCTGCAATAAACAGGTCTGTCTTCGGTGGGTTTAAAGGGGACTTTGCACTCGGCACCGCAAGCAGCGCAAACTGCATCATACATAACGCGAGCGCTCTTGGCAGCAGCCTTTCTGGCATCTCTGCAATCTTTACATCTCTGGGGCTCGTTCTGGAAGCCCTTCTCGGCATAGAACTCCTGCTCACCGGCAGTGAAAATGAACTCTTTGCCACACTCTTTGCAAGTTAATGTCTTGTCTTCGTACATTGGTTTACCTCTTCCTTTTCCTGGGAAAAAAATATTATTTACCCGATTGCGGAGTCGAACCGCACATTTCTGCTCACCGTGAGTTAACGGGCGTATGACTATTGTAGCTTGCCGCGGATGCGTGTCAGCGCATTGTCAACGGCTTTGGCGTTGATGCCGAGCTTTTCGGCGATCTCCTTGTAGGAGTTTCCGTCTACAAAGAGGGAGAGAACACGATGCTCTCTGTCGGTCAGTTTGTCCTCGATCTTCTCATATACTTCCACCAGACGCTCACGTCCCAATACAATATCCTCTGCGCTCATTTCCTTAAGCTCTGGCGCATCGGAAAGGGGAATGGAGGTGTTGAGGCTGGCGTTTTTTAAACGGCTGTCACGTTTGACGGCAGACAGCAGGGCGCGATGTATACAGATCTTGGCGTATTTAATGAAGTTGTCATTCTTCTCGGCCTCGTAGCTGCAGACAGCACCATAAAGACCGAGGCACCCTTCTTGAAACAGATCCTCACGGTCACCGCCGATGAGAAAATAAGAAGAGGTGATCATGCGCAACAAGGGTGTGAAAAATTCGAGGATCTCGACGTATGCCGTCTGGTCTCCTGCTTTTGCACGAATCAGTAAATTTTGATCCAAAGAAACAGATTTTTCCAAATTGCATACCTTTCTGTCCACAAACTCGACTTCATATGTATACATTGTACAATACTCTTTTCTTTAAGTCAAGAAAAAAAGCATAATTTTTAATAAAAAAGTATTGATTTTACGGTAAATTAATGATAAAATATCAATTAATGATAAAATATTTACGAGGGAGGTGCACTATCGTGCCGAATATCAAATCTGCTAAGAAGAGAGTTATCGTTACTGAGACCAAGACCATGATCAACAAAATGGCCAAGTCCGATTTGAGAACTATTCTTAAGAAATTCGATGCTGCTGTTGCAGCCGGTGATAAGGAAGCTGCTGCTGCCGCATACGCAGAGGCGGTTCATAAGATTGACAAAGCTGCCAGCAACAACCTGCTTCACAAAAATAACGCTGCTCGCAAGAAGAGCCAGCTGACCAAGAAGCTCAACGCTCTTGCCTAACAAAATCAAAGACACACGACGAGGCACACTCCGTAATGATATAATCCCCTTAGGGTAGACACTTGAAAAAACAAAAAGTTTTCAAGACTACACTAAGGGGGTTATTTTATGCAACGAAGGAAACAGAAACGACATAGTACTGAGACAAAAATTCAAGCAGTACAAGAATATCTTGAAGGCAAAGGAAGTTTACAAACGATCAGCCAAAAATATGACATTGCAAGCAAAAGTCATTTCAGAAGGATGGTGTTGTGGTATAATAGTCATAGATATTTTAAAGATTGCCCAGTAGGCAGAGGAGAAATATATATGGCTAAAGGAAGAAAAACCACGCAGGAAGAACGAGCAGAAATAGTAGCATTTTGTATTGAACACAACAAGAATTATGGATTGGTAGTAGAGACATACAAAGTTTCATACCAACAAATCTACAATTGGGTGCGTAAATACGAGGAAGGCGGAGTAGACAAACTCAAGGACAACCGAGGAAGAACGAAACCGGTTGAGGAAATGACCGAGGTTGAAAAACTCAAAGCTGAAATGAAAATACTTGAAGCGAAAAACAGACAGCTCGAAATTGAGAATGCCTTCATAAAAAAACTACAGGAGCTGAAAGGTGGTGGTCGCTGACCGGAGTACGACAAGAGCATATTTATATAGCGATTGAATTTCTTAACGTACACATGGGTTATTCCGTAAAAGAAATGTGTATTGCATTAAAATTAAACAGATCTTCCTACTATAAATGGAAAAAGAGGAAACAAAGCAAAAGCGAGCTTTTAAACCTGCAAATAACGGAATATGTGAAAGATCTCTATGAAGAAAGCAACGGAGTTCTCGGATACAGACAGATGAGTATCGTAATTAACCGAGAGAAGATCGATGAGCTTCCTCACAGAGTTAACGTTAAGAGAGTTCGCCGTATTATGCGTATTCTCGGACTCAAATCCGTCATTCGCAGAAAACGCCCGGACTATGTGAAATCCACGCCTGAAATTACCGCTGAGAACGTACTTAACAGAGATTTCAAGGCAACTGTTCCGTTTGAGAAGTGGCTTACCGATGTTACGGAGTTTAAGTATTATGTTGGACCTGAGGTGAAGAAACTGTATCTCTCTGCAATCCTCGACCTTTACGACAGGCGTATCATTGCATACAAGATCGGTGACAGCAACAACAACGAATTGGTTTTCACAACATTCGATGAAGCGACGAGTCTTTATCCTAATGCAAGACCAATCTTCCACAGCGACAGAGGATTTCAGTACACGAACAAACAATTTCATCAAAAACTCGTGGATGCCGGTATGATCCAAAGCATGTCCCGTGTCGGCAGGTGCCTTGACAATGCTCCGATGGAGGGCTGGTGGGGTATCTTAAAGTCCGAAATGTACTATCTTAAAAAGTTCACGAGCCGTGAAGCTCTTGTTTCCGCTATTGAGAATTACATACACTTTTACAACACTCGCCGCTACCAGAAACGTTTGAATTGCATGACTCCTTGCGAGTATTACTTCGCCAATGCCGCGTGACGAAAAATCTCCCCCTGCTGCGTAGCAGGGGGAGATGCAGGAATCCACTCAATTAACATATTCTTTTTGTTTTTTAGTCTGTCTACTTGACAGGGGGCACATTA
>JAFZEA010000006.1 GCA_017560905.1 Clostridia bacterium
ACGTGGGCGGGAACGGAGGAGGAACCTGCGAACTGTGCGTCACCGTGCATACGACCCATAGTATCGGTCATACCGTAGGAAGCGGGGCCTGCAGCCATATTGTCGGGATGCAGGGTGCGTCCGGTACCGCCGCCGGAGGCAACGGAGAAGTAGTTTCTGCCGTTTTCGTTACACCACTTCTTGTAGGTGCCGGCAACGGGGTGCTGGAAGCGGGTGGGGTTGGTGGAGTTACCGGTGATGGAAACGCCGACCTTCTCCAGCTTCATGATGGCAACGCCTTCCGGAACACTGTCGGAGCCGTAACACTTAACGTCAGCACGGGGACCCTTGGAGAAGGGGATCTCCTTGATAACCTTAACTTCTTCGGTGTAGGGATCGAACTCGGTTTCTACAAAAGTAAAGCCGTTGATACGGGAAATGATGTAAGCGGCATCTTTGCCAAGACCGTTGAGGATAACTCTCAAGGGCTTGGTGCGAACTTTGTTGGCGTTGAGCGCGATTTTGATTGCACCCTCAGCAGCAGCAAAGGACTCGTGACCGGCCAAGAAGCAGAAGCAGTCGGTTTCTTCGCTCAGCAGCATCTTGCCCAGATTGCCGTGGCCAAGACCTACCTGACGGTTGGCGGCAACGGAGCCGGGGATACAGAAAGCCTGCAGGCCTTCGCCGATAGCAGCAGCGGCATCAGCAGCCTTAACGCAGCCCTTCTTGATGGCGATGGCGGTACCCATCATATAGGCCCAAACGGCGTTTTCAAAGCAGATGGGCTGGGTGGAACGGATGATGTTGTCTACATCGATACCCTTAGCCAGGGTGATCTCTTTACATTCCTCAATGGAGGCAATGCCGTATTGTGCGAGGACGGGATTGATCTGATCAATTCGTCTCTCATATCCTTCAAATAATGCCATAGTCGTAAACCTCCTTATTCCTTGCGGGGGTCAATGTACTTGACCGCATCTTCAAATCTGCCGTAAGAACCGATGGATTTCTGATAGGCTTCGTTCGGCTCCATACCCTTCTTGATGAAATCGGTCATCTTGCCCAGAGAAACGAACTCGTAGCCGATGACTTCGTCATTTTCATCCAGAGCCATACGGGTGCAGTAGCCCTCGGTCATTTCGAGGTATCTTACGCCCTTGGCCTTGGTGCCGTACATAGTACCGACCATGCTTCTTTCGCCCTTGCCCAGATCTTCCATACCGGCGCCGATAACCAGACCGTCCTCGGAGAAGGCGGACTGAGAGCGGCCGTATACGATCTGCAAGAACAGCTCTCTCATAGCGGTATTGATCGCATCACACACAAGGTCAGTGTTGAGTGCTTCCAGCAAGGTTTTGCCGGGCAGGATCTCAGCAGCCATAGCGGCAGAGTGAGTCATACCGGAGCAGCCGATGGTTTCCACCAGTGCTTCTTCGATGATACCGTCCTTAACATTCAGGGACAGCTTGCAGGCACCCTGCTGAGGTGCGCACCAGCCTACACCGTGAGTGTATGCGGAAATATCTTTGATTTCTTTGGCCTGTACCCATTTGCCTTCTTCCGGAATGGGGGCAGGACCGTGATGCGGGCCCTTGGCCACACAGCACATGTTTTGTACTTCAAGAGAATAATTCATAAGTATTGCTCCTTTCAAATTTTTCACATATAAATACATTATACATTTTATTTTGACAACTTGCAATACCAAAATACAAAAAAGTCACCAAAGATCAAGGCCTTTGGTGACTTTTGGTATAAACTACAGTTCGTTGGTTGCGATGATGTCCACGCCGGTATCGCAAATGTTGCAAATGATGACCTCACCCATACGGATGGGCGCATCCAACGCCATACGGTTGATGACCTGCATACACTCCATCATCTTGCCCTTGGGAATGGGGGCAGAAGTCTTGACGGGGATCATAGGCAGAGCACCGCCGTGTACGCGGATGGTGGTGGTAAGCATTCTCACAGGGTTGGTACATTCGTCGATGGCATACTGCTCGCCACGCTTGCAGGAGTTGCCGCTGACGGAGAGCACCTTGCCACTCTCATCCATCTCAACGCTCAGGGGGCAGCCCAGAGGGCAGGAGATACAAATCATATCTTTTTTCATTTTTTATCCCTCCACCTTTACAATGATCGGTAACTTTTTGTCCAGTTTCTTAATATCTTCGACCTTGACGGTGACGTATTCCATCTCGCCGGGGGTGAGCTTGGGCTTTTTCTTCGAATAGAGCACCGTGTCACCGTTGGTGACGGTGATTCTGCCGTTCTTATAAACGTCACGGACACGGAAATAAAGTTTTACGTCGCTGTCGGCATCACTGCTGATGTTTTGCGGTACTACATAGCGGGCGCCGCCTTCGGGACAGACGGGGATGTATTTGGGACGGCGGTTTTTGGCCTTGGTCTGAATGTACTTGGCCGCGCCCTCACCTGCGGTGTAGCTTTCCTGTGTTACATAGTCAACCAGATCGTGCACCTGCAGTACGTTACCGCAGGCAAAGATGCCGGGACGGCTGGTCTGACGGTTTTCGTCTACGATAGCACCGCCCGTTATGGGGTCGATCATAATGCCGGCATTTCTGGTCAGCTCGTTTTCGGGGATCAGACCGACAGACAGCATCAGAGTATCGCACTCTATATACTGCTCCGTGCCGGGAATCGGCTTGCGGTTTTCGTCAACGTTGGCAATGGTGACACCCTCCAGACGCTCGATACCGTGGGTTTGGATAACGGTGCAGCTGAGCTTGAGCGGAATGTTCAGATCGTCCAGACACTGCACAATATTACGTGTCAGACCGCCCGAATAGGGCATCAGCTCGCAGACCATCTCGACCTTGGCGCCTTCCAGTGTCATACGTCTTGCCATAATAAGACCGATGTCGCCGGAGCCGAGAATGACGATTTTCTTACCGGGCATATAACCCTCGATGTTGACATATTTCTGCGCCGTACCTGCGGTCATAATGCCGGAAGCACGGGAACCGGGAATCTCCAGCGCACCACGGGGTCTTTCACGACAACCCATGGCCAGAATGATGGCAGTGGCCTGAATCTCCATCAGACCGTCAACGTTGTTGGTGGCAATGACGGTATTGCCTGTCAGAATATCGGTGACCATAGTGTCTACCTTGATCTCGATATCGGTTTTTTCTACGTCTTTGATAAAGCGGTAGGCATATTCGGGGCCGCTGAGCTCTTCACCGAAGTGGTGCAGACCAAAGCCTGTGTGGATGCACTGCCGCAGAATGCCACCCAGTGTGGTGGATCGCTCCAAAATCAGTATTTTATCAACGCCCAGTTCCTTGGCTTTGAGCGCAGCTGCCAGTCCTGCAGGACCGCCGCCGATGACGACCAAATCATATTTCAGCATTGCTTCCACCTCACTTTGTCTTCTTAAACACGATCTTGGAATTATCGCCGTGTTTGGTGATCTGATTCATAGGAACGTCCAGCTCTCTGGCCAGAAGCTCCACGACCTTGGCGCCGCAGAAGCCTGCCTGGCATCTGCCCATACCGGCACGGGTACGGCGCTTGACACCGTCCACGTCACGGGCGCCGCAGGGAGCCGTGATGGCGTCTACAATCTCGCCCTCGGTAATGCCCTCACAGCGGCATACCACTCTGCCGTAACGCTTGTCCTTTTCAATGAGCTTTTTGCGCTCTTCCAGCGACAGCTCGCGGACACGTACGGGGGCGGGACGACGGGAGATGAAGTTCTCTTTTTTGGTGTATTCGGGTGCCATCTCACAGAACATCTCACCCACATAACGGGCGATCGCAGGAGCGGCGGTCAGACCGGGGGACTCGATGCCCGCCAGGTTGATAAAGTGCTCATTTTTCTCGCTGGGACGGATGATGAAGTCACATTCGTCGCCTTCCAGATGGGCGCGCAGACCTGCAAAGGAGGTGATGGCGTTTCTGGTGGTAAGTTCGGGAATGACGGCGTGGATCTCTTGCTTGATGGTGTTCAGACCGTCGATGGTGGTGTCAAGATCCAGCTTGCTGTCAAAGTCAAGATCAATGGCAGTGGGACCCATCAGCACGTTGCCGTGTACGGTGGGGGACACCAGAATACCCTTGCCCATTTTGGAGGGACACTGGAACAGTACGTGGTTGACCATATTGCCCTCGATCTTGTCCAGAAGATAATATTCACCTTTTCTGGGGATGATTTTAAAAGATTCGTCGCCGATCATACCGGCGATCTTGTCGGCAAATACGCCGGCACAGTTGATAATGTACTTTGCCTTGATAACGCCCTTGGCGGTGGAGATGAAAAACATATCGTTTTTGTACTCAATGTCAAATACACCGCTGTTACGCATCACTCTGGCGCCGTTCATAATAGCGTTTTCCGTGGCGGCAATGGCAAGCTCATAGGGGCTTACGATACCTGCCGTGGGGGCCCACAGTGCGCCGATGGCAGTGTCGCTGATATGAGGTTCCATAGCCTTAAGCTTTTCTTTGGAGATGATCTCCATATTGGGAACACCGTTCTGGAAGCCTCTTTCAAAGAGAATGTCCAGCGTCTGCATATCCTCCCAAGAATATGCCACGACCAAAGAACCAATATTTTTATAGGGGACATTGAGCTTGTTGCAGTAATAGGCCATCAGGGAAGCACCCTGTACGTTGAGTTTCGCTTTGAGTGTGCCGTTCTCCGCATCAAAGCCTGCGTGAACGATGGCGCTGTTGGCCTTGGAGGTGCCCATGGCAACGTCGTTGTATTTTTCCAACATTACGACCTGCAACTCCAATTTGCTCAATTCTCTGGTGATCATAGCACCGCATACGCCGGCACCGATGACCGCAACATCATATTGCATATGTAATCCCATCCTTTCTTATTTAAACTATTCTAACATTATTAATACGACTCGTCAACAATGTGGAGTGATATTTGGATTAATGTTGAAAAATGATGATATCACTGAAGACGTTCTGTAAACAGATGAAGCAGGGCGCAAATGACGTTGAACAGCAGTTGCGCCAGCGCAAGTGCCATGGGTGTGGCGGCAAACGACAGCCACTCTCCGCACAAAAGCGACAACGGCAGAGCCCAAAGGGTGCCGATAACATTGAATTTTACATGATAGAGGGCGCATTTGCGTGCCACAGGTGTGGCAGAAATGGTGGCAAGCAGAGCGGTGGCGGTGGTGCCGATGTTTTGCCCCAAAATAAAGGGGAGGGCAATGTTCATCGTCAGTGGGGTCGTCAGCGCATAGACCTGCAGCAACCCCATGGTCAGTGATGAGCTTTGTAACAGAGCGGTGGAAAGCAGCCCCACTGCCCAAGCCCCAAGCGGCGTGGACAGCCACGTCACGTGCGACGCCACCGCTTCAAACAGTGCGCTCTCGGCGGTCATAATGTGCATCCCCCACATCAGCAGACAAAAGCCGGCGACGGGCAGGCTGAGCCGCGGGAATTTGTCTTTCAGCAACAGAGCGAGTATGCCGATCAGTGCAAAAAGATAGGACAGTCCTCCCACTCTCAGACCCAGTGCCGTGAGAAACGGCGTGACGCAGGTGCCCACATTGCTGCCGATGAGTACTGCATAGGCGGCGTGCAGGGGGAGCGTTCCGTTTTGCACCATAGCGCAGACCGAGCAGGAAACGGCAGAGGAGCTTTGCAGCAGCGCGGTAATGCCGCAACCAAGCCCCGCCCCTTGCCATTTGTTGTCTATATGCAGTGGCGGCAATGCTTCGCTTGCCGCCATCATCAGCCCCATCCCCAAAAATAGACAAAACAGTCCTCCCAGCCACATATCCATTTAGATCAACCCCTTTTCTTTATGCTATGAAAAATGAGAATCAAAAAATTCATCTTTTCAGCCAAGTGGACGCCATCGACTCAATAGAATGTTACACGGCAACTGTGCTTCGCACCCACTGCGTGCATAACGAAAAGTGAGCGGGTGGAGCTTCTTGACTTGACAGGGGGGAGATATGGTGGAATTTTAAAATAAAACGAGCTGTAAAAACAACAGTTTTTACAGCTCGTTTTTTAATTCAAAGTTTGAGCGGACCGAGGCGGCGTATTCACTGGGGGTCATACCCGATACACGGCGAAATACCGTGGTAAAATACTGTGAGGTATTAAAGCTCAGGCGGTCGGCGATCTCGGTAAAGTTGAGCCCGCTCTACTCGCTGCTCAGGCAGTGGAGCAAAAAGCGTCGGAGCGGTGCATCCATTTCGCCCAGCAGGCAGCACCTGCTCGAAAAAATTTCGGCAAAACGATAAAAATGTGCCTCCCGCATTATTTTTTCGCTACATAGCTTTCATAGAACAGGGAGAGGATCTTGGCACCCTGTGCACGGCTGGCGTCGCCGCAGGGGTTGAAGCAGTTATCGCCCACACCGTCTACCAGCCCTGCCGCCACACAGCGGTAGACCGCCGTTTTGGCCCAGGAGCCGATGGTGTCGTCGTCGGCAAACAGAATGTCGGCGGCATCGGGTAAGGCGTATTTTTTCGCCTTGGCAAAGCGCACCAGCATAGTGCACAGATCCTGTCGGGAAATGGGGTCTTGCGGAGCAAAGGCGGTATCGGAAATGCCCTTGACAACACCGCTTTCAAAGGCCCATGCCACTGCGTTTTCATACCAAGAACCTGCCTCTACATCGGTGAAGCGGTCGGTGGAATAGGTTGATACGTCAACACCGCTGATACGGGCCAGTACGGTGACAAGCTGGGCGCGCGACAGTATACCGTCGGGGTTAAATTCGGTTTTGCTGACACCCTCGAACAAACCGTAATCGGTGGCGCGGTATACGTCATCGTAATACCACTTTCCTGCAAGTACGTCGCTGTAGCGGAAGCCAAAGTAGGGGATGATAAAGTGGAGCTTTTCATCCAGCTTGCCTGCGCTCTTGTAGCAGGTATAGAGTTTGTCGGCATCCTTCTTCGGAGCCTCCAGATCGCTCATATACAGGTGATCCTTGTAGGGATAGTAGCGGAAAAAGTAGGGGGTGAGCTGTCCGCGGTGCAGATATTGGTCGGTTACCCAGTTGGCGCCCTCGACAATAGAACGGTAGGGGGTGTCCCAGCCGCGCTGTTCGGCATAGTAGGCACCCTGATTGTTCAGATCGAACGCTTTGATACCGAAATAATTGTAGTACAGCTTGCCGTCGGTGCCGGTCACACCGTTTGCCAGCTTACTGGTGGCAAAGCCGGCCTCCGTTACCGTACGGGCGGTGATAAAATAGGGGTTGACCTGCAGGCTTTTTCCTGCGGACAGCAGATATTCCGTTGCCTGCTCTTCTGTGATGGCAGAACCCTTTTGCTCTACCCACAGTCCGCCGATGCCCTCCTCGGTAAAGTGGTCGGCATTGTATCGGTTGACGTCCAGAAACATAAATACGCTTTTCTCATCGAGGAAGCTGAGGGGATCCATATTTTTCAGTACGGTGGACAGAGAAATGCTCTTGCCGGTGTTTACCTTATAGAGCTTTACGATATGCTCGGCGTATTCGTCCATATTCATACCCATGTAGCGGTATTCAAAGGTCCAGTTGGGGTGCGCTTTCTTGAGCGCTTTGATAGCGGCGGCATAGGTGTCGGGGCGCTCAACGGCCTGATACTCCTCCACCAGATTTTGGGTTTCCACCCAGCCGATCTTGCCGTGGTTGACGCTGTAGCCGGAGGGGACAACAATCTTGGTCATATTGCCCTTGGTTTCAATACACAGCGGCATATAATTGTTGCCGGTGCTTGCGCTCAGGGTACAAATGACGGAAGAGGTGGTGGAGGCGCTCGCATATACTTTAGTGGATTTTGTAAAGCGGCGATAGCGGTAGTCGGCCTGCGCCGGGTCAGTCAACACAAAGAGATAGGAGGCGGTGTTGGTGCTGTCGGTCTTGGAGGTGAGGGTTACCGTCACCTTGGCTCGTCCGTAGCCCGGCGTCAACGTTTCGCCTACGGAATAATCGGTCGTATACTTATAGTCACAGTAGCGTTCTACGTTGATGTTGACAGAGGCGCTGATATTGGGCTGGATGTCGGTAAACTTGATATTTTCAAAAGAATCGGGGTAGCAAAGATAATATGTATTGTCCGCGGTAAAGTCGTTGACGGTAAAGCCCTGGGTGGCAATACTCTTGATGCGCACGGCGGTTTCGGTGGCGGCAAAGGTCGGCACCGAAAGGACGGTGACGAGCAAAAGCAGCCAAAGCCCAATCCTCAGTAACATTTTTTTCATAGATCCGTTTCCCCTTTTCTATAAAGTCTACTAATCATTATATAACAGTTTTTTACAGATTTCAACAGGTGAGAGAGATTGTTAATAATTTCCTCTTAAAAAGCGGGATTCGGAAAAATCGGCTCTTAAAATAGAAAGATACCATATTTCGAGATTTCGAGCGAAATATGGTATCTTTTTTGTAAGTGTTTATTTTGTTTTTGCGCTGCGGACTATTTTTCCAAGGCCTTACTTGATATCTTCTAACACTTTTTCACCGGGGGTGTCCAAACGCTCGGGATGGCGCAGGAAAATTTTAAACTGCTTGAGTACGTTGGCGTAGTAGTAACCGTCACAAATGCGCTCGTCCATAACCATGGTAAAATCCACGTAAGGCGTTTCCTTAACACTGCCGTCCTTTTGCAACTCGTTTTTCTTGTATTTGGTGCCGAAGGCTAAAAACAGAGGCAGATTGCCGAAGTCATAGAGGTGGTGATAGATGACGGGGATGCCCAGTGAGCCCATGGAGGTGATGAACAGCGAGCCGTGGAAGGGCGATACTTTTGTAAGAAAGCGGGGCAGCAGTCCGAAATAATCCAGCAGCTTGAGCAGCCACACGACAAATTTGAGCAGTACACCCGGAATGTAATTGAGCGCTTTGGCCGTGGAGTCAAAACCGCTGGCCGGCTGGTTGCGATATTCATTGATGGCTTTATCAAAGGCGTGATAGACGTCCTCGGCCGTGCAACCCGGATCCAAGGGGATTTTGATACAGGTGTCGGGCGAGTCCAGACGCATCTCCTTTTTGATGGTGATGCACACCTCAATACCGTTACGTGCGTAGATGCGCTGACCGCGGATAAAGCGGTTGAGGGCGGGACGCTTGGCAACCACCTGCGCATAACAGGCGATCAGCACGTGCATCAGATTAAAGTTTTTGAGACCCTCTTTCTTTTTTTGATTGATATATTCGTCAACGATTTCGGTGTTGATGGAGTCGCGGATCATATTGCTGGCCTCGTTGCGACCAACCATAATGAACGGGCTGACGCCTGCCATCGGTTCGATGTGGCGGATGCGGCGGCCGTCTTTTTTTGCAAATTCGGGCATGGAAAAATGTCCTCCTGAAAACAAATATAGTTAGATTTTAACACAGGAATTAAAAAATATCTACCTTTTTCTACAAATTTGTTCACAGTTTATTCATTCTTTGATATTTTAAGGAAAAATATGGGAATAAAAAGCGACCTTTTCGTTGACATTTCTTTTGTATATAGGGTATAATAATCCTATAATGGGGAAAAATTTAAACATTTTAAATACATTGATAGATTACGAGGTAAAAAACAATGAAAAAAGTGCAAATTACCGAAACCGTCCTGCGGGATGCCAATCAGTCTTTGGTGGCAACCAGACTGCCGCTGGACAAATTTACCGACATTTTGTCCGCAATGGATAAGGCGGGCTATTATTCCGTAGAATGTTGGGGCGGCGCAACCTTTGACAGCTGTCTTCGCTTTTTGAACGAAGACCCGTGGGAAAGACTGCGCACCATTAAAAAGGCGATGCCGAACACCAAGCTGCAGATGCTGCTCAGAGGACAGAATCTGTTGGGATACAAGCATTATCCCGACGATGTGGTCAGAAAGTTTGTGCAGAAATCCGTAGAAAACGGTATTGATATCATCCGTATTTTCGATGCGCTCAATGACGTGCGCAACATTCGCGTGGCCGTAGAGGCAACGGTTGCGGCAGGCGCACACGCCAGCGGCACCATCTGCTACACCAACTCGCCTGTGCACTCTCTTGAAAATTATGTGGCACTTGCCAAAGAAATGAAAGAAATCGGAGTTTCTTCCATATGTATTAAAGATATGGCAGGTATTATGGGACCTCAGGAAGCCTATGACCTTGTCAAGGCACTGAAAGAAAACATGGATCTGCCCGTAGTGGTACACACCCACAGCACCGCCGGACTGGCCTTTATGACCTATCTTAAGGCAGTGGAAGCCGGCGCCGACGTGATCGACACCGCCACCTCCTGCTTCTCCGGCGGCACCAGCCAGCCCTCCACCGAAGCATTGGTATACGCTCTGCGCCAGCTGGGCTATGAGGTCAATGTTGACGATGCGATACTGCAAAAGGTCAACGCACACTTTACCCCCATCCGTAACGAATTTTTGGCCGACGGTACATTGGATCCGCTGATGATGGGTACCGATACCGCTTGCCTGAATTATCAGGTGCCTGGCGGTATGCTTTCCAATCTGGTCAGCCAGCTGAAAACTCTGGGCGCTATGGACAAATACGAAGCTGTATTGGCTGAGGTTCCCGCCGTGCGTAAGGATCTGGGATATCCGCCGCTGGTTACTCCCATGAGCCAGATGGTGGGCGTACAGGCCACGCAGAACGTGCTGATGGGCGAGAGATACAAGAACATCGGCAAAGAGGTTCGTGCCTACGTACACGGTGACTACGGTAAGGCACCGGGTGAGCTGGACACCGATCTGGTCAAAAAAGTGTTGGGTGATGAAAAGCCCATTACCCACCGTCCTGCCGACGACCTGCCCGACGAATTTGAAAAGGTAAAGGCTGAACTTGGCGATCTGTGTGAGAGTGACGAGGACGTTTTGTCCTATATCGCCTTCCCGCAGGTAGCAGAAAAATTCCTTGCCGCCCGTAAGGAAAAGAAACAAAACACCGTCACCTACAAAATCGAGAGAATAGACTAAGGAGTTTTGAATTATGGATTACACTAACCCTGACATCGGACAAACCTTAATGATCTCACTGGTTGGTTTTTGCGTGGTGTTTGCGGTGCTGATCGTTCTGATGGTGCTGATCAACGTGATGAGTAAGATCATCGGCGGCATCACCAAGAAGCCCGAAGTACCCGTAGCCGTCGCACCTGCAGTCACCCCCGCCGCACCTGTCGGTCTGGTGCTGGAAAACGTCAGTGAAAAAGAAGCGGCCATGGTCATGGCCATTGTGGCAGACGAACTTAAAAAGGATCCTGCTGAGTTGCAGTTCATTTCCATCAAGGAGGTCAAATAACCGTGAAGTACAGAGTAACACTGAATCAAAAAGTATTTGAAGTAGAAGTAGAAGAGGGCAAGGCTGTTGTAGTCAGCCAAAGCGCTGCTGCTCCCGTAGCCGCCGCCCCCGTGGCCGCTGCTCCCGCAGCTGCTCCTGCCGCCCCTGCCGCCGCCCCTGCGCCTGCAGGCAGCGGTGAGGCTGTTACCTCTCCTCTGCCCGGCACCGTACTGGACGTAAAGGTGCAAAACGGTCAGAGTGTCAAGAGTGGTGACCTGCTGGTAGTGGTTGAGGCTATGAAGATGGAAAATGAGATCGTTGCCCCCCGTGACGGCGTGATCTCTTCTGTTGCCACCTCTAAGGGTGCCGCTGTTGAGAGTGGTACTCCTCTGGTTTACCTCGCATAAGGAGGCAGAAGGATGAACATTATCGTTGAATCCGTAAAGGGCATATGGGAGTCCAGCGGCTTTAATGCCATGACATGGCAAAACGCCGTGATGCTGGTACTGGCCTGCGTACTGCTCTTTTTGGGTATTAAGAAAAAATTTGAGCCGCTGTTGTTGGTGGGTATTGCCTTCGGTATGCTGCTCACCAATCTGCCCACTCCTGCGGGAGAAACTGCCATATACAATCCCGAGCTGTGGACTGCCTTTATGGACGAGAACAGCGAGTTCTATCACAGCTACGGTCACATTCTGGCCAATGGTGGATTGCTGGATATCCTCTATATCGGTGTTAAATCGGGACTGTATCCTTCGCTGATCTTTTTGGGCGTGGGCGCTATGACCGATTTCGGTCCGATGCTCTCCAACCCCAAGAGCTTTTTGCTGGGTGCGGCCGCACAGTTTGGTGTATACTGCGCTCTTATTATGGCTGTGGTACTGGGCTTTTCCGGACCGCAGGCCGCCTCTATCGCCATTATCGGTGGTGCGGACGGCCCGACCGCTATCTTCCTTACCGGCAGACTGGCACCTGAATTGTTGGGTGCGATCGCCATCGCCGCCTATTCCTATATGGCGCTCATTCCCATGATCCAGCCGCCGCTGATGCGACTGATCACCACCAAAAAAGAGCGTGAGATCAAGATGGAGCAGCTGCGCACGGTTTCCAAGACCGAGAAGATCATCTTCCCCATCGTGGTTACCATCTTCACCGTGCTGTTGTTGCCCAGTGTGGCACCCCTGTTGGGCTGTCTGATGCTCGGTAACCTGTTCCGTGAGAGCGGCGTGTGCGACCGCCTGAGCGATACGGCACAGAATGCGCTGATGAATATTGTTACCATTTTCCTCGGTATTTCCGTTGGTGCGACCACCGTCGGCGCCAACTTCCTCAATCTGCAGACCATCTATATTATTGTGTTGGGTCTGATCGCCTTTGCATTCTCCACCGTGGGTGGACTGTTGCTGGGCAAACTGATGTGCTGGCTGTCCGGCGGCAAGATCAATCCTTTGATCGGCTCTGCCGGTGTATCCGCCGTTCCTATGGCCGCCCGTGTGGCTCAGGTAGAGGGACAGAAGGCCAATCCTTCCAACTTCCTGCTGATGCACGCTATGGGTCCCAACGTGGCAGGCGTTATCGGCTCTGCGGTTGCCGCAGGTTTCCTGCTGACTATATTCGGTATATAGTATCATCTTTTAGATAGTAAAAACGGATGCGTAGAAATTCTACACATCCGTTTCATTTTGTCTTATACCTTGGCAAGCGGGCATTTGGGCGGCAAATGCCACTTGGTTAGGAGAGCCTAAAACCCATTAAGCATTTATAATACGCTAATAATATTTTTACATTTCTTTATGGCATAATCCAAGGCAATTTTGGCGCCGCTTTTGCGAGTGGTTGGAGCATTGGGTGCCTCGTAGTAAACTACGCAATAGTGGCTTTTATCTATCATCTCATAGTTGCGCTCGACATAAGCCGCTCTGCCCGAGTTCAGTATTTTTTCGGGATAATAGGTATCCTCATAGTTTTCCATCAAGTAATTCTTATAGTGCTCACTTATATACGGATACTCTGCTCGTACATAAACTCGTTTTATGTGCGAGTATTTTTCTTTTATTTCGGTTACAAGTTCAAGGCACAGGCTATTAAAGCGGCTCTTACTCCCGAAAAGAAATGTGTCAATATTTTCATCCACAATCAGTCTTTCGATTATTTCAATAAGTTTTGATTTTAGTTCTTCTGTTTCGTTTATCTTTCTATGACCGAAAAAGCAACAAGTATTTTTACACATAATAAATCACCACAATACAAGCCTACCATATATGGACCAAAAAGTCCATATATGGTCGCTGTTATCTTCCTAAAAAACATAAACTATATATAGAACTTTTTAGGGGTGATATTATGGATACGAGAAAAGCCATAGCCAATAGATTGTTAGAGTTATGCGAGGAACAGAAATTATCGGTAAATGCTCTTGCAAGAATTTCAGCCGTTCCGCCCTCAACATTAAAGAATATAATTAACGGTGGTAGCAAAAACGCAGGTATTGTTACACTTAAGAAATTATGTGACGGCTTAGAAATATCCCTTTATGACTTTTTCAACACCGAAACATTTAAAACTTTGGAACAAGAAATCAAATAATACTCTATTAATAGAAACCCTTGCAAAATTGCAAGGGTTTCTATTACTTTAAAAGTTCCAAAAGCTCGCTTGGGTGGGAGATGACGTGGTCGGCGCCGTTGTCCCACAGCTCCTTTTCGGCACGGAAGCCCCACTGTACGCCTACGGTAAGCATACCGCCGTTTTTACCTGTCTGCATATCACAGTCCGTGTCGCCCACATAGATGCACTCTTCGGGAGTAACGCCTAGCGCCTGCCACGCCATACGAATGGCGGTGATGTCGGGCTTGTGCGGAATGCCCTCTTTGTTGCCCAGCGCAAAGTCGATTTGCCCGGGGAACAGTTGGTGACAAATGGGCGCTGCCGTTTCGTGCGGCTTGTTGGAGGTGACGGCGATTTTGATGCCCTTGTCCCGAAGACAGGTCAGCATCTCCGAGATGCCCTCATAGGCCTTGAGGTCGTGGTCGGGGTGGGCATTGTAGATGCTGGTGAAAAAGGGGAAGACCTCATCAAAAAGATGGGATGCGTTATGACGGGCCAGCGCTCGCTTGATGAGGCTCTTGGCACCGGCGCCCACCATTATTTTGATGGTATCCTTGCTAAACGAGGACAGACCGTAGGCCGTCATGGCCCGATTGACAAAATGTGTGATGCCACTGAGCGTGTCGGCCAGCGTGCCGTCCAGATCAAAAATAACTGCCTTTTTCATTAATACTTAGCCTCAACTATAATATCGGTATTCATAACGCCCAGTTCACCTTCGTATCGTGCGTGCTCTCTGTCACGTATCTCAATGCGCGCGATCTTGCCGTCGCGAATGGTGTAAAAGCGTTCGTGAGAAACGATGGTGCGGGTCAGACCGCCCTCACTTTTGATGGACTGACTTGTCAGCTTGTCGGGATGGAAGGTGACGGAGATAACGGTATCTCCGTTGTACTCCTGCATAGTAATGGCGGAGATGGTGTTGTGCTGTACCCTGTAGTTGGCATCCATACGGAACAGCATCAGGTTGGACAGGGGGTTGGTGTCGTGCTTTTTATAGGTATCAAAGTCGCTGACTTCGGCACCGGTGAGCTTGTCAATGACAGTGTCCTTGTCGGTAGAGGCATAGTGGGATGCTGTGTCGCCCTTTGCGGTGTAGCAGGCGTAATCAAATAGCTCCGCACCATCCTGCACGGTATAGGTATACACGTAGTGCTCGGTCGTGGTATTTTTGGCGACGATGGTGTCCTCCAGTGTGATGTCCACGGTGATCTCACCTGCGGTGGCGGCTTCGCTTGCCTTGACGGCGGCATAGTAGGTTTCCAGCGCTTTTTCAGTTTGTTCGGTCTGCTCGTAGCCGGGGGCACAGCCTGCCAGACACAGGCAGAGCAGGACGCAGATAACGGATAGTATTTTTTTCATTTGGTTCCTCCATTCTGTCGGGGTAAAACTATTATATCTAAAAAAATATAAAAAGTCTATGAATTTACGTAAAAGGTCTATATTTTTTGCTAAATTTGTTGTAAAATAATCGGTGAGGTGATCTATGATGAAAAAAATAATAGCTTTACTGTTGATCGCGCTGGTGTTGCTTGGCGGTTGTACATATACCAAAGACGGCGACGCGGACTACGTACCCAGAGACGAATACGTTCTGCCTACCTCCGACACACAGGAAAAGGGAAGTGTTCCCTATGTAATCGGCAAACTGGTGGAGATGGGGCAGGTCGTACGCGATTACAATGAAATGCTTGCCGAGGCCATCGGCGCCATCGAGGCCTATTCCATCCGTACCAACGGCATTACGGTAGAGTTTTATCGGTTTGCGGAAGACAACGTGTTACTGCAGAAGACCATTGAACTGGGAGCCTATCCCATTTTAAACGAAAACGGCGAGGTGCTGGTCACCCGCAGAGCGGCGGTCAACGGTAATATCGTGATGATGATGCCTGCCGATGAAAACAAGCATGCCGAAGACATTTCGGCACTCAACGATAAACTTGAGGAGCGCTTTAAAAGTATAAAACTTGACTGATTGCAAAAAATAATTCCGACATTATATGTCGGAATTATTTTTTGGAGGAAAAGAATGAACGGACCTTTTGAAAGCACACAGATGAATGATTATTTTGCTTCTCTTTCGCCCGTTGTGCAGTCGGCTATTTTGCACAGCGGTGCGGATATCAAAACCGTCAGCCAGTTGGAGAGCATAGCGCAGAAAATGCTGGACAGCCACACACCGCCACGCGGGAATTATTAAAAATAGAAATACCATATTTCGCATGAAATATGGTATTTCTATTTGTGAAAATTGTTCTTTGGTTTTTTAAGCTTTGCCTTTTGCGCCTCAGACTATTTTTGCATCTCGATCAGTGGTGGCCGACGACACTGCGGGTAGTAACACGTCTCCAGATATTCATATGACGGGAGAGTTTGTCTTCGTTACAAGAGAGGGGCAGGTCGGGCTGCTCCAGCTCCTCGATGCGCTCGATCTCGCCGTCAATGTACTGCTGCAGACGGATGGAGGCGGTGACCAGACGCTGCTTGAGCCCGCCCAGACGAAGGTCTTGAATCTCAAAGCCGAAGGGCTTGTTGACCCAGTGCCATTCAAAGCGGAAAGCATCGATGAAATCGTCTGTCAGATCCAACAACTCGGGGATGGTGTCATCCACGATCTTTTGCAGTTTTTTGAGGTTGTTTTTGCGGTAAGCGGCCTTGATCTCGTGACTGAGATAGGTCTTTTTGTCCAGCAGGATGGCCAGTCGCAGTTGGGTGTCAAACAGATAGCTGTAGCGGTTTTCCGGTACGCTCTCCAAAATTTTGATATCCTTGGCATACTTGCCTTCCAGCTTTGCTTTTTCCAGATCCCAGTTGACCACGCCGATCAACGGGTCATTATACAGCGCGGCTTTTTCAAAGGTGTTGGGATGGTTATCGTTGATCTCCTGCGGACCGTAGTAGCCTACGGAGTCGATCTTGAGAAAATCGTCAAAGGATATGCCGAAGCAATCACAGCTGCGGTTGTTCAGAGTAGCCTCATCGGTGTTGTCATAGCAGTATTCTGCATATTGCAGAAGAGAGGGGAGCATATTGAAGATATTGCACTCGCCGCCGTCGTCACCCCAGCAGGTGGCAATGATGTGCTTGACGTTGTGCTTTTCTGCCAGCTTAAGCTGATCGGGGGTGACCCAGAGCGAAAAACGGTTTTTGGGTGCTATGCCGGACCAGCTCCAGCTGCCGCCTGCAAACCAGATCTCACGGTTCATGGTTTCATGGCAATGGAACATATGATCGGTCTGCGGGATCTGGTTGGGGGTGGTATAGTATTCCCAGTAGCACATGGCGATGTCCTCGGGAATCTTTTCAATAACCTCGGGGAGCAGTTCGCCCTCACCGATGCGGTATACGCCGTTAAACTGCATACGGAAAAACATATCGCTCCACATTACAGGCTCGTAGTCGTGCTTTTTGCAAAGCTCCACGACCTTGGCCAGATGGCGCACCATAATATCGGATTTCTTTTCATATCCGAAGCGGTCGATGTGCTTGCCTCTGCCCAGCAGATGGGCCTCGTCCATACCGATGTGAATGCGGTTGGTGCGGAAACATTCTTTGTTGACCTTAAGCATCGCCTCGATGAGTGCATAGGTGCGCTCGTCATCAGCCAGCAGAATGTCGGATACGTCAATATAGGGCTTGTAACAGCTCCAGTCGGTAATGGCGTTGAGATGTGCAAGTGTCTGGATGCAGGGGATCAGCTCCAGACCCATAGCAGCGGCAAAATCATCCAGCTCCTTCATCTCCTCTACGGTGTATTTACCGCGCAGATGGCCGAAATAAGGATGCCCGGGAATCTCATAGGTATCCTCGGTGTACAGCATCATCGAATTAAAGCCCATCATGGCCATGTGTACCATAAAGTTTTTAGCGGCATCTACATTCAGTACGGAGTTACGGCTGCAGTCTACCATGGTGCACAGTGTTTCAAACTTGGCCTTTTGACTGATGGGTGTTGTATTTCTTACAAAACGCTCTAAAAAGGTCAGTGCTCTGAGTGCATCGGTAATGCGGTCGTAACCGATGGTTATGGTGTTGCCATTGGCATTTAAGGTCATGCCGTCGGCTTTTTCAAAAGTGATAGTCATTTTGTTGAGAGATTGAACGTTGTCAAGCTCCAACAGCGCATGCACTTGTTCCACGCCGAAGGCGAGCTCGTCGGGTATACGGGAATACTTCATACATCTTCTCCTTTGAAGTGTGGTTGTAGTTATCATAACACCTTTTTAAAAATTTGTCATCCTTTTTGAGGAAAAATTGTACAAAATATTTCGTTTTGCATAGTATGAAACAAGGAGGAACTGTTATGAGAATGAGTGATCTTTTACCCAATCAGTCAGGGCGGGTGGAGTGTATAGAAAATGATGCGAGCGGAAGACTGTCCGAGCTGGGACTGACACGCGGCAGTACGGTGCGCTGTCTGTTCAGAGCGCCGACGGGGGATCCCACGGCATATCTGATCCGAGATGTGGCAGTGGCACTCAGACGACACGATGCGGCAAAGGTAAGGCTGATGCAGTGAAAGAGCAAACCGTAGTGCTGGCAGGAACCCCCAATGTGGGAAAAAGTACATTGTTCAATGCCCTTACAGGCCTGCGCCAACATACCGGCAACTGGCCGGGCAAAACGGTGGAACGGGCAGAGGGGTATTTTGAAAACGGGGAAAACAAATACCGTTTGGTGGACCTTCCCGGCTGTTATTCGCTGTTCGGGCGATCGCCCGAGGAAGAACTGGCCGCCGATTATCTCAAAAACGGTGAGGCGGAGCGCTGTATTGCGGTGATTGATGCCACGGCTCCCGAGCGGGGACTGGCGCTGGCTCTGCAAATTCTGAGTTTACAAAAAAACGGCGTGCTGTGTGTCAATCTCATCGACGAGGCACAGCGTAAGGGAATCGACGTTGATCTTGATAAACTGAGAGAACTTTTGGGGGTGCCCGTGGTCGGGACGGCGGCGGGACGAAAAAGAGGACTCAAAGAGTTGTCACTGGCCTTGCGGCAGGACAGCTGGCCGCTGAAGCTGGAGGCGGCAGAGGGGCTCTCTCTGCAGGAAGCGGCGGTGCTGGCCGCAGAGCGGTTGGCGGCAGAATGTGTGGTGCGAACAAAGGAGCAAAAGGTTTCTTGGGTCGACAGATTACTTACGGGAAAATGGACGGCATTTCCCTGCCTTATGCTGTTGCTGGCAGGGATATTCTGGCTGACCATCGAGGGCGCATCCTATCCATCGGAATTGTTGCAAAAGGGCTTGTTTGCACTGGAGAAAATGGGCTACGGCGCGTTTGTGTCGTGGGGGATACCGCCGGTAGTGTGCGAGCTTTTGTGGCACGGTGTGTGGCGGGTGACCGCCTGGGTGGTATCGGTGATGCTGCCGCCAATGGCCATCTTTTTTCCGCTGTTTACACTGGCGGAGGATCTGGGGCTGTTGCCCCGTGTGGCCTTTGATATGGATCACGCCTTTCAGAAATGCAATGCCTGCGGCAAGCAGAGCTTGTGCATGATGATGGGACTGGGGTGCAATGCGGTCGGCGTGGTGGGGTGCAGAATCATAGATTCGCCCCGAGAGCGCAAAATGGCGATGCTGACAAACGTCTTTATTCCCTGCAACGGCAGATTGCCGATGCTGATGACACTGCTGGGACTTATTACCATAGGAATGGGCAGTGTGAGTACGTGGTGGGCGGCGCTGTGTCTGGCAGGGCTGATCTTGCTGGGCATTGCCGCTACCTTTTTGTCTTGTCGCTTGCTCTCCCGTACGGTGTTTAAGGGCGAGTCCTCGCCGCTGACGCTCGAATTGCCGCCCTACCGTCGGCCTGCCGTGGGGCAGATTCTGGTGCGATCCATCATCGACAGAACGCTTTTTGTATTGGGGCGCGCCGTGTGTGTGGCGGCGCCTGCAGGCGTGGTCATATGGTGCCTGTCAAACATCAGTATCGGCGGAGGGCTGCTGATGGATTCTATATGTCAGTGGCTGACACCCGTAGGCGTGTTGCTCGGGATGGACGGTGTTATCCTGACCGCCTTTATTCTGGGTTGGCCCGCAGGAGAGATCGTGCTGCCGCTGATGCTGATGGGCTACACCGGCGCCGGGGTATTGCAGGCGGAGGCAGGCGATCTGAGCGCCATACTGTTTGCCAACGGCTGGACGGCGCAGACGGTGGTCTGTGTATTGCTGTTCTGCCTGATGCACTGGCCCTGCACCACGACACTGCTGACCATCAAAAAAGAAAGCGGCTCCCTTGCCCTCACCGCACTGGCGGTACTGCTGCCGACAATGTTTGGCATAGTTTCTTGTTTATTGGTCAACATCTTGCTGTAATAACAGGGGACGGTTAGCGTGGAAACCTCGGGGAACACAAGAGAACCGCCTCTGTTGTTAAAAAAAGGACACGAAGGGTTAACCCTTCGTGTCCTTTTGTAAGTATTGTACTGACACATTGTAAAGAGATGCCAAGGCTTTCAGATCCTGTTCGCGGGGTGGCAGTGCACCCTGTTCGATCAGCGCATACAGCGGGCGCGGACAGCCGATGGCACGGCACACCTCTACCTGTGTCATTCGACGAATTTTACGTAACTGCTTTAAACGATCCATATTTTTCACCTTTTTCGGGGGATATAATTGTGTGTTTTTGTCGTCCTTTTACAGTATACATAGGGGTGAGGAAAATAAATGTCGAGACCGGTCGATAGGTTGTTTTTTTAGTTCAGCGCAGTGTACTTGAGCAGGCTGCCTGCCTTGAGAATGGCTTTTTGACGATCGGTGAAATCACAGCACAGAGTGATCTCCTTGCCGGTGGTCTTGTTTTTCATAACGATGTTACCGCTGTCCATACCGGCATAGATGTCGCTCAGCTCCAGCTCGTGATCCTGCTCTAAGGTATCGTAATCGGCAGGATCGGCAAAGGTCAGCGGCATAATGCCCGCATTGATGAGGTTAGCAATGTGGATACGGGCGAAGCTCTTGGCGATGACACAGCGAATGCCCAGATACAGCGGTACCAGTGCGGCGTGCTCACGGGAGGAACCCTGACCGTAGTTGCTGCCGCCCACGATGATGCCCTTGCCTGCGGCTTTGGCACGCTCGGGGAAGGTTTTGTCACATACGCCGAAGCAGTATTGGGACAGGTGCGGAATGTTGGAACGGTAGGGCAGGATCTTGGAGCCTGCAGGCATAATGTGGTCGGTGGTGATGTTGTCGCCTACCTTGAGGATCAAGGGAGCGGACAGTGTGTCCTCCTGGGGGAAGGCATCGGGGAAAGGCTTGATGTTGGGACCGCGCAGTACTTCGAGTTCTTTTGCTTCATCGGGGTCGGCGGGGGCCAACACTGCGCTGTCATCGATGCGGAAGGCTTGGGGCATGGTGATGTTGGGATATTCATAGGGCAGGGTGGTGGGGTCGGTGATGTAACCCGTCAGCGCGGCGGCAACGGCGGTTTCGGGGGAAACCAGATAGACCTTGGCGTCGGCAGTACCGCTTCTGCCCTCAAAGTTACGGTTAAAGGTTCTCAGGGACACACCTGCGGAGTTGGGAGAAAAGCCCATACCGATGCAGGGACCGCAGGCACACTCCAGCACTCGGGCGCCGGAGGCGAGAATGTCGGTCAGTGCGCCGCACTCGGACAGCATGGTCAGTACCTGCTTGGAGCCGGGCGAGATGGACAGAGAAACCGAAGGATCAATGGTCTTGCCTTTCAAGAGCGCGGCCACGGTCATCAGGTCGGTCAGCGAAGAGTTGGTGCAGGAGCCGATGCAGACCTGATCCACCTTGGTGCCCTTCAGGGAAGCCACGGTGACAACGTTGTCGGGGGAATGGGGACAAGCAATCAGCGGCTCAAGGGTGTTCAGATCAATGTCGATGATCTTGTCATATAGGGCGTCGGGGTCAGATGCGAGAGGCGTGTAGTCCTCACCTCTGCCCTCTGCTTCCAAAAAGGCGCGGGTCACTTCATCAGAGGGGAAGATAGAGGTGGTGGCACCCAGCTCGGTGCCCATATTGGTGATGGTGGCGCGCTGAGGTACACTCAGATTTTTAATGCCTTCGCCGCCCCATTCGATGATGGCGCCGACACCGCCCTTAACGCTGAGGATGCGCAGAATTTCAAGAGAAATATCCTTGGCGGTGACGTAGGGGCGCAGGGTGCCGGTCAGATTGACCTTGTACATTTTGGGGCAGGTGATATGGTAGGCGCCGCCGCCCATGGCAACGGCCACGTCCAGACCGCCGGCACCCATGGCGAGCATTCCGATGCCGCCGCCCGTGGGGGTGTGGGAGTCGGAGCCGATGAGGGTCTTGCCGGGCTTGCCGAAACGTTCGAGATGTACCTGGTGGCAGATGCCGTTACCGGGACGGGAGAAATAAATGCCGTGCTTGCGGCAAACGCTTTGAATATAGCGGTGGTCGTCTGCGTTTTCAAATCCGGATTGCAGGGTGTTGTGGTCGATATAGGCCACACTCTTTTCGGTGCGGACACGGTCTACACCCATAGTTTCAAACTCAAGATAGGCCATCGTGCCGGTGGCATCTTGTGTGAGTGTCTGATCGATCTTAAGCGCGATTTCGGTACCGGCGATCATTTCGCCGCTGACCAGATGTGCTTTGATGATTTTTTGTGCGATTGTCAGTCCCATAGTTATTGCTCCTTGCTGATAATATTGTTATAGGCATTGTTAACGTGTTGTACGGCCAGTTTTTCAGCGCGCTCGCCGTCACCGACCGAGATGGCTTCAAAAATGGCACGGTGCTCCTTGACCGCTTGCTCGGCGCGCTTGCCTTGGGTCACGGAATCCTTGCGGTAGCGCTGAATGCGGCGGTGCATAGAAGACAGCGTGTCCTGCAGTACACCACTGCCGCAGTTGTCGTAAATGGTTTTGTGAAACAGGGAATCCAGCGCCTGAATGTGGGAGGCATCCCTCTTAAGGGTGTAAAACTCTTGTAGCTCCAGCGCCTCACTCAGCTTGGAGATAAGCTCTTTGCTAACTTTTTCCGCGGTGCGTCGAGCGGCCAGCCCCTCGACACGTTTGCGAATCTCATAGATGTCTTCCAGATCCTGACGGCTGACACCCACCACGATCATACCCTTACCACATTCCTTGAGAAGTCCCGCCTGCTCCAAACGGCGGACCGCTTCTCTGACGGGCGTACGGCTGACACCCAGTGCGGCGGACAGCTTGCCCTCGGTAAGAATCTCTCCGGGCGTGAAGTGCTCACTCAGAATATCCTGCTCCAAACGCTCAAATACTTTGTCTGCCAGTGAGATCATATTGGTTCTCCTTTGCTGACGTTTTGAAATTGTATACAATTATACAATTATGCGTCAAACTTGTCAAGAGCAAAAAAGGCTGCCTCGCATCTGAGGCAGCCTTTCCAGACTGTCAAAAAAGTTGTTTCACCACAGAGAAATAACAAAATAAAAGAAAACAAGTTTGTACTAAATACAAAATCTCAATTCTTTCCAAAATCAATTTATAACAGAAGTATCGTTTTAAGAAGCCTTGCTCTGCAAGGCTTTTCTCTGTTTTCCGCCGCTGCGCCCTCTACCGGGAGTAGTAAACAAGGCATTCTCATTCGTCTGTAAGGCGAAAAAATTTACACCATCTGTGTTACTCTCCTTGAAGGGCGGTA
>JAFZEA010000007.1 GCA_017560905.1 Clostridia bacterium
ATTGTCTTATTTTTAACTTTTGGGGTCAGACCCCAAAAGTTAAAAAATTTAACCTAAGGGGTCAGACCCCCAAAGTTAAAAAAATAAAGAGATCCGTCTTTTTTGAAGACGGATCTCTTCTCTTTAGATCAGTTTTGTACTTAGTTGAGCTCTGCGAAATACTTGATGGTTCTGACCATCTGAGAGGTGTAAGAGTTCTCGTTGTCGTACCAAGCAACAACCTGAACCTCGTACAGACCGTCGCCGATCTCCTTAACCATGGTCTGAGTAGCATCGAAGAGAGAACCGTAACGGATACCAACGATATCGCTGGAAACGATCTCATCCTCGTTGTAACCGAAGGACTCGGAAGAAGCGGCCTTCATAGCAGCGTTGATACCCTCAACGGTAACGTTCTCGCCCTTAACTACAGCAAAGAGCAGAGTGGTGGAACCGGTGGGAGTGGGAACGCGCTGAGCAGCACCGATGAGCTTACCGTTGAGCTCGGGGATAACCAGACCGATAGCCTTAGCAGCACCGGTGGAGTTGGGAACGATGTTGATAGCACCAGCGCGGGAGCGGCGCAGGTCACCCTTTCTGTGGGGGCCGTCCAGAACCATCTGGTCGCCGGTGTAAGCATGAACGGTACACATAATACCGGTCTGGATTGCAGCGTAATCGTTAAGAGCCTTAGCCATGGGAGCCAAGCAGTTGGTGGTGCAGGAAGCAGCGGAGATGATGGTATCGTCAGCGGTCAGAGTTCCCTCGTTTACGCTGAAAACGATGGTCTTCAGATCGTTACCTGCGGGAGCAGAGATAACAACCTTCTTAGCGCCGGCATCAATATGAGCCTGGCTCTTCTCCTTAGAGGTGTAGAAACCGGTGCACTCCAGAACAACGTCAACACCGATCTCGCCCCAGGGGAGATCCTTAGCATCCTTCTCAGCATAGATCTTGATGGTCTTGCCGTCTACGGTGATGAAGTCCTCACCGGCTTCTACGGTATGACCGTCATATCTGCCCTGAGCGGTGTCGTACTTGAGAAGATGTGCGAGCATTTCGGGCTTGGTCAGATCGTTGATGGCTACGATCTCATAACCCTCAGCGCCGAACATCTGACGGAAAGCAAGACGTCCGATACGACCAAAACCATTGATAGCAACTTTTACTGCCATTGTGTGTATCCTCCTAAAAAAATTATTGTTTTTTCATACAGACCTATTCTAATATATCTTGTCCGAAAAGACAATAGATTTTGTGGAATTTCATAAAAAATATAAAAAAATATCTTCAAAAATCGCTTTCTTTCGGAAAAATCACCAAAACCGATGCGGCAAAACGAGATATTTCACATATATTCTTTACTTTTTTGGCAAAATATAATATAATTTTGTAAGTGCGAAGGAGAAAAAGGGGGGACTCTATGAAAAAGATCAACGACAAATTGTTGCGGGATGCCGCCGCCGAATACGGTTTATCGGGCCAACCGGTAATTCTGTTTGACAAAAACCGTCAATCGATATACTTTAATCCTGCCGCCGCTGCTGACAGCGCGCTGCCGATGGGTCCCGAATTTTTAAAAGAGCTTTCTGCCAGATCTATGCAGTATGTCCTGCGCTGTCTGCGCACCAAAGAAAAGCAGGTCTTTACCCAAGCGTTCGGCAAGCACTCCAAAAAAACTTTTATCGTCACCGTCAAAAGCACCAATACCGGTTTTTCCCTGACATTTGATTCCAAAGAGCACCGTGAGCGCTCGCCGCTCCGCCCGGTCGACCCCGACGGCAGTCGCACTCGCAGCGCACTGCACCAATTATTGGCCGCCAGTGACCTGATGATCCACGGTCAGACAACAGACGTTGCCGCCCGAGGAAAGCAATGCCGTAAGCAAACGTTGCGTGCCATCCGCATTCAGCGACAGCTGGATCTTCTGGACAAAGAACCCGAGTGTGCGGTGGTCAAATTTTCCGATCTGCTCGAGTTGATTGTCAACGAAGCACAGCCTTATATTGGCGAAAATCGTCTGGGCAAACTTCAGTTTATCGCCTTCGGCAAAAGTGCGCACGTCAAGTGTTGTCCCATCTTCATCCAGCATATACTGTACGGTTCACTGGCTGTGATGCTGGAATTTACAAAGGGCGAAATTCTGCTGCAATATGCCGAAAATCCCGATCAAGTTATGCTGACCCTCACGGGTGAAGCCACAACGGATGCGGACGTCAGTTTGCATCTGTACACCGCCGCCGAGCTGACACGACGTCAGCAGGGCGAGTTTGAAATACTGTCAGGCACCGATGCGCAGATGACGCTCCGCATCACCCTGCCCACGGCGCACACCGAATTTGCGCTGACAGACAGTTTGAAGGAATGTCTGGAGCAGAACATCTGTATTCCCGACGTAGAATTTTCTGAGTTAATATAGAAAGGAAAAAATATGACTATACTTGTAACCGGCGGCGCCGGATATATCGGTTCTCACACCATCGTGGAGCTGCAAAACAGAGGCTACGACGTCGTGGCATTTGACAATTTTTACAATTCCAAAGCAGGCGCATTGCGCCGTGTAGAGCAAATCACGGGCAAGCCAATCAAGTTTTATAAAGCGGATATGCTGGATGCCGACGCCATGGCTGCCATCTTTGCCGAGAACAGCATTGATGCCGTCATTCACTTTGCGGGCCTCAAGGCGGTAGGCGAAAGCGTGCAAAAGCCCGAACTCTACTATTACAATAATATTTGCGGTACGCTGACGTTGCTGGAAGCTATGAAAAAGGCAGGGGTACATAACTTTGTCTTTTCCTCCTCTGCCACCGTGTACGGTGATGCCAAGGTCGTACCCGTTGTCGAGGATATGCCCACCTCCGCCACCAATCCTTACGGCCAGACCAAGCTGATGCAGGAGCAGATGCTCAGAGATATTGCCGCCGCTGACAGCGAGTTCTGCTGTACCCTGCTTCGTTATTTCAATCCCATCGGTGCGCACGAGAGCGGTCTGATCGGCGAACACCCTCAGGGCATACCCAACAACCTCTCCCCATATATCGCACAGGTAGCGGTGGGCAAAAGAGAGTATCTGAGTGTATTCGGCAACGACTACCCCACCCCCGACGGCACAGGCGTTCGTGATTACATCCACGTAGTGGATCTTGCCATCGCCCACGTCAAAGCCATAGAAGCGCAAGTCGGTAAAACCGGTGTATTTACCTACAATATCGGCACGGGCAACGGCTCCAGTGTAATGGACGTGTTGCACGCTTTTGAAAAAGCCTGCGGCAAAGAGCTGCCCTACAAGATCTGCCCTCGCCGTCCCGGTGACGTGGCCGTTCTGTATGCCGACTGCTCACTGGCCGAAAAAGAGCTTGGCTTTGTCGCTGAGCGCAATATGGACCAGATGTGCCGTGATATTTGGAACTGGCAATCGCACAACCCCGACGGCTTTGAAGACTAAACAACTGTAAGAAAAATACCGTATTTTGTTCAAAATACGGTATTTTTCTCTTTCTGTGTGCTTTTTTATTTTATCGAATGATGCGGTCTATACTCTCTTCCTCGAATTGACGGTTATAGAGCGTATAGTATTTTCCCTTTAGCTTCAGCAGCTCGGTATGCGTGCCCCGCTCTATGATCTTTCCGTCCTCGACCACCAATATCATATCCGCGTGGCGAACGGTAGACAAGCGGTGTGCGATCATCAGAGAGGTGCGCCCTGCGATGACCTCTCCGATGGCATACTGTATTTTTGCCTCGGTCAGGGTATCGATGGAGGCGGTCGCCTCGTCCAGCACCAATATGCGCGGATCAGCCAAAATTGCTCTGGCAAAGCTGAGCAACTGCTTTTCTCCCGTGGAGAGCAGATCGCCGCCCTCACCGACCTCACTGTCCAGGCCCTTCTCCATACGCTCAACCACGCCCTCTGCGCTCACACGTCGCAGTGCCGTCCATATTTCTTCGTCGGTGGCATCGGGCTTGCCGTAGCGCAGATTGTCCCGTACCGATCCGGAAAACAGATGCGGACTCTGCAACACGTAGCCGATGTGGGAATGCAGCCACAGCTGACTGCGCTCCCTGGCATCCCTGCCGTCGATCAGCACCACTCCGTCGGTCGGCTCAAAAAATCGGCAGACCAGATTAACCAGCGTACTCTTGCCTGCGCCCGTTTCTCCGACGATGGCCACATTACTGCCCTTGGGAATGAGCAGATCAAAATGCTCCAATATGTATTCCTCTCCGTCGGGATAACGGAAAGATACGTCTTTAAATTCGATATCGCCCGACAGCTCCTCCCAGTTTTCCTTTTTGGGATGGAAGGTGTCGCCGTACTTGGCGATGACTTCGGGGCGGTCTGCCACATCGCTCTCGGTTTCCAGCAATCCGCTCAGTCGCTCAATGTTGACCTGCGCCGTAATCAGCGAGGAAAAGGCATCCACAACCCAGCGGATAGGTTCCATCATGCCCTGCGCATAGGACATAAACATACTCAGCGTACCGATCAGCATCACACCCTCACGGGTGATCAGACCGCCTTGCCACAGTACCAGCGCCAGCGCCAGTGACGAAGCAAAGGTCGTAGTGGAGAAAAACAAGCCACGGATGTGCGCCTGCCGCACGGTGGTGCGCTTCATATCCCCCGTATCTTTTTTAAAGTCGGCGGCAATCTTGTCCTCCACCACCAAAGTCTTGATGGTCTTGGCACCCACAATGCCCTCATTGAAATTACCTGTAATGCGGGAATTGATCTCACGGATGCGGCGGTGATAGCCCACCAATTTGCGCTGAAAGACAGACACCAGATATGCCGTGATCGGCACCAATATCAGCACCACCAGAGCCAGTTTCCAATGGATGCTCAGCATAACCGCAATCGCACCGATCAGATAGGACAGATGCCACACACCGTCCATCATCGACCAGGACAGCAGACTGCCGATACGGGAGGTATCACTCATAATACGGGCGTGAATATAGCCCACGGAATTTTGATTAAAATAAGAAAATGACAAGGTCTGCAGATGTGAAAAGGCCGCCTGCCGCATATCCATTGCCGTATACAGCTCGACAAAGCTGGTGCAATATGTAGAGATAAATCCGCAGATTCCCATCGTCAGCAGTACGCCCACGTACAGACTGACAAAACCGAGTACCGTGTCCATCGTACCCCCGGTCACAAAATGATCCAGCGCATACTTTTGAAACAGCGGCAACACGATATCCACCACGCTCTCCATCAGACCGCAGCAGATCATAATAATAACGTATTTTTTGTAAGGCTTCAAAAAGGGGATCAGCTTACCCAACCCAAACCACGGAAGCGCCTTGATGGTTTCTTTAGACATCGGCCTCCTCCTTTCTGGACTGCATATCGTAGATCTTGCGGTACACGCCGTTTTTCTCCAAAAGTTCACGGTGACTGCCGCGTTCAATGATCCTGCCCTTGTCCAGCACGATGATCTGATCGGCCTGCATCAGGGTCGTAATGCGGTGGGAAATGAGAATGGTGGTACTGCCCTTTGTTTTGCGGCGGAGCGCTTTTCGGATGTGGGCATCGGTTTCGGTGTCCACAGCGGAGAGAGAATCGTCCAGTATCATAATGGGCGTCGGCCGCAGCAGCATACGGGCGATGGCGGTGCGCTGCTTTTGTCCGCCCGACAGTGTCACGCCACGCTCCCCGACAAATGTATCATATCCTGCGGCAAAGCCCTCAATGCTCTCGTGCAAATCAGCCGCTCTGGCCGCCTCACGGATATCCTCCGCATCGGCATCTTCCATAGCAATGCCGATGTTTTGCTCTATGGTACGGGAAAAAAGATACGGCTCCTGCAACACCATGCCGATATGACGGCGCAGATGCTCGGCCTTGATATCCGCAATGTCCACACCGCCGACCGTGATTTTTCCCCCTTCGGGCGGCAATTCATAGAGTCGGTCCAGCAGATACATCAGCGTACTTTTGCCGCTGCCCGTACTGCCCAGAATACCCAGTGTTTCCCCCGCTTTAATGGTAAAGGAAACACTGTCCAGCACCTTAGCGTTGCCGTAACGAAAGCTGACGTTGTCAAAGATGATATCTCTGTCCAAAGGCGGTGTCAGCGCCTCCGGTTTATCCTGCTCTGCGGCAGAATTCATAATGTGCTTGATACGCTCGATGGATACCCCCGCCTTACTCATCTCGCTGATCATTCGTCCGAGCTGGCGCACAGGCCAGGTCAGCATAGCATTGTAAGAGATAAAGGCGATATAGGCACCTGCCGTCATATTGCCGCTGACACAAAATGCAGCGCCCAGCACCACGATCATCATAACCTGCATACCCGAAATAAACGAGGTAGAAGTCCAGAAAGTAGACAGCTTAATGCACAACTTCATCCACAAGGCAGAGTATTCCTTGTCGCATTCATAAAAGCGTTGCCGCTCGTATTCCTCTCTGCCAAAAGCACGTACCACACGCACACCCGTCAGGTTTTCCTGTGCGATGGCGGAAAGATCGCCCTCCTTGGCATCCGCCTTGGCAAAGCCGCTGCCGATCTGCTTGTGAAAAAACATCGAGTACAGCAGCACCAGCGTCAGCATCCCCACCGACACCAATGTCAGCGTGCCGTTGAGTTGCACCATAAACCACAGCGACAGCGTCAGCAATGTCACGATTCGGAACACCGCCGTCAGCTGCTCGGAAAGAAAGTTGCGCACCATATCAACGTCAGAGGTACATCTCTGAATGATGTCCCCCGTCTGATTCTCCATATGCCACGCAAAGGGCAGACACTGAATGTGGTCAAAGATGCGGTTACGCATACTTTCCACCAGTGTTTCGCTTGCCTTGGTATTGTAGAGGCGAAAGCCGTATCGGCAGACCGCCGACAACAGTGCCGCCACTGCCACACCGACCGCCGACCACCACAGGTGGGCGCGAAATGCATCCACGCCGCCCATCTTGTCCAGCACCGCCAACATCGCCTGCGGCAGATCGGGGTCCGCATTACCGATGACCGAGTCCACGGTAAATTTAATGATCTGCGGCGGCAACATCTCTGTCAGCGTCATTCCCAAGGCAGACAGCACCGTCAAAACAAAATATTTCTTGCTGCCCTTCAAAAACATCAGGATCAGCCCGAGCGTTGAATACTTTTGTTGCTTCATATGCGGATATCCTTTAAAAAAGTTTATTACTTATATTGTATTCTTTTATACCCGCGAAGTCAATCCACATTTGCACAAATAAAATTTAACTTTTGGGGTCAGACCCCTAACGTTAAATTTTTTAACTTTTGGGGTCAGACCCCAAAAGTTAAATATATTATTTTCCCTTGGGGCGGAACAGTCTGGCAATCAGTAAGCCGAACACCACCGCAGCGGCAATGCCGCCTGCCGTGGCCATCAAGCCGCCCGTAAAAGCGCCCAGCAGACCTTGCTCCGTCACTGCTTTCTGCACGCCCTTGACCAGAGAATAGCCAAATCCTGTCAACGGCACCGTAGCCCCTGCGCCCGCCACCTTTACGATCGGCTCATACAGTCCGAGTGCGGTCAGCACCACGCCCGACACCACAAACAACACCACGATTCTGGCAGGTGTCATTTTGGTCAGATCAATAAGCAGCTGACCTGCCACACAGATCAGCCCACCGATCAAAAAAGCATTCAACCAGTTCATCAGGATACCTCCCTTACAAATTCCACCAGATGCGCCACTGCGGGAATACTCTGTTTTTGTTGCACCGACAGCGGACTCATCAGCGCACCCGTGGCCATAAAGAGCAGATTGTGGATTTCCCCCCGCTCCAATTTCGGCAACAAATATCCCGTCAGCACCGAAGCGCTGCATCCGCAGCCGCTGCCGCCCGCATGGGCATCCTGATCTTTGGAATAGATCATTTTGCCGCAATCGTTGTATTTATCGGAAATATCGTAACCGTTCTGTTTCATTATATCTTCCAATATATTGCCGCCGATATGTCCCAGATCGCCGGTAACGATGGCGTCATAATCCGCAGGCGACTTGCCGCTGCCGCTGAAAAAAGCACTCAGCGTATCTGCGGCGGCAGGCGCCATCGCCGCCCCCATATTGTTAAGATCGCTGATGCCGTAATCCACCACTTTGCCCACCTGCAGACCACGTATTGTTACGTCTGACGGCTCTTTTGACGACAAAATGAGTGCGCCCGCACCCGTCACCGTCCACTGGGCAGAGGGCGGTCTTTGTCCGCCGTATTCCAAGGGATAGCGGAATTGACGCTCCGCTGAGCAAAAGTGCGATCCCGTCACCGCCGCCACCGTTTGCGCCAGTCCGCTGACAAGACACAGCACCGCATTGATGGTAGAAAGCGCCATCGTCGAGCAGGCTCCGTACAGCCCGATATACGGCGCGCCCACTGCGGCCGCACCGTAAGCGGAAGCAATGCACTGGTTGAGCAGATCCCCCGCCCCGATCACGTCAATATCTCCGTTTTCCTTGTGACATCGCAGTCTGGCGTTGGTCAGCGCCGCTTGTTGCAGCTTGGTTTCCGCTTTTTCAAAGCTGTCCTCGCCGCAGTACTCATCCTTTTCCACCTGATCAAAAAATTCTCCCAGAGGTCCTTGCCCCTCTTTTTGACCCACACAGTTGCCCCGTCCGATAACATAAACGGGACTTTCCAGTAACAGCAAGCCTTTGCTCACAATAATCACTCCTTTTTCTTTAGTATGCACAAAAAAATCTCGCAGATTATTTTCTGCGAGATTTTTTCAGACTGTCAAAAAGGAAGTTGCATTTCGTCGATGCGTTCTCGTCGGCGTACAAAGAGTAGCAAACAAGGCATTATCATCCGTTTTTTGAGGAAAAATTTCCCCGTTTCTGTGTTATACTCATAAAGAATAAAATACCGCCCTTCAAGGAGAGTAACACAGATGGTGTAAATTTTTTCGCCGTACAGACGAATGAGAATGCCTTGTTTACTACTCCCGGTAGAGAGCGCAGCG
>JAFZEA010000008.1 GCA_017560905.1 Clostridia bacterium
CAAAGTACTTTTTGCCGACTTCCATAACAACGTCGGAGTACATCTGAATAAATCTTCTGTAGCAGTCCCAAGCCCAACGGGGATTGCCGGACTTAGCGCTCATAACCTCAACAACCTCTTCGTTAAGACCGAGGTTGAGGATGGTATCCATCATACCGGGCATGGAAGCTCGGGCACCGGAACGAACGGAAACCAGCAGGGGGTTCTCCTTGTCGCCGAACTTCTTGCCGGTGATCTCTTCCATCTTGTCGATATTCTCCATGATTTCGGCCTGAATATCATCATTGATCTTTCTGCCGTCATCATAGTACTGTGTGCAAGCCTCAGTAGAAACGGTGAAGCCCTGGGGTACAGGCAGACCCATCTTGGTCATCTCAGCCAAGTTAGCACCCTTACCGCCCAGCAGCTCACGCATGCTTGCGTCGCCTTCTCTGAACAAATAAACAAATTTTTTGCTCATTGGTTTTTCCCTCCATATAAAAAATATTTTTAAACATAGCAAAATTGAGGTCGTCGACCTCTTTATCCGTAGTATTATATCACACAAAAATCGGATTGTAAACCATTTTTGTAAAATTTACTATTTTTTGAAAATATAAACACGTGGAACACGAATACCGATGCCACAGATCAGTTCATAATGCAGGCGGTCGGAAAGACGGGCAACCGTTTCGGTATCCACGCCCTCTCCCATCACGATAACCTCATCTCCACGTTTTACATCGGGAATATCTGTCACATCCACCATCAACTGATCCATACAGACCCGACCCAACACAGGGGCTTTTTGTCCGTGGATCATCATAAAGCCTTTGCCGGAGAGTGATCTGGGATAGCCGTCCGCATAGCCGATGGGCACCGTGGCGATCACTGTTTCCCGCTCGGTCACAAAGGTGGATCCGTAGCTGACCGTCGTACCCGCAGGCACACGCTTGACAAAGGTGACCTTGGCGTGCAGACTCATAGCAGGCGTCAGTCGGACAGCGCTGCGGTCCACCGCATCGGAGGGATACAATCCGTAGGTAGCAATGCCGCAACGCACCATATTAAACCGTGCCTCCGGCAGATCGGTAATGCCTGCGGAATTGCACATATGAAGCATCGGGATCTGCACGCCTGCCGCCGCGATATCATCCGCAAAGCGCAAAAACGTTTCCATTTGCTTTTTGGCAAGAGTTTTATCCGCCTCATCGGCGCCGGCAAAATGAGAGAACAGTCCCTCAATCTCAAGCTGACGAAGCGCAGCGATGCGGCACACCGTTTCCAAACTCTCTTGCTGCGGAAAAAAGCCGATACGACCCATGCCGGTATCCAGCTTGATATGTACCTTGACGGTCTTGCCCAGACGACAAGCCGTTTCGGACATTATCTGCGCACTTTCATAATCAAACACTGTCAGCGCCACATCCTGACGGATCAGCGACTCATAGCTGTCGGGAAAAACATAGCCCAGAATCATCATGGGGTTATCAATTCCCTCTTGACGCAAGGCGAGCGCCTCTTCGCCCGTAGCCACACAAAAGCCATCTACCTGATTTTTAAGCGCTTGCGCCACCTGCAGAGCACCGTGACCGTAGGCATTTGCCTTGATGACGGCATAGACCGCCACCGCTTCCCCCACGACACGCTGCACCTCGGCTATATTGTTGCAGATCGCGCTCAGATTGATCTTTGCATATACTCTATTGGGATATATCATCCTTGTCCTCCCATCTGATCCACACTGTGCCATCACTCTCTCCCGTGATCAAAGCGGCGGTAGAAAACGCATCTGCCCAACCGGCATCACGGTGTACGACGCTTACCTGTGCTATACCGCTGTCCGCAGGATAGCCGGTAGTAAGATCTGTAATATGATGATATTTTTTCTCTTGATAAACAAAAAAGCGTTGCTCGGTGCCGCTGGTGGACAATGCCTCGCCGTCTTTCAAATAAACGGTTTCGGCAACACCCCCGACACCGTCACTGAGTCCCACGGCAAAAGGCTCTCCGTTTTTATCTCCCACAGCCACCACCGAAGAAACGGCGCTGAGCAGACCCTTAAAGCCGGAGGCTCTCAGCGCATCTGCCGTTTTTTGCAAAGCATAGCCCTTGGCAAAGGCGCCCACGTCGATACGAGCATCGGGGTCGGCAATACGGACACGACCGTTTTCGATTTCCAAAGCATTGATATCTATATGCTGCAAAGCCGAAGCGATCGCACTTTCGGAGGGTGGTGCTTCGGTATCCTTCCACAGTGCCGTCACCGCGCCCCCCATCACATTGACCGCACCGTCAGTCTGCCGATACATCTCTACGCCGAAGGTAAGCAGGTCTTGCAACTCTTTGGAAATCTCCACCCATTGTCCCGCCTTTTGATTGACGGTATACACGCCCACAACCCCTTCCCAAGGACGGTAAGCATCACATAGACGGTGCCAACCGTCCAGCATTTCCTCTGCCTGTTTGCCATAGGTTTCAGCATCGTCTTGCGAGGTGTAGCAAATAATATCGATCAACGTATCAAATGTATCGGGAACGGTGTAACGATAACTCTGCGCATGAGCGCAACCGCACAGTCCACCGCACAGAGCCAAAATGATAAAAAAGACCGCAAAACGTCTTTTCATTGTTTACACTCCATTTACACTTTCTTAACACACTCTTTTTTCCGTTGTGTTATACTTAAACCAAGATGAGAAACATCCATCTCATCTGCGGTTTGAACCTACCGCACTTTTTCATCATTCTCCTATTTTGGACAAGGGCGCTCGAAAGAGCGCTCTTTGTCTTTGTATAGGGTCATTGATCCTATACAAAGACAAAGCAACCCCCTACAGGGTTCTTGTCCAAAACATCCTCGAACGATCTATGGCATAGCCATAAGGGAAAGTGAGAGGATATTTTTTGGAGAAATACCAAAGATTTCGCGAAGCGAAATCTTCCTTTCTTTTAATTTTACCACGATATTTATTGCAAAGCAAGCCCCGCCGTGATATACTTTGAATACAGAGGTGATAAAACTTGGCAAAAAGACAAAAAAAGCAAAAATGGGAACGGGAAGACCGACTGCTTGACTACATCACCACCCACAAAGCAGAGATCACCCGTTATCTCGTTGTGGTACTCATCGGCGAACTATGGAGATGGGTGCTGGATAATATCATATATAATCTGTTTCCGTTTATGCTCACCTATCGCAGCGGTTTTACCTTTATACTGTGGGCACTGCCCTATTTCCTTGCTTGCAAGCTGTGGGTCTGGCGGCAGACGGAGGATGACAGCTTTACCTGGGGAACACAAGGACTTAAATTTATTATGTCCATTCTGGTGATCGCCGTCATCAATATAGGCGTCAATATTCTGATGAGCGATA
Organism: Clostridia bacterium; assembly: GCA_017560905.1. Lineage (GTDB taxonomy): Bacteria > Bacillota > Clostridia > Oscillospirales > QAKW01 > Firm-08. The sequence continues at coordinate 3,356 of JAFZEA010000008.1, forward strand.
TATTGCTGTTGAACAGCTCGCTGGCGGCACTGTTTGGTCATCTTGCAGAAGAAATCTTGTATTTCATCGCAATGTATTACGTGATATTGCAGCCTCATAAAAAGAATTAAAAAAATTTGCAAGTATTGAAAAAACAAAAAATACTTGGTATACTATATTTATATAGAAGCAAAAAGAAAGGTGTGTAAGCACATGAGCAAAAGAGTTGGAACCATTATCGGCATCGTTGTCGGCATTCTGGCTGCGCTGGCCGCCGTTGGCGCCGTACTGTATTGGCTGGACAAAAAGGGTACCTTGAAGTTAAAGAAAACCGATTTCACCTATTCCGAGGAATTCCCCGATGAAGAAGAGGAAGCCGTAACAGAAGCATAAACCGGAGGGGCCGGAAAAATAGTCCGAAATGTAAAAGCCGACCCAACAAACTGAAATTTCAGAGAAAGAAAAATACCATATTTCGTTTGAAATTGAAGTGATATAGTGATGGTAGACACAAAAAAGTGTCTACCATCACTATATCACTTTAGTTTTGAAAAACTACTGACTTTTCTTTTATTTAAGACCAAAAATTTTGCGTTTGACATGAGGATTTTCCAGATGGAAACGCCGCTTTTTGACAATTACACGATAGACGATCAAGTCCGTTATAATAGTAGCAAGCCACGACACCGTGTAGGAGAAGAACAGACATTCCAATGTGTGGAACATCTGAAATACCGTAAAGATCCACACCAAACGGACACCGCAGACACCAAGTACCGATACCAGCATCGCCGCCACGGAGCTTCCCATGCCGCGCAGGGTACAACTCATAACCTCCATAATACCGCACAGGAAGTACGGTACGCCCATCCATAACAGTTTGATCACGCCGTACTTAATGGCCTCGGGAGAATCGGTGATGTACAGGGAGAGAAGCTGAGATCCGAACACATAGCTCAGCACACCCAACGTCAGTCCCGTCACCGTAACACAGCCAAAGCAGATACCGATGATACGGGATATCCGCTCCTCCTTTTTAGCACCGATATTCTGTCCCACAAAGTTGAGCGCCGTCTGTCCGAAAGCGGAAAAACTTACATATACATATCCCTCAATATTGCCGGCGGCAGACATGCCGTTTACCACCTCGGCGCCGAAGGAATTGACCGCTGCCTGAATGATAACATTGGAAATGTTAAACAGTGTACCCTGAATACCTGCAGGAATACCGATGTTCAGAATTCTGCCCACCGCCTGTCTGTCAAAGCAAAGCTTTTTGAGTTCCAATTTGCAGGCGTCGTTGCGTCGCATCAATGCGATCACGACCAGTGTTGCCGAAACAAACTGAGAAATAGCGGTAGCCAGTGCCACACCCGCCACATTCATATGGAAGAAAATTACGAATATCAGATTGAGGCCCACATTGACTACACCTGCAATACTCAGATAGATGAGCGGTCGCACAGTATCTCCCGCCGCACGCAAAATAGCGGCGCCGAAATTGTAGACCAGATTGCCCAGTACACCGCAAAAATAGATACGCATATATATCGTAGCAAGCCCTATGGTCTCCTCGGGGGTTCCCATCCATTCGAGAAAGTAGCGGCTGAAAAGCACACCGACGATTGTCAGCACTATGCCGCCCACCGCCGCCACGGGAAATGCCGTATGAACCGACTTATGCACGCGTGTATTATGGTTGCCGCCCAAGCCCTGCGCCACAGCAACGCTGACGCCGATAGACAGTCCCATAAACAGATACACAATCAACGTAATAATGGATCCGGTAGCTCCGACCGCGCCCACTGAGTCAGCACCGCAGTAACGTCCCACCACCAGCAAGTCCGCCGTATTAAACAGCAACTGCAATACGCTGGTCGCAATGATTGGCAATGTATACAGCACGATGTTTTTAAACAACCGGCCGTTTACCATATCGATCTGTTTTGATCCTTTCACGATCGTCTCCCCCTTTGCTGCTTACATTATACACCCCTTAAAATAAAAAACAACCCCAAACACCCATTTTTGAAAAATAAAAATGCACGGAAGCCCGTGCATCTTCTTATACTAAGATCTTAATATTTTCTTCTTCGAGGATGATCGGTTCTGCCTTTAGCAGTCTGTCAAAATTACCTGCCAGACGATCGACCATCAGCGCAAAGCCCTTTTCATTAATATGCTGATTTTTTTAGCCGTAAAAACTGTCGCAGCAGTGATCGTAGGCCGCCTCTGGCGGCGAGACAAACCACGCGCTCTCATCCCTTTCCGCATAGGTCAGAAAAGAGGCGCAGCTCGGGTCATCATATAGGCGACGCATTTTATGCAAATATTCATAACTGTTGCTCACGGCAATCTCATTTACGGAAGGCAGCACCGCCGCCCCCCATCATATTGGATTGCCCTGCAAAAACGAACAATTCTCTGTAAGTCATTAGTTTTTCAGGCTCTGCAGAGGCGCAGGGATGCGGCCGCCGCGATGAATAAATTCATGGGGAGATGCTGTGTTTATATTCATTACCGGGCCCTCGCCCAGCAGTCCGCCGAAGGACAATGTGTCGCCCACCTTTTTGCCGATGGCGGGAATAACACGAACAGCCATTGTCTTGGAATTGACCATACCGATGGCCGCTTCGTCGGCGATGAGCGCAGAGATAACCTCAGGGCTGGTGTCGCCGGGAATGTTGATCATATCAAGACCCACACTGCACACAGCGGTCATCGCCTCAAGCTTTTCCAGTGTCAGGCAACCGGTCGTAGCCGCATTGATCATACCCGCATCTTCGGTAACGGGAATAAATGCGCCCGATAAGCCGCCCACGTGACCACTGGCCATAACGCCGCCCTTTTTCACCGCATCATTGAGCAATGCCAGAGCCGCCGTTGTGCCGCAACCGCCGCACTGCTCCAGACCCATTTCTTCCAAAATATGAGCCACACTGTCACCCACCGCAGGTGTGGGCGCCAACGAAAGATCTACAATACCAAAGGGTATGCCCAATCTTTCCGAGGCACGGGTGGCCACCAGTTGACCGATTCGTGTGATCTTAAATGCCGTACGCTTGATACACTCTGCCACGGCAGAGAGATCCTCGCCTTTGTGCTTGGCCAATGCACTGCGCACCACACCGGGGCCCGAAACGCCCACGTTGATACAGCAGTCCGCCTCGCCCACACCGTGAAATGCACCCGCCATAAAGGGGTTATCCTCCACCGCATTGCAAAAGACCACCAGCTTGGCGGCGCCGATACAGTTGCGATCGGCGGTCAGACGTGCCGCTTCTTTCACGATATATCCCATTTTGCATACCGCATCCATATTGATGCCGGCTCTGGTCGAACCGATATTGACGCTGGAACAGATATGATCCGTGACACTCAGTGCCTCGGGAATGCTTTCAATCAAGGCCAGATCGCCCGGTGCAAAACCCTTCTGCACCAGTGCGCTGTAACCACCGATAAAGTCCACGCCCAGTGCTCTTGACGCCTTCTCCAGTGTCAGTGCAAATTTGACGGGACTCTGCCCGTGGCAGGCCGCCGCTAACATAGAAATGGGCGTTACGCTGATTCTCTTATTGATGATGGGTACACCCAACTCGCCCTCGATCTCTTCGCAGACCGCCACCTGACGGGCGGCAATACGAGTGATCTTATCATAAACCTTCTGACAGGCACGATCAATATCCGGGTCAATGCAATCCAAAAGCGAAATGCCGATGGTTACGGTACGGATATCCAGATGCTCCTGCTCGATCATCGAGATGGTTTCCAAAATATCATTGGTATTGATCATAACAATCGGCTCCTATACTTTGTGCATGGTGTCAAAAATTTCTTCGTGCATACAGTGAATGTCCATATTCATCTCTGCCCCCATTTTTTTGAGATTTTCGGCAAACTGCGAAAAAGAGATTTCCATCTCTCCGATGTCCGCCAGCATAATCATACAGAACATATCCTGCAGTACGGACTGAGTGACCTCCACAATATTCAGCCCGTTTTCGGCGCATTTGCCGCTGACCGTCGCCAATATGCCCACGCGGTCTTTTCCAACCACAGTAATAACAGCTCTCATTTGTCATTCCTCCGTTTTATGATACATTTTATTATATATAATTTCTAAAACAAAGTCAACTTTTTATGCCTTGCGTTTTACCAAAGAGAAGAACTTTTTCCGTCAACCTTGAAAATCCAAAATTTATATGCTACAATAAACTCTGTTATAATTATGATATGGAGTGAATACAATGTCCGGACATTCTAAATGGAAAAACATTATGCACAAAAAGGGTAAGACCGACGCACAGCGCGCCAAAGTCTTTACCAAAATGGCCAAAGAAATTATGGTAGTGGTCAAAGAGGGCGGAGCTGACCCCGCCTCCAACTCCCGTCTGGCCGACGTCATTGCCAAAGCCAAGGCCGCCAACGTTCCCAACGACAACATTGAGCGTGCCATCAAAAAGGGTGCCGGTGCCGAGGGCGGCGCCGACTATATCAACCTCACCTATGAGGGCTACGGTCCCGGCGGTGTGGCTGTGGTCGTGGAATGTCTGACCGACAACAAAAACCGTACCGCAGGCAACATCCGCCACTGGTTTGACAAATTCGGCGGCAATCTGGGCGCCACAGGCAGTGTGGCCTGGCAATTCAAGACCTACGGTCAGCTCATTATTGAAAAAGCCGACGGCATCGATGAGGACGAGCTGATGATGCTGGCGCTGGACAGCGGTGCCGATGACTTTACCGCTGAGGAAGAAGCATTTGAGATCATTTGCGCTCCCGAAAACTTCCACGCCCTGCGTGAAGCACTGGAGGGTGAAGGCTATACCTTCCTGTCTGCCGAAGTCACCCGCATCCCCGACAACGAGGTCACCCTGACCGACGAAAAGGACATCAAGTTCATGGGCCTGCTCATCGAAAATCTCGAAGACGATGATGACGTTCAGAACATCTATCATAACGCCGCAAACGAGGATTTGTAGAAATCAAAAAATATTTATTGCCCGAGGGCAAACATAAAAAAGAAAAGCGACCGTAAATATTCGTGCAAAGCGAAAGCGTCCCCCAAGAGGCACACTCCGTAAGGAAGTGTGCCTCAGTTTTATTCGCCAAAGGCGAGTTGTATTGCTTCGCAGTGATATTCGGCTACCGCCGAGTGTTATTCGCTTCGCGAGTTTAGGGGCGAATAAAATATCACTAAAACCGTCAGGTTTTAATATCACTTTCCTTTTAAAAATATCTCGCCATAGGCGAGGATTTTCAAAAGAAAATATCACTGTGAGACCTGTCTCACAATATCACTTATTATTTTTTTCTTTGAGATAGGTAAAATTTTAAGGTATGTAACCCACTATGACACTTTCAAACAGAAAGTGTCAATTTTTATATAAAAAGAAAATTGGGAGAACACTTCTTTACGAAGTGTCCCCCAAAAAGTAACCATTTATTTTCGGTCAGGGATAGCCTTTTTTAAAACCATGCCACTTTCAAAAAACAGAAAGTGGCATTTTTTCTTTATAAAAGAGAACGGAGACTGCTTCTTTACGAAGCGTCTCCGTTCATATGTAAAAACAAAATACAAAAGCCTTAAATTTTGAGGCTCTTTATAACTTCTTTGAGAGTGTTGGCGCTCTTTTGCAAGGAGATAATTTCTTCATCATTTAAGGGCGTCAACACCTTGGCAACGGCACCCTCCTTGCCGATCACGTTAAGAGTAGACAGGCACACGTCGTTGATGCCGTACTCGCCGTGCAGCATAGTGGAAACCGTCATAGTGGTGTCAATACCGTCCAGAATACATTTGCAGATATGACAAACCGAAGAGCTGACCGCATAATAAGTAGCACCCTTGCGCTCGATCACACTGGCACCACTGCGGCGGACATATTCCTCGATCTCCGCAAAATTTATTTCGGGATAACTGCGGATCGCTCCGCCCAAAGACTCTCTGTACTGACCGATGGGTATATTGGAAATATTGGCCAGCGACCACGGGATAAACGAAGAATCCCCGTGCTCACCCATAACGTAGGCGTGCACATTTTTTTGATTGATATTGTAATATTGGCTCAGACGAGTGCGCAGTCTGGCGGTATCCAAAATGGTACCGGAACCGATGATCTGATGTTCGGGAAGCCCGGAGTGCTTATAGAAGGTGTAGGTCAGTATATCCACGGGATTGCTGACGATGACATAAACCGCCGTGGGGGCGTACTGCAAGATTTTAGGGATGATTTCCCTGGTAATATCGACGTTGGTCTGCGCCAGATCCAGACGGCTCTGACCGGGCTTACGTGCCATACCGGAGCAGATAACGACAATCTGCGAACCCGTGGCATCCTGATAGCTGCCCGCATTTACTGTGGTCGATGTACTGAAAGGTGTACCTTGCTCTATGTCCATAGCCTCGCCCTTGGCGCGCTCGGCATTGACATCAATCATAACGAGTTCAGTGGCCAGTCCCGTAACAGACATAGTATAAGCGATCGTAGATCCGACGGACCCTGTGCCGATAATGGTGATCTTGGGCATAGTCTTTTTCCTCTCTTTATCAACATTTCTCAACAATTTTACCACAAGCACAACATTGTTGCAATACTTTTTTCAAAAACTGCATTCGTTCACCAAAAATATCTTTTGTGTTTTATACAGAACGCCATTTACTGAGGACAACGCCGCTATTATTATCTGTCTTTCAGCGGCACGTAGGGATAACGTGCATTGACATTTTCATAGGCGGGACGAATGATCTTGCCGCCGCCGATGAGTTCCTCCAGTCTGTGCGCACTCCAGCCGGCAATTCTGCTGATGGCAAACAAAGGCGTATACAACTCGCTGGGCAGATCCAGCATTGAATATACAAAACCGCTGTAAAAATCTACGTTGGCACTGACGCCTTTATAGATTTTACGCTTTTTGGCGATGACGTCAGGCGCCAGACGGGCAACACCGGTGTACAACGCAAACTCTTTTTCTCTGCCCTTTTCTCTGGACAGCGCTTCCACGTATTCTCTGAGAATGTCGCTTCGGGGATCGCTCAAGGAATAAACCGCGTGTCCCATACCGTAGATCAGACCGCTTTTGTCAAAGGCTTCCTTGTTCACGATCTTTTCAAGATAAGCTGCAACCTCTTGCTCATCCTCCCAATCCTTCACATTGGCACGGATATCGTCGAACATCTGCACGACCTTGATATTGGCGCCGCCGTGACGGGGACCCTTAAGAGAACACAAAGAAGCCGCCATACTGGAATAAGTATCGGTACCCGACGAGGTGACAACGTGGGTGGTAAAGGTAGAGTTATTACCACCGCCGTGCTCGGCATGGAGCACCAGCGCCACATCCAGCAGCTTGGCCTCAAGTTCGGTATACTGACCGTCGGGACGGAGCAGATACAGAATGTTCTCCGCTGTGGAACGAGCGGGGTCAGGGTTACGGATATACAAATTGCCGCCGGCGATATAGTGAATGTAGGCGTGATAGGAATACAGCGCAATCATCGGCAACGTGGCAATCAACTGCAAGCACTGGCGCAGTACGTTGGGAATGGAAATGTCCAAGGGGTTGGTGTCATATCCATAGAGCGTCAGCACACTGCGGGCCAGCGTGTTCATCAGATCGGGTGTGGGCGCTTTGAGAATAACATCACGGACAAAATTGGTAGGCAGGGTGCGGTAGGATGCCTGCATTTCTTTAAATTCTGCCAGCTCCTTGCTATTAGGCAATTTTCCAAACAACAGCAAATACACCGTTTCCTCAAAGCCAAAACGATTTTCTTCCGAAAAGCCGTGTACCAGATCACGAATGGGAATACCCCGATAATACAACTCGCCCTGACAGGGAATCAGCTTATCGTCAACTTTTTTATAAGCGTTGATCTCAGAAATTTCCGTCAGGCCCGTCAGAACACCGCGGCCATCCAGATCGCGCAGACCGCGCTTGACCTGCAGAGAGGTATACAAAGAAGGGTCTATACCGAAATTCTCTATACATTTTTGCGCATAGACCTCAATACATTCAGTAATGTCGGAATAGTGCTTATTGGTCATCGATTTTCCTCACTTTTTGATATTATAATAGAGTATTTTACCACAATTTACGTATTATGGCAAGACCTCTTTATGGGACTCAATGTATCCGAAATATTTTGCGGCGGCAGAGGGAGTGAGATTGCTGAGGCTTACGCCTCTGACCGAACCATCGGTAGCAATAAAATACGTGATGGGACAAGTGGTCACATTATAAAGTGCGGCTATTTCGCCCTTTTTGTCGGGAATGATAATATCCGCTGTCAGCCCCGCCTCGTCAAGATAATCGGTAATGTCCTTCCCACTGTCACCGATGGCTACCAAAACAGTAGTCACCGCCTTGCCCTCGGCGGCGACCGCAAGATTGGTGAGCAACGCTTTGCCGTCCCCCTGGGTGCGGTCAAAAAAGATCAGTGCCACACCTTTTTCACCGTAAAGCTTACTGAGGGTCTGCGCCTGTCCTGCGGCGTCTTCGGCGGTAAAGTCAACACTGTCGCCCAGATTTTTGTCACCGCCCATCAAACCGGCCACTGCAAAAAACAAAGCGATGATCAAGATGACCGCACCGCAGATGAGCAAAAACGGTTTTAAAAAACCGGTAGAATTTCCTTTCATATCTTTTCCTCCTTATGACTTATCCGCACCGGGCAATACGGAAAAACACTTACGGTACACTTTTGAAAAATAGGCGGGTGATGCAAAACCGCATTTTTCTGCAGTCTCCGCCACCGAGTGTCCTTTACGAAGCATACGGCGTGCCTTTTCACAGCGCACCGATTGCCAATAATGAGATGCGGTATTCCCGGTCACGATTTTAAAAATATGGCAAAGATGGTAGCGACTGATGCCCACCGCCGCAGCCAGTGACTGCGTGATTTTTTACTTGGAAATGATTTTAAGTATTTTTTTGAGAAGCTCGTCTTTTGACAGGCCCGAAGCGTTGACGGTAATGTGGGCATATTTCTCGTAAAGTGCCTTGCGCTCCAGATAGATCTTGGAAAAATGCATGTGCGACAATCCGGCGATTCCGCGGGATTTGAGATTTTCAATGCGCCCGTAGACCTCTTCCAAGGGAAGCTCCAGATAGATCACGGTGGCGTTACGGCAAATGTGCTCCATGCCGGCCGCGCTGTATACCGCACTGCCGCCGGTGGAGATCACTGTTTCATCCACGTCCACCGAAAGCAAAGCCTGTTCCTCTATGTTATAAAAGCTTTCAAGACCGTCCTCATCCAGAATCTTTTGGATCATCTTTTTTTCTCTGCGCTGCAAAAGAATATCCGTATCCAGAAAATCAAAACAGATCTCCTTTGCCAGCATAACACCCACCGTGCTTTTTCCGCTGGTCGGCATTCCGATCAATACATAATTCATACTGTTTTTCCTCCCACGTTTATAATTTTAAGACCTTTTTTGCCCGCATAATCCACGGTCATCTGAGTACCGCCGCCCGGATGGCACTGAAAGCACACACAGTATTCACTGCCATCTACCAATGCGCGGTTGCGAACAAACATACAGCCCCGATAATAGTGCTCTGCCAAAACGTTGACCTCATCGGCCGCTTGCTTGATGGACTGATATCGCCTACGATCTGCCGCGCCCCAACTTTTGTCCTGGTCGGCGCAAGGCAACATCAGCACCAGACGGATGTGTGGATATTTTTCCCGCTGCTCCAGCACGGCCAGTGCCGCCACGGTGTCAAAACCAAGCGCACCGCCGGCGCGAAACTCGGTAACCCCTTGTGAAATCAGATGTGTAATCGTTTGCTCCAGCCGATCTCTCAGTCCGTCGGCCGCCTCTTGCGGCAACTCACGATGCCCCGTAAAACAACACACACTCATTTCCCTCACCTCCGTTGTTTTCATTCTAACACAGCCCATCTTATCTTGCAAGACAGAAAATGTTTGATTTTTGTTGTAACTGTCTTCTTTTTATGATAGAATACTTATATTGAGATCGATAAGGAGGTCAATCCTATATGAAACGATTGCTTTGCTGGTTGCTGGTACTGCTTGTGTTGTGTGCTGTCGGCTGTTCGCCCATTGACGAAACCCCTTCGACCGAAGCACCCGCCGACGACAATCCCCCCGTCACACAGCCGGAAAATCAAAGCCCGAGTGCCAAAACCGAAAATCTTTTGCTTGATAAAAATGCCATCGCTAATGAAAAACTGTTGCCCCGCGGCGTTACAAAAAATCACGCCTGGATCAACGAGTTAAAAGATAAAACCCTCACCCTTTACTACTGCACCGAAAACGATTCCTTTAGCTATACAAGCGGCAAAAACAAAATTTACGAAAGCACGTGGCTTCGCAAAATACAGTCCGAATATAATATCAACGTACACGCCGTCCGCAAAAGCGAGAACTCCTCACTTGCCGCACAGCGCATAGCCTTTCTCAGCGGTCAACAACTTGACCTGATGTCTTTTACTCCCGCACAACTGCCCTTTGCGCTCAATATGACAGTCGATGCCACCACACTGCTGGAGGATTACAAGACGACGGATTTTCTCAATCAGACCATACTGACTTACGGTAACGGCAAACGCTTCTTTTCTCCCGCAGGTGTGGCACGCAATCTGTGGTACACCAAGCAAGCCGCCACCTCACCGCTTTCCCTGTCAGAAAACGAGTTGTGGGACCTGACCGCTTTTGGAAACTTTATCACCGAACGCACCAAGATCAAAGATACTACCGTATCGATCTACGGTTACGAAACACACGACTTTACCGATTTTCTGTCGGCGCTGGGTACGCCCGTCATCACCTATGACAACGGCTACACCGCCGCCATCGACAGCGCCAAAAGTAACATTCTTTCCCTGCAGACGCTCAACAGCACTTACCGTTATCACTACAACGGGCAGAGCAGAGAAAATGCCCCCTCTTTGATCGACGGCACACTGGCGATGCGGTACGGTCAGACCCCCTTTATCAAAACCGCAGACAAATACCCCGAAATCGAATGGGCTCCCCTGCCCACCGCCGCACGACATACAGGCAAGGGTGTCGTCAGCGCCTGCGCCCCCGTTTTTGCACTGCCCAAGGATGGCCCGCAAAACAAAGCGGCGCTGTGTCTGGCACTGCTGTGGACCGCACGTATGGCCGATGCCAACCACGATCTGTTGCGCTTTACCTACGGACTTAGCTTTAAAAACTGGACCAAATATTATCACGCCACCAATTCGCAGATGCAGATCGTCCATAGTGCAGGTGCCAATTTCACCGCCGCACTGCGACGCCTGATGGCGACCGCCACCTTTGAAGAAAGCGAATACCAAACCTTGCGTCAGGATATCCATAATTGCTGCATCAACGCCAATGCGAGACTGACCGATGAATGACAAAGAATATATGATGCTGGCGCTGGAGCAGGCAAAAATCGCCTATAACCTGGGTGAAGTACCCGTAGGCGCCGTCATTGTACAGAACGGCAAGGTGATAGCCACGGGCTACAATCGCCGCGAAATTGACAAAAATGCGCTCTCTCACGCCGAGCACACCGCCATTGACAACGCCTGCAAAGCCCTGGGCGGGTGGCGACTCCCCCGCTGTACACTGTACGTGACACTGGAACCCTGCCTTATGTGCAGCGGTGCCATCCTGCACGCTCGCATCGACCGTGTGGTATTCGGCACACGCGACGAAAAAAGCGGTGCCTTTGGCTCGGTGCTGGACGTGAACACGCTGCCCCTCAATCACAAGTGTGAGGTCACCGAGGGCATCTGCGCCGAGGAATGTAAAAATATATTACAGCAGTTTTTTTCTGACCTGCGGCAGCGCAAGAAAAAGAAATGATCCTATAATATAATTTGGGATCAACTGTGAATTTTCCTTTTATATGCAAGACCCCCGCCTCTTTACGAGGCGGGGGTTCTTATTGGTTTGTCTGCAATATACTATTTGGAATAATAGTGTTCGCGGCCTGTGACGGCGGCGTAATAATTATTCTCCAGCATCTGCGCGCTGACCTTGAATTTGTTGCTGACGATACGTTTAATATTCTCCACGTATTCTTGTTCGTTTTCTACCGTTTGCCCTGCAAACAGCTCAAACTCTTTTGTTTCCGCATTGTATCTTCCCTTATCGGTGATCCAACTGCGGTTGAGAAACAGCACAAGCGGCTGGGCATCAGACAAGATATCCTTACCCATCAGCAATCTGGAGTCATACTCAAAGCCGAACAGATTGTTCAGTGTCGGAATGATATCCGACGTACCGCAGACCTTGTCAACGGTAATCGGCTCCATAGAGGGACAATATATAATCAGACTGCTCTTGTACAGCTCAAAGTTGGTTTCCACGCTGTGGCCTGCCACCTCGTCAAAGTACATATACGGATTTTCAGCGCTGCTGTCCTCCAGCCCGTAGGGGTAATGGTCGGGGGTGATGACAATGACCGTCTTATCCGCCACACCTGCCGTTTCCAGTGCCGACAGCAGTTTTTCCATTGCCTTATCAAATTCAATATTACAGGCGTAGTAAGCTCTGACCGCTTCGCTATAGGGCAGATGGGAAACAAGATCTCTGTTTTTGTACGCCATGGAATTGCCGTCAAAGTTATACTCCATATGGCCGCTGACCGTCATATAGTAGGTCATAAACGGTTGCTCGCCGCCCAGATAATCCTCCACAGTGGCCTCGATCATCTCCAGATCGCTCTCCGGCCACACCTTGCCGTTGACCTCGGTTTCCAGACCGTTGCCGATGCCCTTGTAAATATAGCCGAGATTGGGATGAGATACATCACGGTGATAATACGAATAGCTGTGATTGTGATAGGCGCGTACCGTTTGGGTGCCGCTGTGCAAAAACTGTTGCGGCATGGTAAAGGGCAAGAGCATATCCTGCTGTCCCGCAAGGTAATAACTCCACACGCCGCTCTTGGGCACAAGTCCCGTGGTGGCGGCATATTCACCGTCAAAAGTGCTGACCTCCCAGATGGGGGTGTAAAACTGCGTAAAGTTAAAGCCCTCTGTCTGCATTTTATAAAGGGTGGGTGTCAGTTCCTTGTCAATGGCATAAGGAGAAAAGCCCTCAGCAGTAATCTGAATCAGATTATATCCCTCAAACATACCGGTATATTCGTTTTGTTGCGTGGGCTGTTGCAGGGCAAAATATTCGTGCAGTTCCTTTAAGTTTTGATCTGTTTCCGTGGCGGCAAGTGCCTCGAAATCAATACTCATAACATTGTCTGCATACTTGATCTCTTCCGGCTCGGGCGTTTCTGTCACCGGTACTTCCGGCTCGATCTCGCCTGTGCCGCCCAGTCCCAACACATTGCAACGGATATCCATCAATTCCGCGCGAAGCAGACCAAACGCTTTGACCGAGCGTTCTTTATTAAAGGCGTCCAGCTGGATCTCACGTTGCGCGGGGATGCACAGACCGAGCAGCAGGATCAGACAATACGATACTATGCCCAGACCCGCTCTCCACAGACATCCCTTCCAACCAAGCTGACCCATCGCAAAAGAGCGGGTATAGACCACCACACCTGCCACCGGCAGCGCCAACAGGATAAACGCCCACCAACAGCCCAGTATGGCGCCCACGGTATTCTCTATCAATCCCGAAGCGATGACCTGATCGGCGCCGCCCGCCATAATGGAATACAAAATCATAAACTTGCCGAAAAATGACTGGTAGATGATCTGAACAATATACCACACCGACAGCCCTACCTGCACACCGATCATAATACGGCGGTTCACTTTTTCACTAAAAAAGCTCACAAGCGCGGTAAGGATACCACCCAGCACAATACTGTTGAGTATCACAAACAGCAAGCCGACGTCAAAAAAACGTCCGCCGGCGCAGATGCGAATGATGATCTCCATAAATATTAAATTAACAGGCAGCACCAACCAACGGTGCCACAAGGTCTGTCTGTTTTCTCTCATATCAAATCTCCATTCCGCGCGCTCTGAGCACGGCATATAATCCGTTAATGGTTTTCTTTTTATCTGCGCTCCAAAGCGGTGCGATCAGCAAACGCTTATCTCCATCTCCCGTCATACGGTGCACCACCATACCCTCGGGCAAGCACTCCAGTGCCTCTGCCACTATATCATAATATTCCTGTGGGGAAAGCACCTTGCACCTTCCCTCATAATACCATTTTTCAAGCTCCGTGCCTTTAAGCACGTGCAACAGCTGCAGCTTGATACCGTCACCTATGGCAGCGGCCCGCACCGAGCACAGCATTTGCTCCCTGTCCTCTCCGGGCAGACCCAAAATAACATGGGTAATAATATGGATGGGCAGTGTCCTGAGCTTGCACACAGCCGCCTCATATTCCTCAAAAAGATAACCTCGACGGATCCGTTTGGCCGTGTCATCGCTCCCGCTTTGCAGACCAAGCTCTACCCACAGCGGCTTGACGGAGGAAAGCTCAGAGAGCATCTCCATCACCTCTGGTCCCAAACAGTCGGGACGGGTGGCAATACTCAGCGCCGCTATATCCTCCCGCTTTGCCGCGGCAAGATACATTTCTCTTAAATGGGATAACTCCCCGTACGTACCCGTATAGCTTTGAAAATAAGCAATGTACCGCTGACCGGAATACTTGGCGGACACCTTTCTCTTTGCGTACTCGATCTGGCGGTCTATATCCCATGCCGCAGGCGCGGCAAACTCCCCCGAGCCGCCCTCGGAGCAAAAAATACAGCCACCCTCCGCCCGTCGGTTGGGACAGTCGGTAGCGGCGCTCAAAGACAGCTTGTAGAGTTGCTCACCGAAAACGCTACGGCAATATTTATTTGTCGTGATGATCTTTTTCATACCCTTCTATAATAGCACCTTTTATGCCTAAAATCAACAAAATTCACTATATCTTTACAAACAGAAAGAGAAGGCCGAAACCTTCTCTTTTTTTGATTAAAGTAAACTTATTTTACGATGGTGCCTACGGCATCGCGGGGCAAACAAACAGCGTTGGCCTCGTCGGTGTCGATGTGCATAGCAGCAGCATAAGAGGGGCTGACACGGCAAACAACGTCTTCCAGGATGGCAGAACGCTCGCTCTGGATCTTAACGCCTACGATCTCCTTGTCCACAACGCCCAATCTCTCGGCATCTTCGGGAGTCAGGTGGATGTGACGCTTAGCGGCGATCACGCCCTTCTCCAGAGTAACCTCGCCTGCAGGACCTCTGAGGATGATACCTGCGGTACCCTCAATGTCACCGCTCTCACGGATGGCAGCGGCAACACCCAGTGTACGGGCATCGGTCAGAGAAACCTCAACCTGTGTTTCAGGACGGCAGGGACCCAGAATGCTGACACCGGGAATGGTCTTCTTGGGGCCGACCAGGTCAACTCTCTCTTCGCAGGCAAACTGACCGGGCTGGCTGAGATCCTTCTTGGGGGTCAGCTCGTGGCCTTTGCCGAACAGGGTTTCCAGATCTTCCTTGGTAACGTGCAGGTGTCTGGCACTCATTTCAACGATAAAAGTCTTGTCCATTTTTATATCTCCTTAAAAAATAAAATTCATACACAATTATTGTACAACACTTATTTGTAAAATTCAACCTTTTTTATGACTTGAAAAATAGCAACAGATATAATATAATGATTATATCTGTATTACAAAGAGGGTAAGAAACTATGAAACCGAAATTTTATCTGTCCACCGCCATCGCCTATGCCTCGGCAAAGCCGCACATCGGCAACACGTATGAGATCGTGCTGGCCGATGCCATCTGCCGCTTTAAGAGAATGCAGGGCTATGACGTATATTTTCAGACAGGCTCGGACGAGCACGGTGAAAAGATCCAGCTCAAGGCCGAAGCCGCAGGCATCACGCCTCAGCAATACGTTGACAAAACGGCAGGTGTCATTCAGTCCATCTGGGACAAAATGAACACTACCTACGATGCCTTTATCCGCACCACGGACAAGACTCACGAGCGCAAGGTACAGGAGATCTTCACCAAGCTCTATGAGCAGGGCGATATCTACAAGGGCGCTTATGAGGGTATGTACTGTACCCCCTGCGAGTCCTTCTATACCGAGGGTCAGCTTGTTGACGGCAAGTGTCCTGATTGCGGCAGAGAGGTCAAGCCTGCCAAAGAAGAGGCCTATTTCTTCAAAATGCAAAAATATGCCGACCGTCTGATGAAGCATATCGAGGAGCATCCCGAATTCATCCAGCCCGAGAGCCGCAAAAACGAGATGGTCAACAACTTCTTAAAGCCCGGTCTGCAGGATCTGTGTGTATCCCGTACCTCCTTTAACTGGGGTGTTCCGGTCGAGTTTGACAAGGGTCACGTGGTCTATGTCTGGATCGATGCGCTGAGCAACTACATCACCTTTCCCGGCTACTCCGTAGACGGCAACCACGGTGAAATGTACAAAAAATACTGGCCTGCCGACGTTCATCTGATCGGCAAGGATATCTTGCGTTTCCACACCATCTACTGGCCCATTCTGCTGATGGCGCTGGGTGAGGAGCTGCCCCATCAGGTCTTTGGTCATCCGTGGCTGATGATGGGCGACGGCAAGATGAGCAAATCCAAGGGTAACGTTATGTACGCCGATGAACTGGTTGATCTGTTCGGCGTGGATGCGGTACGCTACTTTGTACTGCACGAGATGCCCTTTGGCAACGACGGCACCATCTCCTATGATCTGATCATTGAGAGGGTCAACTCCGACCTTGCCAACATTTTGGGCAATCTGGTCAGCCGTACCGTTTCTATGGTAGAGAAATACTTTGACGGCGAGATCAAGGCACCTGTCAAAGCCGATGCTCTTGACGACGAGCTTAAGGCCGTATGTCTGGAAGCCGTAGGCAAAATGACCGCCAAGATGGAAACCATGCACGTAGCCGATGCCATTGACGAGGTCATCACCGTGCTCAGACGCGCCAACAAATATATTGACGAAACCACTCCTTGGGTATTGGGCAAGCCCGACGGTGACCGTGACAGACTGGCCACCGTACTGTACAATCTGTGCGAAGCCATCCGCTTTGCCGCTGTACTGATCGCACCCTTCCTGCCCGAGACAGCTGACAAAATGCTCCGTCAGATCGCCTCTGAGGGCGCCACGCTGGATTCACTGACCACCTTCGGCGGTGTTACGGCCGGCAGTCACGTAGGTGAGAGAGAAATTCTCTTTGCCCGCATCGACCCCAAAGAAATGGAGCAGAAGATCGAGGCCGCCAAGCCCAAAGCCGAGCCCAAAAAGCAAGCAAAGGCCGAGGCTCCTGCAGGACTCATCGGTATTGACGAGTTTGCCAAGGTTTCGCTGAGCGTAGCCGAGATCAAGGCTTGTGAGAAGCTGGAAAAGAGCAAAAAACTGCTCAAACTCCAAGTGGAAAGTCTGACAGGCCCCCGTCAGATCGTCAGCGGCATCGCACCGTGGTATGCGCCCGATGATCTGGTCGGCAAAAAGGTGATCATTGTTGACAACCTCAAGCCCGCCAAACTCTGTGGCGAGATCTCCGAGGGTATGATCCTTGCCGCCGACAATGCCGACGGAAACGTAAAAGTCATTTTTGTAAACGAAATGGATACAGGAGCTAAGATTCACTGATGTTTTTTGACACCCACACACATCTGGACGACGAAAAATTTGAAAATATGCGCGGGGAGCTTTTAGCAGAGCTCCCCGCAAACGGTATTGCGCCCATTATGGCCATCGCCGCAGACAGAGAAAGTTGCTTTTCTGCCGTCAAGCTGGCAGAGCAGCATCCCTTTGTCCTGGCATCGGTGGGACAGCATCCTGCCGCTGCGCAGAACATGGATGAGGAGCAGTTTGCAGAACTGGCAGAACTGGCAAAGCATCCCCGTGTCAAGTGCATCGGCGAGATCGGACTGGACTATCACTGGCCGGAGGATACCGACAAGGAAATGCAAAAGTATTGGTTTATCCGTCAGATGGAGCTGGCCGACAAGCTGTCCCTGCCCGTCAGCATTCATTCCAGAGATGCGATGGCAGACACACTGGAAATACTGCGTATGTTCCCCCGTGTCACGGGTGTTATGCACTGCTATGCAGGCAGCTACCACACGATGAACGAGCTGGTGAAAATGGGGTATTATATTGCACTGGGCGGTGTGGTCACCTTTAAAAATGCGCGGGTCAGCCACGAGGTGGCGCAGTATGTACCCATCGATCATCTGCTCATTGAAACCGACTGTCCCTACCTTGCCCCCGAGCCCCACAGAGGACATCTCAACACACCGCTCTACGTACCGCTGGTGGCCGAGAAAATCGCCGCACTCCGTCATACCGACACCGAGCAAATTGCAAAAGCGACCCGTGAAAACGGTATGCGCTTGTTTAATATCACACAAAAGGGAGAATATGAGTATGAATAAGTCAAAACTGCGCTATATGGCCAGAACGTATGATTTTGAGCGGGGCTATATTGCCAAAAGCAATAACGCCATTACCTCCAAGGTCATTACTCACCCTCTTTTTAAACAAGCCAAGACCATATTTTGCTACGTTTCCATGAACGACGAGGTGGACACCCGTTCTATTATCAAGTATGCCCTGCGTGAGGGCAAGAGCGTATGCGTGCCGCTCTGCGAGGCAGAGGGCAAAATGACACCCTATATCATTTACTCCTTGGGAGAAATGAGCGAGGGCGCCTACGGCACGCCCGAGCCGCCGGTCGGCGCGCCGATGGGAACGGATATCGATCTGTGTATCGTCCCCTGTATGTGCGCTGACAAAGAGGGCTACCGTGTAGGTCACGGCGGCGGCTACTACGACCGCTATCTGGCAAGCTTTGAGGGCAAAAGCATGCTGCTCTGTCGTGACGTCTTACTGCACGACAGCGTACCGAGAAAAGAGCACGATATCAAATGTGATATCATCATTACCGAGAAACAGACGGTGTTGTGTTCCGAAACACAACACGCGATATAAATCCCTTTCGGGATTTGCGATATTCCCTATGGGAGCGATATTTGCCGATGGCAAGCGAGATGCCCTGCGGGGCGCGAGAGATTTATATCATATCGCATCTTTGCTTTAGCAAGGATATATCGAATTTTCCAAAAGAAAATATATCGCTCTGTGCCTCGGCACAGAATATCGCAAACTTTAATGTAAAAAGGCACCGAAAGGTGCCTTTTTAATTTTAAACTTATTCGTTTTTGGAAAAATCAATCAAGCAAAATCTCCGCTTGCTTGATTTTGCCGCCAAGCTCGGTCGTGGAATTTGGGGACGCAACCCCTCGCCTTCACACCTGCTCGGCTCAAGGAGCAGTCCCCAAACGGCAACTGTGCTCCGTACCTGCCGTGTGCACACCAAACAAGTATGCGGGTGGAGCCATGCAATAAGAAGATGTTTCGTTTCTACGAACGACGGCACAGTTTCTCTGCACTATTGCAAAGTAGTTGTCCCAACGGCACCGTCACAAAGCGCAGTAGTCTTGCCAATACATAGGTGGCGGCAAAATTAATTAACAGCACCTGCCATGCGGGCAGCGGCAGCATCGTATACAGCACGTGGTCGGTAAAATAAGACAGCAGATACATCTCAAAGCTGCAGGTAGATATCTCCCGCGCCACCGTGCAAAGCGCCTTATTTTTGGGAGCGGCACGGTAAAAGCACAGAAAAACACACAGCACCACCATCAAATGCGGCAGGTCGGAAAATTCAGAAAAGAGATGCCAGTTGTACTTCCATCCGTGGAGCAGATAAGATACACCCGTTTCTGCCGCCACCACCGCCATTCCGAGCCCCACACAGAGCCATCGATTGACCTGCGGCTGATAGCGGGCAATATACGCTCCCAAAAAATAATAGGTAATGACGTACATATCCTTTAAAAAGTCAGGCACGATCTGCAGCCAAACGCCCTCGACCAGCAGATTGGCAACAAAGTTTGGCAGTATGGTAATACCGATCAGTATGCCGATTAAGAGTTGAAATTTTTTGCGATCCAGTGCCTCGATGAGCATATTGAAAAACGGGAGCAGTGCAAACAAGCAAAGATACATCTCCACGTACCAGCCATATCCGTAGGTAAAATCAAATATATTCACTACCGTATGCGCTACTCCGTTGGGCAGTCCGACGGTCTTTCCTTGGACCACGGCGATCAACGCCGCAATTATAAAGTATGTAACAAGGAGCGGAATTCCGCTCAGATAATGCTTTGTCGACAGCTTTTTACGATTTTGAAAATATCCCGTCAACAGCAAAAATAACGGCACCGATGCGAGCGATGCGAAGCGGGTGAACGTACCCATCATCCATTTGATATCGGGAACATCAGATTTATTGGCACCGGAGATCGCCACCATATGCACACTGAAAACCAAAAATATAGCAATCGCACGGATGATATCCGGCCCTACCAGACGTTGTTTCTTTTCCATTTGTCAATCCTCGAAGTTTTCAAGCAGTTGTTTTTTGGGGGGCTTGCTGTCGCCGTGGCGCACCATCAGCATAGTCACAAAGCTCAGCGCCGAAAAGACGACCGCATAAGGAAACAGCACGTTATAGCCAAAGCCCAGCCTGTCGATCAAAAAGCCTGACAGCAAGGGCGTGGTGATCTGCGCCGCCATAGAAAACGTATAATAAAATCCCGTATATTTTCCCACGTCACTGCCGCTGCTCATTTCCACCACCATCGGATAGGAATTGACGTTGATGGCCGCCCAGCCGATACCGACCAGACCGAAAATGAGATACATCAAGGGCGTTTCCTGACGGATAAAGATGGCAATCGTATAGCACACCACCATCAGCACAATGCCTGCCAGCACTGTCTTTTTCCGTCCCAGCTTGCTTGCGGCAAACCCGAGCGGCACAAAAGCGGCGATCGCCGCCACCGTCGCGGTCAACAGATAACTTGATGATGTTCCCAGATCCACGCCCCATACACTGCCACAGTATCTGGAAAAGGCGGTGGTAACGGCATTATAAGCGGCATACCACAAAAAAACACTCAGCAGTATCAGCACCAAAGAGCGAAATACCTCCCGCGGCATTTTTTGACCCGTACCCGTAGGGGCTTCTGTCTCGTCGATGACGTGCGGCAATCTGTTTTCCCTGAGAGAAAAAACCATAACCAAAACGCTCACCAGCATAAAGGCGGCAATGATCAAAAATACGGGGGCAAAGGATTGATCGGCGGCATACACGCTTTCGCCCGCTTCGTTCTTTTGACTGCGCAACAAAAACATCATAACCACCGTGGCAAAAATACCGCCGAGATACCCCACCAGATTGATGACGGCATTGCCCTTGGAACGAAGCGGTTTTTCGGTGACGTCGGGCATATAGGCAACGGCGGGTGTGCGGTAAATTGCCATCACCACCAGCAGTGCCACCAGCGTGATCAGAAAGCCGGAGAAATTATCATTCTGCACAAATATGCTCAGCAGCATCAGCATCACAACGGCCGCCAACGTACCAAACAAGATATACGGCGTACGTTTTCCCAGTGATGAGCTTGTTTTGTCGGAAATGGCACCAAACAACGGCAACATAAAAATCGCCAGCACGTTGTCAATAGACATCACAAGGTTGGTGCCAAATGTCGTCAGCCCGAATTTGTATTCCAACAAATAGGGTATCACCTGATCGTAAAACTGCCAAAACGCAAGAATGCTCATAAAGGAAAGGCCGATCAGTATAGTGCGTTTATAATTGAGTTTCATTTTGTTCTCCCGACTAAATCAGCGCATCCAGTGCCTCAATATCCTGCGGGGTCGTGGCCCAGGAAGTGCAAAAACGAACCACGGTATGATGCTCGTCCCACGGCTCCCAGATGCTGCAATATGCTTGTTTTTGTAGTATTTCCAATTTTTCGTTTTCCAGTACGACAAATTGCTGATTGGTGTGCGAATCCATAAAGAACTTATATCCTTTAGCGGCAAAAATTTCCTTTAATTTTTCCGCCATATCAATGGCGTGACGGCTGATGTCAAAATACAAATTATCGGTAAAGAGCGTATCAAACTGTACACCGAGCAAGCGACCCTTTGCGCTCAATGCGCCCTGCCGCTTGACCAGCGTGAGGAAATGGGGCGGCATATTGTTTTTGGTAAACACCACCGCCTCACCGCACAGCGCACCCACCTTGGTACCGCCGATGTAAAACACATCGCAAAGACGTGCAACATCTTCAAGAGTCACATCGGTCTGCCGCGACATCAGTCCGTATCCCAGTCTGGCGCCGTCCATAAACAGCGGAATGTCATACTCTTTGCACACCTCGGACAGGGCGGTCAGTTCAGCCTTGCTGTACAGGGTACCGTACTCGGTGGGATGGGAAATATACACCATTCCGGGAAACACCATATGCTCACACGTACCGTCAGCATAAAAGGCGGTCAGATACTTTCTGACCGTCTGAGCCTCCAGCTTGCCCTCTTTTTGCGGCAGAGCCAGACACTTGCGACCCGTGGCTTCAATGGCGCCCGACTCGTGGGCGTTGATGTGGCCCGTCAGGGCGCAGATTACACCCTCATAAGAGCGGCAAAGGGAATCGATGACCACTTTGTTGCTCTGGGTGCCGCCGTTCAAAAAGAATATCTGCGCCTCGGGACAGCCGCAAGCGGCGCGGATCTTTTCCTTGGCCGAAGCACAGTACTCGTCCTCACCATAGCCCGGTTGAGGTACCAGATTGGTCTCAACGAATCTCTCTAAAATCTTGGGATGCGCTCCCTGCATATAATCACAGCTAAATGGTAACATCTATATAACTCCTATCAAATGTAATTACGGTAAAACATTCGGGATGGGTACTGTGCAGCGCCGCATCTAATTTTTCTTTCAGTTGCTTATCACTGCCCTTATAATCACTTGGCAGTACGATATCAAATATCAGATTGGTATGGCTTGGACCCACCACCGCGCGGAAATCATGAAAGCTCAGACCCTCTCCCATTTCCTGCAAAATGCGCGCCACAAGCTCCTTGAGCTTCAGCACGTCGGGGTCATCGGTCACAATGGGGTCGATGTGTATTACGGTTTCAATGCCCATCTCTTGTTTGAAATCCCGCTCGACGTTGTCGATCAGATCGTGGCTGGCCAGAATATCCCCCTTTGCGGGAATTTCGGCGTGAAAGGACATAAATTTTCTGCCCGGACCGTAGTCGTGTACCACCAGATCGTGAATACCGAGTATGCCTTCATAACCCAGCGCACGCTGATAGATCTCCTGCACCGTTTCTGTGGAGGGGGGCTGACCCAGCAGAGGATCCAGCGTTTCCCTGATAAGACCGATGGCAGAAATAAGGATAAATATACTGACCAAAAGTCCCGTATAGCCATCGATGTTCAGTTGGGTAAAGGCGTACACCAACGTACTGACCAAAACAGCCAGCGTGCTGATCACGTCGTTACGGCTATCTGCCGAAGCCGCGCCGAAGGTGGCAGATCCTGTCTTTTTCTGCATTTTTTTGTAAAACACACTCAGCCACAGCTTGCCCGCAATACCCAACACCATAACGCCGATACTGATAAACGATACCGTGAGGGTTTCCGGGTTGAGAATTCTTTCAAAAGAACTCTTGAACAATGACAAGCCCAACAGCAACACCACAAACGCCATCACAAGGCCGCTGATATACTCCATTCGCCCGTGTCCGTAAGGATGGTCACTGTCCGGCTCCTTGCCTGCCAGCTTAAATCCAAACAACGTTATAATGCCGCTGGCGGCATCGGTGATATTGTTGGCCGCATCTGCCACCAGCGCGATCGAGCCGAACAGCACGCCCGCCGCCGCTTTGGCCACCGCCAGAATGGCATTGACCACAATGCCGACGGCACCGCCTACCGTGCCCAGTCGCAACCGCTCTTGCACCCGAGTGCGTTCTTTGTTATAAACAAATAATTTAAGGATCAATTCAGTCATTCATCTCACTCCTATAAATAAAATCATATCATATATTATGAAATTATTCAATGGTGTAGAAAGAAAGGGCTGTAAAAAACAACTGTTTTTTACAGCCCTTTAAGTTATACTCTGATAAAGTTCATAGGATTGTACGGCACGCCGTTCTTTCGCACCTCAAAGTGGAGATGGGGACCTGTGGAGTTACCCGTAGAGCCTGCTCTGCCGATCAGCTGTCCCTTGGACACCTTGTCGCCGACCTGCACGTAACGGGTATTGAGATGCGCATAGTAGGTCACATATCCGTTAGAGTGCTGAATGCGAATCATATTGCCGTAGCCGCCTGCCCAACCGGAGAAAATAACGGTACCACCGTCTGCCGCCAATATCGAAGCGTTGAGTGTGCCGCCTCGCAGGCACAGGTCAACTGCCGTATGACCTGCATAACCGTACCATCCGCAAGAAATATAGCCGCCGGGCAAGGGATTGGTAAAGTTACCGCTGGCCACACCGCTGCCCTGCGAATGGTTGCCGGGAACGTAACCGTTGCCGGAAGAAGTGGCACGCTTTTTGGTGCCGACATAGATCACCTTATCCACGGGTTTCTCGATAACCTTGGATGAAACCACCTTTTTGCCGGTACGCTGACCGTCCACGTAGGTAACCTCTGCAGTGACCCGCTTGACACCTTTTTTACCGGCGGTCTTAACGCTGGTGGTGCCAACGTACATAGAAGCATTGTTTTCACGCTTAACGGAGAATCCGATCTCTTCATTATAGGTTTCGGTTTTTACCGTCTTGATGCGCAAATACAGCTCAGGTGCCGCAATATTCAGTCGCAGACCTTCATAGATGGCCGTTTCCTTAACATTGGGATTGAGCGCTTTGAGCTGAGAGGTGGTCATATCAAACTTCTCAGCAATGGTGGACATATAATCGCCCTCTTTACAGGTGTAGTAAGCGGGATTATCACTGTCCGTTTCAAACATGGCGCGCAGTGCCGTTTCATCCTTGAGCACATCAGAAGAGAACATACCTCTTTTGATAACGACATCTTCTACAAATTCGATGCGGGTGTTTTCCTCGTCATTTTCATACGGTGCCTTAAGCTCGTCTAAAATTTTGTCAATGATCGTGCGGTCGGAACAAGCGGCCTGCAGCTCGCCGTCGACATACAGACCCCAGTTGGTACCGACCAGCTCGGATACAGCATTGTAGACATCGCCATACAGGTCTTCCTCTGTAGCAAGATCACTCTTGCGCACAAAGCGCAGCGAATACTCCGCTGTCGTCGTGATAGCATAGCTCTCGCCGTCCAGGTTGAGGGAAGAAAGCGTAGGCTTGCTGTCATCGTCGTCATCTTTTTGAGTGGCGGAAACCGTCACGTTCAGACTCTGATCGCTCTCCTCTTTGCTGGGGGCGGTCTGCACTATCGTAGCATCGGTAGAAGCGTTCTGGTCGATCTGCTTTTGAATGTCCGACTCCACCTGGCCGAGAATGGCACGATAGGTGCGCTCGTTGGTAACATAGCCAACACTGTTTTCATTGATGCTGACCTCCAGCGCCACGGCAAAGAAATTGCTCACGATGGCAAAGCCAATGATGGCCACCAGCCCAATGCAGGGGGCCCACCAGGAAAAATCGTTGACAAAGCTGTGTGCCACCACGTGGCCGAAACGGGCAGTACCGTGTGCGATTTTGCCGCCCTTGCCCAGTACCCACTCACCGATGTTACAGATGGCTTGAAACCACCCCAGGCTCAAAACCTTCTTTGCCAGACGGAAGAGGGCAAAAAATGCTTTTTCAACATAAAAGCCGCATCCGTAGATCAGCACCAGCATCACCTTAACGGCAAGCCAGAGACCACGGATTATTTTATTAAATGTAGTTTGCTCAGCAAGCTGCATAAAACACCTCAAAAGTTACAATTTGGTTACAGGTGTTTAAAGGATACCATTATTTAATATAAAAAGCAAGTGTTTTTTTGAAAAGTTTACAATTCGGATACAAGCTCGCACCCAATACTATATTTGAAAGCGGCGAATGTTCAGTTCCCACCCTCATACTTGGCATAGGTGGTTCTCCCGATGTCGCAGCCACGGCATAGATTGCCGTCCATATTTTTGTCTCGTCTGATTTTCTGTTCCATATTATTTCCTACCGTTTTGACCAATATCGGTTGCAATTTTTCTAGATTATATGATATAGTGAAGTCAAATATTGTCCGCTATACAGGTCAAACAATTTTAAAAATAAATACAACATTAAAGCAGGCATTTGTCCGTCTGAACAAATACCTGCTTTTTATTTCAATAATAATTCTTCCAAAGTCACATCAAATACTTTGACAAAAGCGATAATTTCAATATCCGTTACAAATCGTTTACCGCACTCGATGCGTTGAATGGCATTTTTATCAATGTCGATGCCCACCAACTGCATTTGATTTGCGAGCACTCTTTGGGAAATACCGACATTGGTACGCAAACGAGCGATATTTTTCCCACATACATTGTTGCGCCCATCTTTTGTTTTGTTAATAAACATAAAACTCCCTCTTTTTGACATTCAGTGCTTGTCTTTAAAGAAATTATATGTTATAATCGCAAAAGATATGACATTCACCAAATGTCAAATAAGAGAGAAGAATTATGAAACCAAAATACAAGGATATGTATCTGAAATTAATGCACGCTACGGAGGACGCCATCAATCTGTTGATCTCTGCACAGCAAGAATGCGAAGAGATCTACCTTGAAGATCCTTCTGCCGACATACCGAAAATTATTGATGCAAACGATTTCAAAAAATAAATACAACATTAAAGCAGGCATTTGTCCGTTTGAACAAATGCCTGCTTTAATGTTTTGAGTGCGGGTCTTTATTTTGAAACTTTCAGAAATTGTGAAATATCTGCACCGTAGTCCACCGTCAGTCGAGGCACTCTTGTCAGATCCAGACAGTCCATATCCAGTGCCTTCCAATCAGTGGTCATCTGCATCACCACATCGTACTCACCTGCTATCTTGCAAGTAATATCATTATATCGACCGTAGGGATACGCCAAAATTCGACGATCTTTTTTGAGATTCTTCTCCAAGACGGCATAGGAATCAGCGAAATAACTGTGCAGTTGCTTTGTCGACAGTTGCGTATGATCGTCATGCCGCCAGGAATGAGCCTGAATATCCACCAGTCCGCTGTTTTCCATCTCCTGCATCTGCGCCCAGGTCATACTATTCTCAGACACACCCATAGTGGATACACTGACAAAAATGGTGGCATGTATACCGTATTTCTTTAAAATAGGGAATACCTTAGTATAATTACTGAGGTAGCCGTCATCCATTGTGAGAATGACGCTTTTTTCCGGCAGAGCACGCATACCGTTTTGATAATCAATCAGCGCATTTAGGGGGATTATGGTATAACCGCTTTGCAAAATATTCTGAATGTCTTTTTTAAATTTGGCGGGAGTGGTAATTACTCCGTAGGACCTTTTCGGCGGAGCGTTATCTGTAAACTCGTGATAAAGAAAAATACGGCTGTCCAACGTTTTTTGCCCCTTATAATAGAGCGGTGTGCCGTCAGGCGCATTTTGAAACAGTTGGGCCAAGTAAGCTGATTTTTTATATACAGTCGTACCTTGACACTGCACTGTTACCTGCATAGAGGCGGTCAACGTCAGTCCCATATTGTTATAATCAGATGCGTACAGTTTGGCCGCATTTCCTGTGTATTCCTCAGAATAAGCGCAATCGGAAAACGTCCGACTTTCGGTGGCAACTGTCTGATCTTTTATCTTATAACTGACAGATACCGTGATCTTTTCTTGCTGTGGCAGTCCTGCCAGACGAAAATGCAGTTTTTGGTTGTCCAGTCTTGCACCTTGCAAGCTGATGCCATACGGGTTGGACGAGCTCTTACGGTATTGAGCCATAGATATCCCCCGTACCCATTCATCATAATTCATCATCACCTGTGCCAACTGGGCACGGGTAGCACTTTTTTGAGGCGAAATATGCAGTGCGTCAGTTCCGTTGATCACACAGTTATTCAGACACCAAGCCACCGCTTTGCGTGCATATTTTCCAGCAGTCCCTCTGTCGGCAAACGAAGCGGGCATCTTTGTATGATCGTTGTCTTCTCCGACCATTTTTGCATATCGGTACAGCATAACCATCATATCCTGTCTGGTAAGTGCATCCTCCGCACCGAAAGTATCGTTGCCGTAACCGGTCACAATTCCTTTGCGATAGCAGTATTCCACAGCATCAAAATACCATTTTCCCTTGATGTTATCCGCAAAGGATGAAGTGGCATATTTTTCGCCGTCACCCGCCAACCGATACAACACCGTAGCCAATGTTCCTCGTGTCAAGACTGTTTGCGGTGCAAACCGACCGCCGCCGACACCCTGCATATATCCTTGCTCTTGGGCATAGGTTACGGCTTGGCCGTACCAAGCGGTCGATTTTACGTCAGAATAACCTGCGGCATACCCCGACATTTGCGAAAAAATTAATATAACAGTCATAAGACAACAGACTGCAACTTCCGTAATTTTACGCATTGCTTAACTCCTTGACAGAAAAAAGGGTGTTTTAGCACCCGTTTTTCGTTATTTTAATTTGTCATAATTTTTAAGAAATTCTCTGAAGTGACCCTCGATGATTGCCACGCCGCCTGCCACGTCACTCTCTATGTTGACAGGCAGTACAGGGTCGTGTACCGACAGACGCATCAGAATCCAGCCCTCGCCGATCACGGCACGCACACCCTCATAAGAAGGTGTTTCGATTTGACCGAATTTTGCAATGTACGCCTCAAAGTCTTCCAGCACCTTCTGCCCGTAAGTGCGGAAATCCGGTTCGGTGATATTCAGTCGGATCTCCTTGGTTTCCATCGGCTCTTTGAGGTCAGCGATCAGATCGCTCAGTTCTTTGCCCTGCGCGGCCAACTGCGCCGCTTTGCAAAGTAACTTGACCACCAGATAGGCACCGTCATCCAGATAATAATTTTCTTTGAGTGCAGCGTGTCCGCTGGTTTCAATGGCAAGAGGTGCTGAAATGCCCTCGGCTTCCAGACGCTTGGCCTCGTCAATTACATTTTTGTATCCGCGTTTAAAACGGTGATGATGTCCGCCTTTGGCTTCAATAAACAGCTTAAGTCCTGCACTGGTAACAGAATCGGTCACCACGGTACTGCCGGGGATCTCCTCCAATACCACTGCGGAGATCAGTGCGATCAAGGTGCTGGAATTGATGGCCTTACCGTTTTTGTCCACGATGGCGGCACGGTCACAATCGGTATCAAAGCAAATACCGAGCGTTGCGCCTGCGGCGACGGTGGCATCAGCAGTTGCCTGCATAGCGGCGGCATTTTCGGGGTTGGGAATATGAGCAGGAAAGGTGCCGTCGGGCGTCAGATTGACCGAACCCGTCGTATCTGCACCTAAGGGGCGCAGTACCTTTTCTTCAAAAAAGCCACCCATACCGTTGCCTGCATTGACAATGATCTTCTGTCCTGCAAAAGGTCTTTGTTTGCCCGTGCGGCGGCAAATGAGCTGACAGAGTTCTTCGGAATAGGGGGTGAGAATGTCAAAAGGCTCTACCGCCCCGCTTTGTTGCGCTTTATAGGGAGTTTCGGCGTGAGAGAGGATCCACTCAATATCCTTGCCCTCCAGACCCCCTTCTTTGGTAAAGAATTTCAGTCCGTTTCTTTCGGGAGGCAGGTGAGAGGCGGTGATCTCAATGGCGCCGTCACAGTCAGAACCCTCAAATCTTGTGGCGAAAAACATACTCGGTGTGGTGGCATTGCCGCAGTCCAGTACTTTGATACCTGCTTGGCTCAGGCCTGCCACGGCGGCGGCCGCCAATGCAGGAGAGCTGATACGGGGGTCGTGACCCACCGCCACGCACAGCGATCTGTCGGGATACTTTTCTTTTAAAAATTCGGCAAAGGCTGCCGCGCAGTCCCCTGCGATCTCGTTGGTCAATGTGATGTTGTCGCCCAGTGCCACACCGCGGATGTCGGTGCCGCTTTTAAGATGTTTATATTTCATACGTTACTCCTTTATTGCAGTGATCATACGGTCATTCTGTCCCAGGTCCTTATGGGTGGCAATGTCCTTAAAGGGATACTCCTTCAACAGCTCTGCCACATCTTTTGTAGTATCATAGCCGGCTTCCATTACCAGTCGACCGCCGCTTTTGAGCGGGGTTTGCCAACCGCTTGCGATCGCTCGGTAGAAGGTCAGCCCGTCCACGCCGCCGTCCAATGCCAGCGCAGGCTCTGCCTGCACCTCGGGTGACAACGCTGCCATATCACGGCTCTTGATATAGGGAGGATTGGACAAGATCATATCAAACATATTGTCGGGGAAATAATTGGTGCCCTCCAGCAGTACATCGCCCTGCACGATATGGCAACGCTCCGTCAATCGGTGAAGCTCAGCATTTCGTCGGGTGGCGTCAATGGCGGTAGCGGATACATCAAACAGGGTCACATCAAGATCCGGTACCAGCTTTGCCAGCGTGAGTCCTATGCAGCCGCTGCCACAGCACAAATCCAATATACGGGGCTTGTCCATTTCTTTAAGGATAGGCAGTGCGTAATCCACAAGTGTTTCGGTATCTCCACGGGGGATCAATACTCCGGGAAGAGTGATAAACTCCAGCCCGTAAAACTCCCACTTGCCGATCAGATATTGAAGCGGCGCTCCGTTGACACGCTTGCTGACATCCATCATAAAGCGGTCAATAGCCTCCGGCTCTACTTCTCGCTCCACGCCCAGCAGTATCTCCCCACGGGTGACGGGAATATGCGCATTGAGCAGATAAAAGGCCTCGTCACGGGGAGAGGGTATATTCTTTTCGGTGAAGATGATCTCAGCATTCTTGAGAATCTGTTTGAGTTGTACTTTCATCGTTTTTTTCCTTCAATTTATAGCTTTCCTCTGTCAGGATCAGATCCTGATCCAAGGGATACTCCTTGAGTACACCGTTCAGTGCGGCAATGGCAATCTCCAGCTGACTCTTGTCGGGCTCCTTGGTGGTCAGTCTTTGGAACCACATACCGGGAGCAGACAGAATACGGGTCAAAACGTTGTCATATTTTCCCGCCAGACGGATACATTCATAAGCCAGTCCCATCATCACCGGCAGCAGACAAATGCGAAGTCCTGCCCTCAGCCATACATTACCCGTGGTAATGAGTGTGGAAATGACGATGCTGACCAACAGTGTCAAAAACAAAAAGCTGGTGCCGCAACGGGGATGAAAACGCTTGAACTTCGCCGCGTTTTCGGGGGTAAGTTCCTGTCCCTTTTCGTGGCAGAAAATACTCTTATGCTCTGCGCCGTGATACTGAAAGACTCTCTTGATGTCCTTCATCTGGGAAATGAGCAACAGATAGCAAAGAAATACCACCATCTTGATCACACCCTCACCCAGTGAGGTAATGAGCTGTTGCCACCCGTCACTCAGTTGCGCATAAGCGGGAACCATTCCTGTCACAAAAGAAACGATGAGTGTAGGCAGCCCTAAAAACAGACCGATGCCCATCACCGCGCCGATTACCATAGCCAACACACCCAAAACGGCCAGTCCCGTTTTTCCGAAAACTTTGGAAAGAAATTTTTCCATCTTGGTTTCCGGCGGTGTTTCCTCCTCGATCTCCTCCATGGCCACGTCGGCGGCATACATCATCGAACTGTAGCTGAGTTTCATAGAGGCCACAAAGTTCACAAGTCCTCTGATAATGGGAATTTTGGCGATGATCTTATTGGGCTGTTTGTTTTTGCTGACTTTTAAAACAATGTCGCCCCGCTCACGACGTACAGCGATCGCCGTCTTTTCGGGGGAGCGCATCATCACGCCCTCGATCAGCGCACTGCCGCCGATGGCGGTATAACAGGTTTTTTCTTTTTTCATATTTTTTCACCTTTATATAAAAATGCATATTCACTATATCACATTTTTCCTCTCGTTACAAGAGGAAAATAGCAACACGCAGTTATTGACACAAATAAAAACAAACGGCGGTGCACCTTTCTCACTACAGGTACACCGCCTTCAATGGGTCAGCATAGTCTTTTTAAGTTACCTTTCATTGTAATTGTCCATAGTATGTGCTACGGAACTTTGATTTGTTTTCCACCCAATCTTTTATTCTTTTAACACCGTTTCTCTTCCGGTGTTCCCTTATATACCGTTCTTCTTTCGGTATATTTTCGCTGTATTGGTTACTTTATTGTGGTACTTACTCAGAATATCGGAAGTTTTTCCTAGTTTAAACTGTACATGGGAGTCATCCTCCATAATCATTGGCCCTTAGCGAACGTTGGGTAAAAACTTAACTGTGCATTGGACTGATTTCCTTTTCTGAAATTTGTTGTAAAAGTTAAAACTGCTTAAACCTTTGGACTCACCTCTTTCGATTTTTTGTGTTCTCACCGCCTGTTCTCCTACGAGATCACCGGGCGGTTTTGTGTGATTATCTCTCTTTTCGCTTTTATTGTAACAGATATTTTTTTCACTGTAAATTCGCAGATTATACAAAATAATTATGTAAACTTTGTGCACACTGACACGATTTTTTGTGGTATAATAAATATGTTGGGTGTCTGCGCCGAAAATAAGGGAGATATTCGCAAAATGCGAATATCTCCCCTTTTATTTGTGAAAAAGCGCCAAATAGCTGTGGATAACTCTGTGGATTTGTGAAAAAGTGCCTAATCGAGCTGACTTTTGATCAGATCGTGCGAATGGAAATAAGAGTAGAGTTTTTTGTTAAATCTTATGTCACCTTCTCCGATGCTGAGTACGGAAAATATGTACCGTTCTCGGTCTTTTATATAGGGTGAACGCTGGGAGGTCACCGAAGAAGTGCCTCTCTCAAATCCGCCCACATAGACCGCCTTACCGTCCAGCATCCATACAAACAGATCGTCACCCGTGGTTTTCAGCAAACTGCTGCCGCCGTGCTCCGAAGTTACCACGCTTACCGAAACTGAGGCCTCGGATTTGACAGCAAACATTTGTTGCTCCCAGTCTACCCCGGAAAAATCCTCGCCTCGCAGCGCCAATCTGCCCTCTTGCAGTGCCACCTTGCCAATCTCGGCATCCGTCATCGTCTGCTCGTTAACACGCTCTGCAGGCAAAATATAAAGCTCCAGCGTCTGCTCCCCCGTACAACCGCCAAGAACAAGCAGACACAGCAATAACAACACCCGAAAACGCTTCATCGGAGTGTCACCTCCAACAGTTGACCCTCAGCTGTCTGGCGGTAGGCAGAGGTCAATGTCTTGTGTCCGTCATCATACGTCAGATAAATAATATTACCGTCGGGCAACACGTAGGCTTCTCTGTATTTAGAGGCGTTGCCCTCAAACCAGGCAGGCTCGCCCAGCGCACGGTACACGTCTTTGGCAGTAGTGCCTTTTTTAAGCGCCGTCACGGAAGACAGCTCCACACGAGGACGGATAAAGTCTGCCGGCTTACTCTGTACGCTCCAGCTTCCCAGATACTTTCTGGTCACACCCCCTGCCTCCTGCAAAGCGGCACCACGCAGATTGATGCGGTTATAACCGTAGTCAAGCAACATAATACTGCCGTCATCCAACACATAACAATCAATAATATAGGAATCCTTCTGATACGTTCTGCCGCGGTAGTAGTTGGGGAAACCAAAGGTGGACAGTATGGTACTGCGATCAAGATACAAGCTCAGTCGTCCCTCAAATTCCGACAACTTATATGTGCGATCAGAGAACAATACGATGCCGCCACTGCCGCCCTGTCCTGTGGGAGGTGTGACCGTTTCACCCGATCCATCCGCAGGAGGCTCTGTTTCGACATCGGACTGACTGCCCCGCAATACGCCCAACTGTGTCAGCTTGTCAAACAGAGAATAACTCAGTCCCGTTTCAAATTCCGTATACAGTGTATCCTCCAGAATGCCCTTGGCATCGTAGGTCAGCACCACCTGCGAACCGTCGCTGAGCGTATAGGTGTCACTCTCGCCCAAAACAAAAAAAGGTGTGCCCAGCATCAAAAGATTATTGTCACGCATCGAGCCGCTCGTTACGGAATAAAAATCGGAAAGTTCCAACACGCTCTTGATATCCGTGCCGTATCCCGAGCCGCCGCCATCCTCACTGCCGATACGGATTTCCCGATCTTCTGCGGGCTTACAAGCGGAAAGCAACACCAACAATATCAGCAACAAAGGCAATACTCTTTTCATACTGTCACCCCTTTCGTATTTTTTCTATATCTTTTGCGATCTGCGCCTGCAGAGCCGCCTCATTTTCAAACTTTATCTCCTCACGAATAAAGCGGACAAATTCTACTCTGGCCGCCGCAATGCTCTCAAAGCTGCCGTCCAATATGTAGGTTTCCACATTGGGCGTTTTGCCATCATCAAAGGTAGGCCGACAGCCCACATTGGTAATACCGTCATACGTCTTGCCGCTGACGGTTACCTGCGTCTGATACACACCGAACTTCGGATATACCAATTCGGCAGGCAACGGCAAATTAATGGTAGGTGTACCCCATTGATGGGCCAGCCCCTTGCCGTGGCGCACGTCATCCTCAATATAATACGGTCTTCCCAGTGATGCCGCAGCAGAGCGCATATCGCCCTTAGATATCATTTTGCGGATATTGCCGGAGGAGATTTTTTTCCCTGCTCCATCCAGCACGAAGGAAACCACCAGCACGCTCAGATTTCGACGCGCGCCCAGTGTTTTCAACATTTGGGCATCTCCGATGCCGCCCTTACCGAAACGAAAGTCCGTTCCGCAAACCAGACCCCGAACACGATATTTGCTCACCAAAAAGTCCACAAATTCTTCCGGGGAAAAGTTACATACGTCTTCAAAGTTCTCCACAGCCACCACGTCGGCACCTGCCTGCCGCAACAGTTTGATCCGCTCTTTAAGCGGCACCAACAGACCGACCTTACGACCCGTCAGTTTTTCCAGCGGATGATCGCCGAAGGTAAATACGGCAGTACTGATATTCAGTTGTTTTGCTCGCTGAGCGGCCGCACCGATCAGTGCGGCATGCCCCAGATGAACACCGTCAAAGGTACCCAACGCCATAACGCATGTATTCATACCGTACTCCCGTAATTGATTATAAGTGTGTAATGATTTTAAAAGTGCCGTCCTGCAGTGTTTTACCGATGCCGAGCAACGACCCTTCATCATATACCCAGCTTTCCGTTTCCGGACAGCCCTTTAGCTTTTTGACATGCACCGCACAACCGTTTCTAAGCAGCCTTGCAAAAAAGGCAGGCGGCGCATAGCTTTCCAGCGGCAATGCTTTTTCCGGCGGCATAAGCGCAGAAAAATCGCCGGCCTTTAGCTGTGTTTCGGCCGTTTCGAGTGGCAGAGCATCACCAATCGAAAAGCCGCAGGTCGCCGTGCGGCGCAAAGAAGCCATACAACCGTACGTCCCCAAGGCTTCGCCGATATCCTTACACAGCGAACGGATATACGTGCCCTTGGAGCAGTCGATCTCCAACGTGGCCTCTCCATCGGAAAAATCTGTCATTTCCAAGCGGTATATTTCTATTTCTCGGGGCGCAAGCTCTACGCTTTTGCCCTCTCTTGCCAGTTTATACAGCGCCACCCCGTCCCGCTTGAGCGCAGAAAACATCGGCGGAGTCTGCAACTGACGTCCTACAAAACGTGGCAGGATGTCCCGTATTTCTTGCTCAGTGGGAATGCGACCGCCCACACTCAGCACTTTACCTGTCGTATCGTAACTGTCGGTGTGGACACCGAAGCGAAGCACGGCAGTATAGGACTTATCCCCCTCCAACATATAGGCCGACAGCTTTGTGGCCTTGCCTGTCAGAATGGGCAGCAGTCCCTCGGCCATCGGGTCAAGTGTCCCCGTATGTCCGCAGTGCTTAACTCCCAGCGCACGGCGCACCACGGCCACCGCTACAAAGGAGGTAATGCCGGCCGGCTTGTCGATCAGTATAAGTCCACCCATTTACAGTTCCTCGCCCATAACACGGGCCATCTGCTCTTTACATTCATCAAGCGTACCGCGCAGGGTACAACCTGCCGCCATCGGATGACCACCGCCGCCAAAGTGCGCACAGATCTTCGCAGCATTGACACTGCCGTCCGAGCGCACAGACACCTTGTATTCATTCTCAGCCAATTCTCTGAGCGTGGCGGCTGTGTGTACTCCCTCGATCTGCATACCCACGGCGGCGATATTTTCCATATCATCCTCTGTGGCGCCACACTCGGCGATCATCGACTTGGTCACAAACAGCACCGCCACTCTTCCCTCGTTGTAGAGCGTAAGAGTATCCAAAAGCTTTGAACCCATCATCAAAGCGGCACGGGTCTTGATGGAAAACAATTTGCGGTTGAGTGCCGTAATATCCAGTCCCGTTTCCATCAGGTCAGCCGCCACACGGTGTGTGTTGGCAGTGGTGGAGCCGTGACGGAAGCATCCGGTATCGGTAGAAATCGCCGTGTACAGCGCCTGAGCAATCTCAAGATCAACGGTCGTGAGCGCCTTGACTACTTCATATACAATCTCGCCGGCGGCCGCCGCCTCGGGACAAATCAGGTTGAGTTTGCCGTAACCCTTATTACTGCCGTGATGGTCAATCACGATATCAGCTCTTTGCACATATTCGCTAAACCGACCACCCATATCGGGGGCGGCAATGTCCACCGCGATCAACGTGCCGCAGGGTTCGTCAAAATGCGCCTCGCCGCCCACCAACGGTGCATAGCGGGGCGTGATCTCATCCGAGCAGGCATACTGCACCTGTTTGCCCAAACGGCGCAGGGCAATCCCCAGCGCCGCCGCAGAGCCAACGGTATCCCCATCGGGGCGGTGGTGCATAAATATGGTGCACTGCTCGGTCTGCCGCAAAGCGCAGACGATTTGTTCTACCGTACTCATTTTTCTTCCTCTTTTGTGGCGATGTCCGCCAAAATCTGATTGATCTTGAGTCCCTCTTTAATAGAGGTATCCATAACGAATAACAACTCGGGTGTATAGCGAAGCTTCAAAGCCTTGGCCAAAGCGCCGCGCAGATAGCCTGCGCTGCTCTTAAGCCCCTTGAGAACTTCTTTTTCCTCCCCGGTCATTACGCTGACAAACACCTTTGCCTGCTTGAGGTCGGGCGTAGTCTGCACCTCCGTCACCGAAATAAAGGACGGCACTCTGGGGTCCTTGACGGTGGGAAGCAGTTTTGCCAACTCTTTGCGAATCTCTTCGTTTACACGGGCAATTCTGTGTGCCATAAATTAATCACCTAATTTCATTTATTGTTCAGCCATTTCGAGCGTCAAAAAGGCAAGCGATCCGATGCCTTTTTGACGGTCGGTGTTAGTCTTTGATCTCTTGCATTTCGAAGGCTTCGATCATATCGCCTTCCTTGATGTCGTTGTAGTTTTCAATGGTGATACCGCACTCATAGCCGGTCACCACTTCCTTGGCATCGTCTTTGAAACGCTTGAGAGAGGACAGCTCGCCCTCAAAAATAACGATATTGTCACGAAGCAGTCTGACAGAAGCAGATCTGACGATTTTACCGCTGCGCACGTAGCAACCCGCAATGGTGCCGACACCGCTGGCCTTGAAGGTCTGACGGACTTCGGCAGTACCCAGCACAACTTCCTTGAACTTGGGTGCAAGCATACCCTTCATAGCGGCCTCGATCTCCTCGATGCAGTCATAGATAACACGGTAGGTGCGAATGTCAACACCGTCACGCTCAGCGCCTGTTTTGGCGTTGCTGTCGGGACGGACGTTGAAGCCGACAATGATGGCGCCCGAAGCGTTTGCCAGCATAACGTCGCTTTCGTTGATGCCGCCGACACCGCTGTGGATAACGCGAACGCGTACCTCTTCGTTGGTCAGTTTTTCCAAAGAAACCTTAACCGCCTCGGCAGTACCCTGTACGTCTGCCTTGACGATGATGCTCAGTTCCTTCATCTCGCCCTCCTGGATTCTGCCGAACAGATCATCCAGAGAAACGGTGTACTGGCTCTGGCGGGCCTGCTTCTCTTCCTCACGGCGCTGTTCTGCCAGTTCACGGGCCAATCTCTCGTCTTCGACGACAAAGAAAGTATCACCCGCCTGAGGCACGTCATTCATACCGATGATCTCAACCGGTACGCTGGGACCGGCATTCTTGACCTTCTGTCCCTTATAATCGGTCATAGCACGGACTTTACCCACGGCACAGCCCGCGATCAGAATATCACCGTTGTGCAGAGTACCGTTTTGTACCAGCAGGGTAGCAACGGGGCCTCTGCCCTTATCCAGTTTAGCTTCGATAACGGTACCCTTGGCGGTACGGTTGGGATTGGCCTTAAGCTCACGCATCTCGGCCACCAGATTGACCATCTCCAAAAGGGTGTCGATGTTATCTCTCTTAACGGCGGAAACGGGTACCATAATGGTCTCGCCGCCCCAATCCTCGCTGACCAGACCGTGTTCGGTCAATTCCTGCATAACACGATCGGGGTTGGCGCCGGGTTTATCCATTTTATTAATGGCAACGATAATCGGTATCTCAGCGGCCTTGGCATGGTTGATGGCCTCTACGGTCTGGGGCATAACGCCGTCATCGGCGGCAACCACCAGAATGGCAATATCAGTCGCCATGGCGCCGCGCAGACGCATCTGGGTAAAGGCGGCGTGTCCGGGTGTATCGAGGAAGGTCAGTGTCTGACCGCTGATCTTAACCTGATAAGCACCGATGTGCTGTGTAATACCGCCTGCTTCGCCGGAGGCAACATCGGCATCACGGATGGCATCCAGCAGAGAGGTCTTACCGTGGTCAACGTGACCCATAACGACCACAACGGGACTGCGGGGAATCAGATTTTCTTCCGCATCGTCGGTGTCGTCAATCAGTCTGTCCTCAATGGTAAGGATGACCTCTTTCTCCACACGGCAGTGGAATTCCTCACCCACCAGATATGCAGTATCAAAGTCGATGGTCTGATTGACGTTGGCCATAACGCCCATTTTCATAAGCTTCATAACTACTTCATTGACGTTGACCTTCATACGGGAGGCAAGCTCAGAAACGGTGATCTCATCAGGCACCAGTACCTTGAGCTGAGTTTTTTTACGCTGTTGCTCGATTCTCTTAAGACGCTCCTGCTCGCTTTCCTTCTTGCGCTTGGGTCCGCCGTACTGCTGCTTAAAGCCATTCTTTTTAACGATCTTTTGCTTGTTGCTGGCGTTGGAAAACTTGGTGCTGGAGTGGCTGTCTGCCAACTCGTGCAGTTTTTCGTCATATTTTCCGAGATCTACGCTGCTGGTACGGGTGTCAACCACACGTACCGTTCTCTCATAGCTCTTCTCGGCAATGGGAGCAGGTGCCTTTTTCTCCTGCGGTTTTTCTTTTTTGGGCGCTTTTTGAGGTGCGGCGGCAGGAGTGGTGTCCTTTTCCTTCTTGCTCTCTTTCTTTTCTTGCTGAGGCCGGTCGGCGGGAGCAGGTTCTTCCTCCGCCTTCTGGCTCAAGAATTTGTCAAAGCTGTCCACGGCATACTTTTTGGAATAGTGATTGAGCAAAAAGTCCAGCTCCGGCACAGTAAGCAGTGCCATATGGGTACGCTCCTTTTTCTCCACCGCATCCAACAGCTTGATGATATCGGTACTTTTGCCACCTACATCCTTGGCAAATTCGTGAATTCTGTATTTCATCTCTAAACTCATAACGGTTTACCCCCTATCATTTTTTTCCGTTCTGCCAGCAGCAGGGCAGCAAAGCCCTCCTCGGTTATACTCACAATGCCCACCGGCTTTGTGCCGATGGCTACGGAGATCTCCGCCATACTCAGCGGAAGATCGTAACAGGTGACGCCCTTACGGGCGGCCAACTGCATCACAGAATTACGGGTACGGGCAGAAACATCTGCCGTTAAAAAAATCAGTTGTGCTGTATCCAGTCCCTCGGTGACCATATCAAAGCCGTAGTTCAGCTTACCCGCGCGGCGGGCCAGTCCCAAGGTGGATAAAAACTTAGTCTGTTGCATCGGCAAGCTCCTCTCTGAGCTTGACAAAAATCTCCGACGGAATTTCCATAGAGAAAGAACGGCTGAGCTTTTTGTTTTTCTCCAGTTTATTCAGGCAGTCGGCGTTGTTACAAATATAAGCGCCCCGACCCGACTTTTTGCCGGTAATGTCCACCGAGATGTCACCCTCTTTGGTCTTAACGATGCGAATGAGCTGTGACTTGGGACGACCCTCGCCGCAACCCAGACACAGACGCATAGGTACTTTTTTGTTCAAGCTCTATCACCTATACCTTTGACAGCGGCTTGATGTCGATCTTATAGCCGGTGAGCTTGGCAGCCAGACGGGCATTCTGTCCCTCTTTGCCGATGGCAAGAGAAAGCTGGTCGTCACTGACCACCACGCTACAGGTGTGGCCGTCTACATCGGCGGCTACGGAAATGATATCGGCGGGTGCCAAGGCTTGCGCAATGTAAGTTTCGGGATCCTCGCTATAGCGGATGATATCTACCTTTTCGCCCTTGAGCTCGTCACAGATGTGTGCGATTCTCTGTCCCTTGGCACCGATACAGGCACCTACGGGATCTACACTCTCATCCGAGGAAAATACGGCGATCTTGGTACGGGAGCCTGCCTCTCTGGCAATGCTCTTGATCTCTACGATACCCTCAAAGATTTCGGGAACTTCCAGTTCAAAAAGTCTTTTGACCAGTCCGCTGTGTGTACGGGAGATGAGAGCCTGCGGACCTCTTTTGGTTTCTCTGACTTCGCTGACGTAGATCTTGATATGGTCACCCTCTTTGAGCACTTCTCCGGGGATCTGCTCGTTCTTGATAAGCATAGCCTCGCTCTTGCCGATGGTCAGCAGAGCATTTCCGTTGGGCTCGATACGGGAAACCACGGTCGAGAGGATCTCAAACTCCTTGGAGTTGAGTTCCTGATACAGCAGACCTCTTTCGGCATCGCGGATGCCCTGGATGATAACTTGCTTGGCGGTCTGCGCAGCAATACGGCCAAACTCCTTGGTCTTCACTTCACAGTTGAGAACGTCGCCAACTTTGGCGCGCTTGCTGTGCTTGGCATGTGCTTCACTGAGGAAGATCTGAGCGTTGGGATTTTCCATTGTTTCGCTGTCGTCAATAACGATCTTCTGCAGACAAAGCTTGATGTCCTTTTTGTCACGGTTGATGATCACAACGGCGTTGTCGGAGGAGCCGTATGCTTTTTTGGCGGCGCTCATAAGTGCGGCCTCGACCTTCTCCAGCATATACTCCTGCGGAATACCCCGCTCTGCTTCAATCATTTCAATGGCGGTAAAAAATTCGGTGTTCATTTTTTGTTATTTCCTCCGTTCTTTATTTTAAAACTCAATGTAGGGGCGTATCAATGCCGCTTCCTTCTGGGAAAAGGTAATTTGTGTTTCCCCTGCTTCTATGGTAAAGTTTCCCTCGGCAAAATCTACCAGCCGCCCGACAAATTCCTTTTGTCCCTCGTGGGCCTTGTAGAGTCTGACCTCGATCATCTCTCCCATAAAATAATGAAAATCCTTTTCTTTTTTCAAATGTCTGTCCAGTCCCACAGAGCTGACCTCCAGATAGTAGGCCTCTCGTATCGGGTCTGCCTTGTCCAGCGCAGGATCCAGCGCACGGCTGACCGCCTCACACTGTTCTATATCCACGCCGTCGGGCGCATCGATATAGATCCTCAGATATCGGGTGCCGCCCTCCTTGACATATTCCACGTCATAGAGCTCCACACCGATGTCCTCCACGATCGGACGGGCAATCTCGGTTACAACGCTTTCCACATCTTTCTTCACTTGTTTCACCTCTCCCAAAACAAAAGTGGACTGTCCCGACAGTCCACTTAGTATTCTACCAATAAATTAACACATATTTACACTTTTGTCAAGAGATTTTACCATTTTACTGTGATTGACTTTTATATAATAATCTAATATAATGTAACTATGCAAAAGAAAGGACGTGAATTATGAAACAACGCATTATTTCTCTGTGCAAAAAATATCGGGAACTGTTGCTGTATCTTGTTGTCGGCTTTTCCGCTACAGCAATTAATTTTGTTTTATATGTGATGTTCAATGCCGTGCTGGGAGATGCATTGTATCAGGTCAGTAACGTCATCGCCTGGCTGGTTTCCACCACTTTCGGCTTTTTTATGTACAAGCTGATTGTATTCCGCAGTATGAGTATGCACATCACCCGTTTGCTCGTTGAGGGCACGGAGTTTTATCTGGCGCGCATCTTTTCGCTGATTCTGGAAACCGTAGGTCTATACTTGCTGATCGATGTACTGGATTTCAGCCGTTTCGGTTGTCACCTCATCATACTGATCACGGGTGAAACTATCGCCAAATTTATTATGCTGGTCATTACCACCATCAGCAATTATATTTTCAGCAAATTTATCGTTTTCAAAGCCAAGAAAGGGGACTGAATATGAAACTGCGCCGAACCGTAAGCATATTACTGTGTGTACTGCTCGCATTGAGCATTTGCCCTTTTGCTGTGGCGGATACCGTAATCGAAATCTCTGATGCCGCCGACCTTGACAACATCCGCAACAATTTAAGCGGCAACTATATCTTGACCGCCGATATTACACTGACCGAGGACTTTTTCCCCATTGGACTGAAACTGAACAATCAAGGCACGGGATATCAGGCGGTCGCTTTTACCGGCACATTGGACGGTAACGGCCACACCATATCCGGTCTTTCCGTTACCGTTGATGAAAATACCGATAAACCTTTCTTCTATATCGGCTTGTTCGCCGACAACGACGGTACGATCAAAAACCTGATCATAGACAACGCCACCTTTACCGCAAACGTCAATACCACGGTCAGTGCTGTCAATGTCGGCTTTTTTGCCGCTACTTGCGCAGGCACCGTACAGAACTGTGCGGTCACCCGTTCTGCGGCGCAAATCAGTGTTGATACCGTTATTTATGCCGGCGGTATCGCAGGCTATCATACCGGCCGTATCATAGACTGTTATTTTGACGGCACGCTGAGTGCCACCGCCTTGAACGGCAACGTCATTAACGTGGGCGGTATTGCAGGCCGCAGTTACAGCACGGAGTCTTTGCTGCAGACCTCCTTGTCTGTCGGCACGGTCACGGGCGACATCTGCTCAGACGACGAAAACAAGATTGCCACCAATCAGCGAGTCGGTGATATTGCGGGCTATATTTCCGGCAAAGTAAACTACGTTTACGCCAAGAAGAACAACACGCTTGCCGTCGGGCAGAATTCTGCCGGCACCGCCGACCGAAACCAAAATGTTTTTGCTCAGCTGACCACCCAAGAGCTCAAAACATACGAAAGCTTTGAAACCTTTGATTTTACCAACATCTGGCTGATGAAAGCCGATCATCCCGCTCTGCAGATCACCCATACACACACCGCAGGCGATTGGCAGATCGTGACACAACCCACCTATCTCAAAAAGGGACTGCGCGAGCAATGCTGCCAAAGTTGTGGCGCCACGCTGAGTACCAAATCCATTACCAAACTGCAGGGCAAGGACGTCTCCAACGTCTTTACCGATATCAAA
The DNA here is from genome assembly GCA_017560905.1 of Clostridia bacterium. GTDB lineage: Bacteria > Bacillota > Clostridia > Oscillospirales > QAKW01 > Firm-08. The sequence goes on from JAFZEA010000008.1 coordinate 46,777, forward strand.
AAGAGCGACTGGTACTACAAAAACGATTCGATCTACTATGCCTACAATCAAGGGCTGTTCAACGGTACCACCAAAAATACCTTTGCTCCCGAAATGGGAATGGATCGGGCTATGTTTGTCACCGTGTTGGGACGCCTATACGGCGCAGATACCCGAAAGGGCGGCATTACAAAATTTGAGGACGTCGACCCCGACCACTACTATGCCCCCTACGTCAAATGGGCAAGCGAGGGCGGCATTGTCAACGGTATTTCCGAAACCGAGTTTAATCCCACCGACAAGATCACCCGTGAGCAAATCTGCGCCATGCTGATCCGCTATTGCGATTTTGCTGACATCACCTTACAAAAGAGCAATGCAACCATTCCGTTTATCGATCAAAGCAGTGTTTCCCCCTACGCCAAAAAAGCAGTGTCCGCCTGTCAGCGGGCAGGACTGATAAACGGCGAAAAGGTAGGTCAAGGCTACCGCTTCCACCCCGTCAACAACGCAAGTCGTGCGGAGGTCGCCACCATTATGCTCAACTTTGCAAAAAAATATCTCTAATACCCAAAAAGACGAACAGATATCTCTGTTCGTCTTTTTCTTCTATGCATTTAAAAAAGGGGTTAGACCCCTTTTTTAAATTTTCTGTTTTTGTTGATAAGATAGTATACGGGAATGGATGCCATCGGAAACAGCATACCGACCAGCATTCCCATTTTCAGCCCCAACAGCGAATATGACGTATCGTAAAGCGTTCTGAACGTAAGAAATAACACGGGCGACAGATTTCCGATAACGGACATCGTAATATTGCCCATATAGCAACCCGGCTTCACTCTACGGTATTGCTTTGACATTGCAGTTCTCCTTGTTTTTGCTTGCTATTCTTTAATACCAAGCCCCAACTCATCGGCATATTCCTTCATCGCGCCGATGCAGATCTCTGCCACATCTCTGACCTCCATCCCCAGCATCTCACAACCCTTGGTGATGACGGCTCTGTCACAGCCTGCGGCAAATTTTTTATCCTTAAACTTTTTCATAAAGCTCTTGAGCTCCATATCGGTAATACCGGCAGGACGCATACGAGCAGCGGCCTGAATGATGCCTGTCAGCTCGTCCACTGTATAAAGAGATTTCTCCATTAACGTCAGCGGCTCGACATCGCACACCAGACCGTAGCCGTGCGCCATAATACCGCGCACTTCCGTTTCGGTCAGGCCTGCCGCCAACAGCGGCGCCTCCGTGTGCTGCAGATGTTCCTCGGGATACTGCTCATAATCATAATCGTGCAAATAACCGATGGCTTGCCAAAGCGCCTTATCTTCACCGAAATGCTCGGCCATACCTCCCATTGCCGCCATTACGTTTTTGGCGTGCAAAAACAAATGCTCTTGCGAAGTTGTACTTGCCAATAATTCCTTGGCTCTATCAAGTGTCAGCATATTTTTCCCCTCTGAAATTTATTGTTCTGTTTTCACCCAGTTGAGCTGTACGGGCAAAGAAGTATCCTCCATAAATACGATCTTAAAGCTTGCCGGTAATTCATCTTCATCTGTCATAAAATACACGTATTTTTCACAGTCGTATTTTTTTGATAAGCGCCACAACTTTATCAAGATATTCCGGCTTATCCCCACCCGTCTTGAGGTAAATGTTCACAATGCAGTGGCAGGCAAATTTTTTTGAGAATATCCTCAAAGGTGGGAATCCTCATTCCCGCATACTGCTCGCCACGGCGGCGCCGAAGGCAGGCAGACTGTTTTCGGGCGCCACGGTATTAAAGCCGCGATGTGCGCACACTCTGGGATAGGGTGTGATCGCATCGGGAGGCACAATGATATCCATACTCTCATCACACTGGCCAATAAGCTCCATCTCTTTTTCAAAATATTTATCCGTTTCCGAAAAGTCCACGGAATACGGCGGTTGAATAATACAAACTTTCATAATATAACTACTTTATGTCGAACATTTTGGCCAATGAGAAAAAAGACAGCGTTTTGCGGTGCTCTTACAAAAAGCGCCGCAACAAACTGTCTTTTTTATGTTTTTATTCGTTATAGGGTTGGGCTGCAACAGGTGCCTCAACAGGAGCAGGTGCCTCAACAGGAGCCGCAGCCTCTTTATGCTGATCTTTGAGCTTGTTGTTGATCTGAATAGTATTCTTAACCAGAAGAATAAACATCATACATCCCTCAAAAGCCAGACGGAGTACGATGGGGCCAACGATCAGCAGCAACAGACCGTAACCGCCGTACCACTGAAAATAACCGCCGTAATAGCCATCATACACAGAGAAGCCAAAGATGGACAGAACGCCGTAGCAAACGCACAGTACAGTTAATAATATGTACAGTCCGCGCAAGATCTTCTCAATAAAAAGAGTCTTGAAATCAAAGATATCTGCTACGATCTGACCGATTTTAGGCAACTTTTCTCTTTTTCTTTCGGGAAGAAGGAAAATGTGCACCAAAACAGTCAATGTAATAGCAGAAAGAATGGCCAACGCCGTAATAATAGGCAGTGTGTTAATGTTCATAATATACCTCCTAAATTTATTAATTATATAATAACAAAACCGCACAAAATTGTCAAAATTTATTTTCCCTTTTTTGCCACGTTGACAACAAAAGTACCATAAGTTAAAATGTGTCAACCGCATTTAGTGCAAGGATCGTCAAGTCAAGGGGTGAGAATATTAAAAACTTTACTATAAAAACACCCAAAGGACCCGACCGTGTCAGACTTCGTCCCGTTGTCATATTCGGCTCTGAGGGAACAGATGGCATCATTTGTATGACAAGGATGTTGCTGGATGCTTTTGTCACCGAAGCGGCGCTCACTGTCCCGGGGACAAAATGCCGCATCCCCGATGAACAAAGCGGAAAAAGTGACGTCTTTTTCTATCCCAACGGACTTATTAACTATGTCGGCGGCCAACCCTTTATCAAAGAGATCGAGGCCACGGGGCAAGACAGATACAACAAACGGTCTGCCTTACCGCCCTCAAAGATCCGATCGATTTACTCGCACAGATCCTCATTGCGCGGTGCCGCACACTCCGGCGCATCTATACCCAAAGCATAGGTAAGCGAAGTGCATATTCCGTCCAAAGAATTTTGATTTAACAGTACAAACCTCTTTCTTATTTTTTCTCGGAAGCGCGGCATAATACGCCGTCCTCTCCCAGCACCAAAGGCACAATCTCATATTTGGTATACTTTGCAATCTCTTCAAGCTTTGTCTTTTCGGCAAAGTTGGCCAGCATAGAAAACACTACGCCTTTTTTCTGCGCACGTCCCGTTCGCCCGATGCGATGGATATAGTATTCGATCTCCTCAGGAATATCGAAATTCAGCACACAATCCACGTCGTCCACATCAATGCCTCTGGAAGCCACATCAGTGGCAACCAACACGGTGATTTTACTGTCACGGTATTTCTGCATGGTTTTTTCACGCTTGCTTTGCGGGATGTCGCCGTGGAGGCAATCGCAGTTGACTCCGCCCTTTTGAAGCGAGTCGCTCAGACGCTGACACATCGCTTTGGTATTACAAAAAACGATCACACGCTCAAAGGGGCCTTCCTTGATCATGGTGAGAGTTGACTCAACTTTTTTAAACGGCGGCACCGTAACCGAATATTGATCGATGTCCGGCCGATCCTTCTGCTTGGGCTCAACGGTGATCTCCACCTCGTCGCGCTGGTATTTCCAGGAAACGTCCATAACCTCACGGCTGATGGTGGCGGAAAACAGACCCAAATTACGGCGATTTTTCACCATATCCAAAATGCGGGTCACGTCTTTGTAAAAGCCCATATCCAGCATCCGATCCGCCTCGTCCAGCACGACCGTCTGAATGTGATCAAAGCGAAGATTGCGGCGCTTGTGATGATCCATCAGCCGACCGGGAGTCGCCACGATGATCTGCGGCTTTTTCTCCAGCTGACGAGCCTGTCCCACCAGGCCTGCGCCGCCGTACAGCACTGCCACACGAATGCCCCGATAATAGGTCAACAAACCTCTGAGCTCCTCCCCGATCTGCATAGCCAGCTCTCTGGTAGGTGCCAGAATCAAGCCTTGTATTTCCTCTCTTTGGGCATCGATATGCTCGATCATCGGAATACCGAAAGCAAAGGTCTTTCCCGTACCGGTAGGCGCCTTGGCAACGACATCCTTCCACGCCAAAAAGTGCGGAATGGCAAGCTGCTGCACCGTAGTGGGATAGGCATAACCCTTATTCTCCAATGCCCCGAGCATTTCTTTTGAAAGTCCGAGATCTTTAAACATCAAATCATTTTCCATAGTTTTTCTTCCTTTTTTCTCATTGCTTTCATTTTAGCACCATTTCGGAGTTAACGCAACCGTTCCGACGAAAAACCTACAATAATCCGCAAAAATTCTCTTCACCCACGACATACATGCGCTCTCTTTCTTCAACTTCTAAAGAAAGCCGCCCTGCAATGCAGGGCGGCCTTTGGCAGCATATCATTTTCTATTTTCTTTTGCAGTTTTAATTGAAGCAATCAGTAAAATTCTGATAGTAGAGCAGGTTTTGTTGATTTTCTTATATGTTGATTCATCTATATAGGCGGTTTTATGTAGCATTTCAAGCCATTTGCCCGTTTCACTTGCTTCTTTTAAAGCGATTTCAAGTTTAGCAATAAAATCAGCACGACTATGACCATATTTGCTCTCGGCAATGTTCGCACAAACGCTTGTGGCACTTCTGCCAATTTGATTTGAAATGATAGTTTCTTTTTTATGTCGCAGTTCTTTTACCAAATTCAGAGCATCAACAGATAATTGCATTGACAAATCGGAAAGTTTATCTTCTTTCATTTCTATCACCTCAGGCTTGTTATACCATACGTTTGCGTGAAGCACAATAACGTTTGCCGAAGGCAACACTGTTTATGCGAAGCATAACACTGTTTGCGATTTGTCGCAACTTCGTTTTGTGTCCGCTTGTGCCATCAACGATGTTCTCGCTTTTGCTCGAAATGATGTTTACAACTAAAGTTGCAAAACAATGTTGTGTCCTGCGGACACAAACACCACCAAACAAAAAACCGACCCTATTGGGTCGGTTTTTTGTTTGGTGGGAGCGGGTGGATTCGAACCACCGAAGTCGTCGACAACAGATTTACAGTCTGCCCCATTTGGCCACTCTGGAACACTCCCATTTTGGAGCTGGTGAACGGAGTCGAACCATCAACCTGCTGATTACAAATCAGCTGCTCTGCCATTGAGCCACACCAGCACGCGTTCACCATATGTGGAACATATAAGATTATACATAGTTTTTAAGGATTTGTCAAGTGTTTTTTTAAAGGAAAAATCCTCCGAGAAAATAAGCATTTCTCGGAGGATTTTTAGGTATTGTTTTGTTTAACCGAAAGGATCCTCGATCACAATTGAGTTGACACCTTCAATGGTGAGGTTCATTTGTACTTCTGCATCAAGCTCGGTGATCTCAATTTCGGGTGCGGTATATTCTTTCTTCATAATTACTCAGCCTCAGATACCAGAGTAACCACGTCGCTGTATACCGTGTGGCTGACACCGGAAACCTCATAGGTCAGATACATTCTGCCGTAGCGGCTGACACCGTAACCTACGTTGTGCATACGCAGTGAGTAGATCAGGTTAACGCTGTCCAGACCGGTTGCATTGTTCTCGTAAGATTCTTTCTGTCCGACAGTCTTGCCGCCAATGCTGTAGGTGGCAACCGTCTTGCTATCGCCGGTAGCTACGTAAGCGGCACAAGCCTCATCGGTAACCGCCTCGGCAGTGTTGCCATAGAACATACCGTAATCGGTGATCTTAAAGTTGGTCTTGGCGAGCAGATCGGAAATATCGTTGCCGTTGGTGGAAACGATACGTCCCTCCCAATAGGTGGAGAAGGGCTTGGTGTAACCTGCGCCTGTCTCATCTTCGACACGGCAATTTTCGTCAAGGATGTCAACACCGATGGGTGCTCTGACAATAGTAACGGTGTAGGTATCGCCGATTACAGTGCCGTCACCCTGTGTCAGAACAGCGGTAACGGTAGTGGTCTCGCCGGTCAAGGGGAATCCGTTGTAGTAGTAAACTGTATTTTCACCGTCAACCACAGCAGCGCGGATCATCATACCCTTAGCAGTATTAAATTTGTAGTAATCGCTCGCAGTGGAGATGTCGGTGATCAGCAGATTCTCAGTATCAGCTACGCTACTGCCGGAGAGAGGAGCATCGATGATGGAGAACTGATCACTGTTATCCTCGTTGGCTTTATAAGAAGTGCCGTCGGGATAGATAATGGTACTGGTGACATCACCGTCGGTCAGTACTACGGGAACTGCACTTCCGTTTGCACGAACTGCAATGCCGGTACCGTCGTGTTCGGTCAGACCATAGGTCTGACGGAAGCCGTCAAAGATGTTGCCTGCAGCAACGATCGCAACATCGGTTTCATTGATAATTGCATACTTGACGGGTGCGGTATCAGTATTGATAAAGGTGTTGCCCAAAATGGTAACAACATCGGCCAGCCCGGCAATGCGCAGGAAACCGTTAACGGTTTCGCAGCCTTCTGCCGTTTCAAGAGTATTGTTGGTAATGCTGATAACAGAACCTTCCATATTGGTTGCTGCAACAGTATCAACGATTATGCCGTAAAGGTCGCCTTCGGTTGCAACGATATGGTTGTTATCGATAGAAGCATTGAGGACAACAGGAGTTGTGGTGTTGAGATCGGCCAAGTTAACGGCGCCGCCAACGATGGAGTTACCGCTGACAACAACACCGAAATCATTTTCAATGTTGCTCGTACCGTCGGAAGAAGCAGGAGAAACATAAACAGCAGATGCAGCTGCGCCAACTTCAACGTAGTTGTTGGTCATAACCATATCTTCGATATGTCTTCCGACAAACATATGTCCTACAGAATCAGCGGTCATTACCAAATAGTTGTCATGAATCTCGGCTTCGCTTCTGACAGTGGTCTTAAAGCCGAAGGGCTGCCCATTTTCTTCATGCTGTTCGATGGGACGGGCAAGGTCGGTGGAGCAGTTGATGAGGATAAACTTATCAACAACTCCTGTTCTTGCGGTGCCGGTGTCGGTAACAACGGACTCGCCGGCAAAGGTTACACCGTCAATGGTCACACTGTTCTGATAGTCGATATTCAGAGAAACGTTATAGAATACGGTTTCCTTGGACAGATCGGCACGAGCGGGGTTCATAGCATCAGCAACACCGTCAACATTGGTATCCGCAACGGCACTGATGCCGCTCTGTGCGCCATAGAAGATGTTGTGAATGCCGCTGGAGGTGGAATCGCCGATAGATTCGGAAACTCCTGCATACTCTTTTGCAAACAGATAGATATGTCTTTCGTTGTCAACAACGGGAACAGCGGCGATCGTTCCGAAGATGTTCTCGCCAACTACGAAGTTGACCAATGTATCTGCGCCGTTAATATTGACGGTCTTGGCATAGTTCAAGCCATCAAAGTGATTCTTGACAGCAGGATCAAAGAACTGCTTACCTGCAAGAGGCGTTTCGTTTACGTTTACTGAGCCCCGCAGCTGACCGGCCACACCTACGGTGTAAGTAACCGTACGATTGAGATTCTTGTGAGCAACGACCATCTTAAAGATATCACCGGGTTGGATGGTTTCGCTAACGACGGAGCCATCCATATTGGCAAAGCTGTAAATATAGGCGTTGTCCGAACCGAATTCGGTTTTTTCATTGATTTCGGAAACGGTCAGATCGTCGGTATAGTCTATCAATGCAATGTTTCCGTCGGAGATATCGCTGTATACCTCAGTACCGTCATTGTCAAAGGACAGCGGATCGGCCGTCACATATTTGATGGGGCGATAGTCACTGGCGCGGATAGAGAAATCGTCGCTCAGGATAACGTCGGACATAGTAACCTTGCCCAGTTTGGGAGCAATAAAAGTGCCGTCGAGATCCTTATAGATGTTATCGGAAACGTCTACGTTGGCGCTCATACCGCCGAACAGAACGCTCTTAACACCGTAGCCTACAAATACGTTACCGGAAATATCAACGCTGCGATATTCGCCGGAACCGGCATCGATAACGCCACCGAAATCGGAAGCGGTGGGATAAGAAGACGCGGTCACCTCGTTGTTGGTAAAGGTGATCTCTGTGATGGCCATATTCTCAGCACCGGCAGAGAAAGAAGAATACAGAGGATCGCGGGTGTTATTGCCGGCTGCAGGGTCAATACCGCAATCAACAGCCTTGTTGTTGTTAAAGGTGATCTCGATCTTGTTACGGGTCTCAGCGGTAATGTTCTCGGTACCGTCGTGATATACACCGTACAGATAGTTGCTGGGCATATTCAGGTAGCTGTTTTCACAGGTATAGCTGATGTCGTGCTTACTGGCATTGTTATAGCCGGTGGTGGGGTTAATATAGAAACCAACCAGATCCTCAGTTCTATCATTCTTATTAATAATGATAGCAGAATCGTCAATGTGGATCTCATCAGTGTTTACCTTACCGAGATTTACCCAAGTGGTATCCGTAGGATCAGCCTGGAGGTAAGTGCTGTTGATGTTCAGGATCATGTGCATCTTAGCAGTGTTCTTGGTAATGTCGGTGCCGACACTGCCGGACTGAGCTCTGAAGCTGAACAGACCGTTACTGGCGCTGGCAACCTTGTAATCAACAATCAGACAGTTTTCAAAGGTAAAGGTTGCAGTGTTATTGTTGCTGTAAACGTAGGAAGCGTTGGTATCGTGGTGAGTACCGAAGTTGACAGCACCGGTACCGGCAATACCGTCGATAATGACCTCGTCATTATCGTCCAAAATACCGTTCATGATGTAGAAGCTGATAGAAAATACAGCTTCGTTAGCAGTATCGGTAATGTCACGCAGAGCTGCACCGGTTGCGGTGTCAGCAGCGGCTACACCGGCCTGGGGACCCAGAACGACAACCTTATCGGTTGCAACACCGGGACGAGCGATACCGAAGTTAGAGCTGTTACCGCCGGAAGCATACAGACCCTCGTTGCTATAACCGGTCTTCATATTGTAAACACCGGGGAAGACCAGAACGGTAGATGCACCGGAGGTATTGGCGCGGTACATATTGATGGCGGTTACGCCATAGGTGAACTTATAAACAATGCCGGTGGTGGGCATTTTAGCATAGAACTTAGTGCCTTCCTGCATTTCGAGGAAATCACCGTCAGCTGTAGGAGCAGTGGCTTCCATCAGTTCGGGATGGGTGGCGCGGTTGATGGGATCGGTCAGAGCTTCGTCGGTGTAAGCAAACGTTGTCCAGTCGGGAGCCACGGCAACGAATACGCCTTCATTGGCGTTGGCACGACCCTCATACAGAGCAGAGGTAGTAATGTCGATGTAGGTCTCACCTGCTACATAGCCCAGACCGTTATTCTCCCAAGGATTGGAGGAATATACGTCAACTGTCCAGGTAACGGTGTAGCCTTTATAGGTTACGGGAACGGTCAATACGTCGCCGGAAACTGCGGAGTAAACACCGTTAGCCAGAGTACCGCCGTTGGAATCGAGAGTGATCTCACCGATGGTGCCGCCGTTAGCTGCAAAAGCGGTGGCAACATTGTACTGTCTGCCGCCGGCGGCAGTGATGGTGGCTTCGAACTCGTCCAGATCGCCGTAGGCTTTATCCAGAACGATCTCTTCAAATTCGCCCTTGCGCAGGTTGAACTTGCTCATATCAATGGTCTCGGTCCCATTCTCATCCGTCCAGTAGATGGAGGACTTTTCAAAACCGGAACCGTAGAATTCATCATTGGTATTCAGAACATAAAGCTCGTTATTAACGGAATAGAAGTTATTGTCTACGTTCACGTTGCTATCGGGCTTGAAGTTCCAGGGCCAGGGGTAGTTGTACAGCTTGTTGCCGCTGACATCCCGAACCTTATGCTTGGCGCCATTGTTTGCTTCACCGATGACCCATGTGTCGGCGAAGTTTTCACTCTTGACAACGTTGTTCTTGAAGGTAATACCAACGGAGTTATCAGGTGTCTCCTGATTGGTAGAAGTCTGAATGATGTAAGCACCGTCCCAATTGTTAAAGGTGTTGCCTACAAAGTATAACTGATGGCCCTTGGCCAGCAGATCGCCGTTGGGAATGTCTTTGTAAGCACCGGTGAACCAAGGCTTTGCGGTGCTGGTGCCGTCAATGTAGCAGCCTTCCATAAACCAACCGATGGTCAGAGAAGGTACGGACATACCGGCAGGATCTATGGGATAGTAGGAAACACCACTTTTCTTGGGATTGATGTTTGCAATGGTACAATCCTTAAAGCGGATGTAGGTAGCCTGAACGTACATATTATAGTTGACTTTGCTGGAATCGGTAAAGTAGCTGTCGTTTACGTAGATCGGGCAGTTGTTGGCACCATAATCTTTGTACTCCGGGTCGGTCTTGGGAGCGGATATCAGGTTATGACCGCTGGACTTAATGTACATATCTGCCATATTCAGACGGGAATGTCTTTGATTACCATATCTACCGTCAACAACTATAGTGTGTGTGACGCCGCCCTCCTGATTTGCGGTCAGACCACTCAGTGTGAGGAAGGTGTAGGTGGACCACTCAGTATCAAGCACGATTTTGCCGATGATAGCTTCTGTAGCAGGATCAACGGAACGATCAGCAGACAGGTCAGCGGAGCCCTCAACGGTGGGATCAACGCCGAACTTGGGACCTACGATAGCAACACTGTCCTTAACGTTTAAAGTTGTGGTATGGGTACCGGGCATTAAAAGGATAACTTCCTCCAAAAATGCAGGATCAGTGTCCAGGGCATTTTCAATGTGAGGAACATCGACGGCTTCATATGCCTTTGCCATACTGACGTAGAAATCAGCGTTATCAGCAGTGTAGGTGTCACCGTTAAAGGTATAGGTACCTACACCGGTGGGGTCTACAATGAGATATTTGGTGGGCTCGTTGAGGCTGTATACCACGATAGCATGGGTATTTCCGGCCTCATACTGTGCCTTAACGTACAGGGGGCCATCTGCGCTGAAGCCCTTTTCGATAGTTGCAACAGAGTCGGTACAGGCAGGATCGCTGAATACACCCAGATACTCAACGCCCTCATCCTTGAAGACAAAGAGGTCCTCGGTATTGTAGGTCACACCGTCTTCGGGAAGAACGGTGATAGAACCGACAGTTTCAGTACCGAATTTTTCAATGTAGTAGGTGTTATAGCCGTCCAGTACAGGAACGATCAGAGAGTTGAGTACCAGCAGGTCCTGCGTGGTCTCCTGTACGGTGAACAGATCGAAAACACCCGCATCCTTGTTGTCGGATGCATAAACATCATTTAGAACAGAAGGTTTTGAGGTAGGACGAAGGGCAAGCTCGTTTGTGCGAGGCATACGGATCTGGCCGTCGTGCGACATAAACAGGTTGGCGGAAAGATCTATCAGCCCGGTGGATCCTACGACCCAAATGTCAAATACAGGTTTTTTATCGGCGGATGCAACAATGGTGTTGCCCGTAATGGTGAGAGGGGCACCGTCAGCAAAATAGCCGTTGCCAGTATCGACGAAGCCAACCTCTGAGCGAGAGGTAACTTCTACAGCCTCAGCATAGTTGTTCTCAATGTTAACGCCAACTTTTATAGGATTACTCGCTTTGGAACCTTGCCGATAAGCACAGAAGTAGTATGTATAACCGCGGACAAAGTTGTCCTCAATGGTGATCTGTGCATCGGAGTAAGCACTGAACTGCGCATTGTGAATACCAAAAACGTTGCTCACAGCCTCATAGTCGAAGGTACAGTTCCGGACTACAGCGTTGAAGTCATTTCTGTAATCGCCGAGGAATGCAATATCACTCACCGCAGCAGCGGAGGGCGCGAAGTCGAGTTCAAGACCATTAGCACCTGCGCCGATGGAGTTGATGTTGTTAATAACAACGTTCTCCATCAGAATATCGTTACCCTGCAGAATGTTCTCGCTAGCGATTTCGGTCTCCTCCACGTTACTACCGTCCATATAAGAGTTGGTCAGATGGAACACGGTGACAACGCGGTTTGTATTATTGTTGCCACCGATGCTAAACATTACGTCGTTGTCAATGTTGTCGAGACTGAAATAAACATTATTCATATACATGGCGCTAAGGTATGTGTAACTTTTGTTCGTCACAACGTCCTGATGCAGCTTGGCTTCGCCACTCAGAGCAATACCATCCATACGCCATACTCCATCCAGCGGGAGCCGGATGGTATCAGTAAATACCATTTCGGTTTCGGGATCGGCACTTCTGTCGTTCATCAGGGTGGTATCACCTACGACACCGGCAGAGGGGCTTACACCTGCCTGAGGACCAAAGAAGTTTACGTTGGTGCAATCAGCCTGTGTACAATCGGGTGTGTCAACCCCTGCGGGCCAATTATAGTCGGTTTCCTTAGCACTAGTGCTGGTAGCATGGGTCATCTCGCCGGGGAACAGCAGGACATACCAGTTGTCGGGAGTAGAATGACGGATATCCTCCATCATATCGGCCCAACCGGTATAAGTGCCGGCGTCGGTCACCACATTACCACCTAAATCGGTGGTGTCAGCGTACTGCTCGGCACCGTGAGCGTTTACACCCCACTGCAAGAGGTAAACGTCGCCGTTACCCCAAGTCTCGCCGTCGCCGTACTCGGCGAGGAAGTAGTCGCCTTCAGCGTAGCCAAGGTCCTCAGTCCAGTTAAGGTTGAAGGCCTTGAAATTTTCGCCGGGCAGACGAATGGTCTTGCCGGCATACTCAGATACATCGAATCCTGTTCCATCTTCCAGCTCGATATAGCCGTCTTCAGGAACTATAACTGTGGTAGCAGCATTCAGCTCTTCGTATGCTGCTGTTCTGTCAACAGCAGTTTCTGCTGCCGACACGGGAAGAACGATACCGGTAAGCATACCTACACACATCAGTACGCTCAGCAGCAGGCTCAACCCACGTTTGAAGCTTTGTCTCATTAGTAGTCATCTCCTTTTTATTTTTTTAGACTATGCTACATAGCGTATTTTAACATAAAAAATTCATAAAATCAATAGATTTCAGCACTTTTTACTAATTCATTTACCATTTTCGTCATTTTAAACAAAAACCACCGATGGTTTTTGCCATCGGTGGTTTCTTCACATTATATATTAGAGGTACAATTTTGCAAAATTAAGAATGATGGTGGCGACCTCCGCGCGAGTTGCCTGCTTTTTGGGTTCAAAGCGATAAGTACCGTCACCGTTGGAGATGCCGCTGACAATGCCGCAGACCTGACAATCGGCAACATAGTTTCTGGCCCAGGAGGAGATACTGTTTTGGTCAGTGAAATCAATGGCCGTGCTAATTACACGGAAATCCACATCGGCATAGTAGCCATACTCCAGAATCATTTTGCTGATCTGTTCACGGGTTACATTGGCATCGGGCTCAAAGGTAGTAGCGGAAGTGCCGCTGACAATACCGGCCTTGAAGGCCCAGTTGATATACTTGGTGTAATATTGGTCACCGACATCGGTAAAGTGTGTTTTGTTGCTGTACTTAGAGGTATCTACACCGTGCAATCTGCCCAGTACCGTAACCATCATTCCGCGAGTCATCGGTGCGTTGGGACCAAAGGCGGTGTCACTCACACCGACAAAAAACTTGCTGTTGTATACATAATCAATAGCACCGTTTTTGCAGAACCAGTCCGAACGGGAGATATC
>JAFZEA010000009.1 GCA_017560905.1 Clostridia bacterium
GTATGGTTTTGAGTGATGTTCATCACGTCACAGGGATAACTCAGTCTGTTCATTTTCTACCTCCTCTTCGGGTATCTCGTACCAGTTGTCAGCGCTGTCACAGTTGCCAAGATATACGATTTTGCCGTATACCTTTCCATTGGTCAGCAGCTTTCCTTTTGCGGCCGTCAGTTTGATGTGTTTCATATTGCCCTCCTCATATCAGAGAAAAAGACCATTTCGGTTTCGTCGCGATCAGCTCTGCCCACTCCTCATCGGTAAAAAGTTCTGCAATCCTGTCAGCAGAATATTCCAGAACTACATTCCCTTGCGGCGTGTCGGGCAACGAACGAATCTGTTCTTCGACCATACTTTTGCTGTCTTCATTAGTAAAGCGCACCGCTGATATGCTATAGCGCACGTTCGACCTCCACAATACGTTCGGAAGTGATGTCGCAGGCAATTCAAAGCGGAATGTAGAGTCATTATAATCAAAGTAACTTCTACTTGTCGCCCTCAAGTTGCCGGATGTTGACGAGCCACCGCTGTTGCAATAAAAGAGATTGGCAAGCACTGAGCAGGATCGCATGTCGACAACCAAGCCACGGAAAGTATTGGCGGTCACGTTGGCATATGGACCGGTGGTGTACACCGTCACAATGTCAGGTAAAAAGGGAAGGTCGATTTCGATATACCGCTGATCGTTGCCCTCGATGCTGCCGGTATAGTGCTTTTCAGCGCACTTTTTCTCTGCCGCCTGATAGACTTTGGGTACATTTTGGGCTACCGTCTTCAATTTATCTGCCAGAGTCATCAGACCACCTCCCCAATAAATTCATTCTGCTCTCGGATGATCTCATCCAATGCCTCTTCCACATCTCCGATCTTTTGACGAATATAATCCACCACCGCCGCGGCCGTAGGTACACACTCATCAAGATCCTCGTTATCCTCAGATATAGAATTCAACACACTTTCCCACATCATTGCTTCATCAAGTAACGAAGAATGCTGCGTAAGTGTTTCCTGCAACTTTTCCATGACATATTGCGGATATGGTGTCACATAGCGTTTTGCTCCACCAACGCCGTCTGTAATATGAATACACATTTCATCGTTTTTGTTTTTGACACTGCCGGCCGGCAAAATATTAAGATAGTGATAAGTAAAGCTCTCATCTTCATTTGTATTCGTCCGTGTAGTATGAAAGAGGAGACTGCCCTCGCCCACAAGTTCAACATTCGGCGGATCATAAGTAATTTCCAGCTCCTCTCCCTCATCACTATTTTTTGCCATACTGATTCCGAGAGGAATTTCTTCAATAGATCGTGATCCGCTTACTATCGGCAACACACCGGTTATTTTCAAGCCCTCGATCATTGTGCCAAGGTTGCTAATACTTTCTATATTTTTTTCTATATTCTCCTCAAGCTTTTCCCGCTCCTCAGCGGCAGTGCCGTCAGCCTCTTGCAGAGACATAATCTGCGTGAGTAGATATTTCAAACTGCCTTCTATTGGCTTACCGTCATCATCCTTGCCATCGATGATCTCGTTAATCTTATCCAACAACACGTGGATCGGGGCATCAAAGAAAGCTTTCATTTCCGCCGCCGTTTTCTGCGGCACGTCGGGTTGCTCACTGTGCCAGGAAAACTCCGTTTCCTTCAACGTTTTCATACATTTTCTCCTTTCGTTTTCTGAGAATATCCGTCAGCTTCGCCTTAGGCACCGACGAACCGTCATCCAACGCATCGGCATATTCCTCCAGCGTGATATGTCCGCCCTCCAACAGCTTGTCCAGCGCCTGTTCACGGGCATACTTTGAAAAGGGTGTGGTAGAGGTCGCATCCACACGGATGCGAGGACGAAGCGCCACCAGCTCTGCCACGGTAAAATCGCCCTCATCAAACACGCCCCGCTGATAGCAGATCCACAGCCGCAGCCACACACCTGCCACTTCTTCCACAAAGCGGCGAAACGCCGCCGCATTTTCATTGAGCGGCACCTGCGCCTGATCACGCACTGCTATGATTGCGGCGCCGCTGGCGGTGGAGGGGTCAATGTTGCCGAGCAGTGCGCTGCCTGCCCCTGCCAGCTCACGGGTAAGGGAGATCATCTCGTCGCTGATGGCCTTGGCATCACCGGACATGGGCGCCGGTGAAATGTATCCCACCGCCGAATGAATGTCTGCCACCGTCGAGTCGTTAACGGCGATTGCCGAGCCCACCTGATCAAGATCCTGCGGATTGTCGATCTTGTCGGTGGCATACACCAGTCGTGAAAAGGCCGTCAACTTGGCATTGACGATGCGCCGCACCAGATTGCGGTTGATCTCGATCTGATTGGCGATCATCGGCAGTACCTCACCCCTGCCACGGGCAGAGCCTTTCTTGCGGCCGCTGACCAGCGAAATCAGCGGATAACACCCCAGCCCCCGAATACACTTCTCCTCGCCCAAAACAACGTTTCGTGTAGTGCGCACAAAGTAAACGTCCTGCCCCTCCTTGCGCATATAGAGCAAACAAGTCACCTTGCCGCTCTCCTCACCACCCTTTGCGGTGGTGACCTTTTTTGCGGCGCTGTCAGGCTGAATGAGGCGAACCTGCTCCTCGGGCAAACCCATAGCACGTGCGCTTTGACGCACCTCGGCGGCATCTCGCCGCTCCAGCAAAATAATGTAGGGCTGACGCTGAATGTCAGGCTGCTCCTCATCCCCGAGAAACACGCCCGTGTTGTCCAGCACCTGACAGTTGCCATCCTCATCGTAAATGTAGAGATAGCTCTCTCCTGCCACCACACTGTCCTTCAGCATCTTCCAGCACACCCCGTCCATGCGCAGCCTGTCCCACCAGGCCGCCGCAGTGACGTTCAGCCGCCTTGCCAACGCCTCGGTGCGCTCGTCAGAACTTAGCGGCGTATAATAGATCTGCATATCATTCATGGCAATGTTTGCCACACGATAGCGCAGCGAGGGCGCAATAATGTTGTACACAGGCAGTCGCTCACCGCTCTCCAGCCCGTACCACTGATCCCCCTCAAAAAACCGCCAAGCGGTCTCGGTGTCGCCGACCAGCCCCATCCGCTGATGCCGCTCCACCCCCTTTCGGTATAACTGCCAGATCTTAGTCACGTTTTCGATACGATCCTCTCCTCTCTGAAATTACACTTTAGGGGTCAGACCCCAAAAGTTAAATTTTTTTACATTAGGGGTCAGACCCCAAAAGTTAAATTTTTTTACGTTAGGGGTCAGACCCCAAAAGTTAAATTTTTGCATTTGCGCGGTGGCGGGTGATATCCGCGCCTACTTACTTTCCATCATATTTTTCAATGCGTCGCAACAGCTTATCCGCCTCACGCTGACTTTTGTGTCTGCGCAACACCGGCATTACACCGCTTGCCTCACGGCGCCCCCAACGGTAGAGCATCACTCCCACCAAGGCTCCCAATATTCCGTACAACAGTTGCATAGCCTACCTCCTTATATCACTTTGATCTTATCCCCCAGACCCGTGGGGCTTTTGGGGGGCTTTTCTATTGTAAAGTTATAGTGCTTTACCGCTTCTTTTTTCGGTGATGTTTTGGGACAGCTCGCCACAAAGTACCGCAAAGCATCCGGTGCATGGGTCAGTTCGTGGGGTGTTGTCGCCACATCGTCGGGATTGTTTTTGTCTGACATCAGCGCAGGCAGGGTGCGGATGAGATTGACACAGTTTGAAAAAATCTGCAATCTCGGTCGCTTGTCGCCCTCTTCCTGCAGGGTGGGGTGCAGCCACTCTTTGAGCTGCATCCAGCCGCTCACCCGTCCGCCGGGGGCTTTGGTCAGCCGCACGCCCTGCTCAGCAAACAGCTGCGCCATACTCTTCCCCGAATCCTTTTGTCGGCTCCACAGGTCGGGCGGCGCCAGATAAGCATAGAAGTCCTCCCCTGCCGTAAACTCTTTGATGCGGCGGGCAGCCGAAGAAACAATGTGACCCTCGCCGCCGTTGTCCTTTCCTTCATAGATTTCCTTGTAGACCACGGCACGTCCCCGACTGTCCAGCGCAACGGCCAGACCTGCCAGCATATCCAGTCCGTAGTCCATTACAAAGTACCGCCGCCAATCCTCGGGAATGGGAAAGGGCGAAATGACGTGGTGCGCTCTGTCCCAATCGGTAAAATACTGTCCCTCGAAAATATCCCAGTCGCCGTACAACAGCGCCTTTTTGTCCTTATCCGAAAGATTGTGCAGTCGGCGCAGGTAATCGGGGTCATTTTTCATCAAAAAGCTGTTGTCCTGTACCCTGGCAGGCAAAAAGATGCGGCTGCCTGCTGTAAAGCGATACTCCTTGTCGGGCTCTCCGATGTCCACGAAGCGACTTTTGACCCATCCGTGACCGATGCCGCCCGGGTTGGTGGTGGATTTGACCTGTTTGGGGTAGCCGTTGGCGCCTCGCAGACGAGAAATGAGATAGACATACATCTGCTCGGTAAAGTGCGTCAGTTCGTCAAAGCGTATACAATCGTACTCAGCCGACTGATATTTGTAGATATCGTTCTCCTGCTCCAGATGCCCGAAATCCAGCACACTGCCGTTGCAAAAACGACCGCTGTGAGTGCTTTTGTGATACGTAAAGATCGTCGGAGGATAAAGCTCCCCCATCACTCTTATCAGGCTTTTTTCAAGTTCAGGGTAGGTGCGGCGAAGAATGAGCTGTCGACTGCCTTGATATTTAAGAGCGTACAGCAGCGCATCACAGAGCTGTCCGTAGCTTTTGCCGCCGCCTGCGGCACCGCCAAACAGCACCTCATCTGCCCCTGCATTTACAAAATCCCACTGTCGTGGTGTCAGTTGCATCTCCATTCTCTCACCTGCCTCCATTACTATTGTAACATGCCAAATCGGACAAAACGGACGACTTTGCAAAGGAGCCTTACTTTTTTCAGCCTGCGTCAACGCACAAAAAACTACCCTTTGGAAGACACTTCGTAAAGAAGTTTCTCCCAATTTCTTTTTATATTAAAAGTGATATTAAAACCTTTGGTTTTAGTTATATTATATTCGCTCCAAAACTGCCGAAGGCAATATCACTCTTTTGGAATATTTCGCCGTTGGCGAAGTATTCCAAAAGAATATAACTGAGGCGCACTTCGTAAAGAAGTGCGCCTCTTTCGGGTAGTTTTTTGTCACTCGGACTTGTGCAATTCTTTAATCATCTTCATCTCCAAGTCATCCAAGGGTTTGCTTGCGTTATCAAAATTACCCTCCAGTACCTTGTGCATATTCGCTTCCTTGATCAGCCAGTCAAAGGTAGCCTTCCAGCCCCGTTCGTTTTTGCCGGTAAGATAAGAGGACCTCTCTGCGGCATCAAACAAGTCCTCAAACTCCGCCATAGAATATTTCTCCAGCAAATACATTATCGCCTGCTGTCGTGTCGGAGAAAGATGTCTTACTCGACTCAGCGAAAGGCATCGGGCATTGTAAATGTCGATCACCGATTGACATTTTTGCAGCTCTTCGTTTTCTTGTGCTCTACTCTCTTCTTTTCTTCTCTCTTCTTCTCTATTCTCTTCTATGTCGTGACATATGCGTGACATTTGCGTGACATTTTGCCGCTGGCGTTGTTTTCTGATGCGATTTTGCTCTTTGAGCTTTTGCCCTTTGCTCACGCTCTGATGCTCTACCCAGCCGCTGATACATAAGCACCCCTGCTCTTTTGACAGCATATCCAGCGATAACATCACCCCAATGGTGTCCTTAACAAATGTCCGCTCCAGTCCGAATTCTTCTGCCAACAACTCCGAAGTAAACGGCAGATTTTTTGTCATCATCAGCCGACCCAAATTACCCAACTTACCCGCAAGGCACAGCAGGCGCACCCACAGCAATACCCTCTCCTCGCCCCGCTCCAAACGCATCAAATATTTGATTTTGCGGTTGTCAAACAAATTGCAGTCCACTTTGATCCATTTCATTTCCGGCATTGTCTCTTACCTCCTACATTTATCATAGCACAAAAAAGCGGACAAAACGGACGACCTACGGACAAGTGAATAGGTAATAGTGAATAGTGAAGAAGTAATGTAGATTTCCGCGATGCGGAAATCAATTTAAAAAGGTTGCCCTGATGAAAATTTAACTTTTGGGGTCAGACCCCAAAAGTTAAATTTGCGAAATAAAAAGGTGCTTAGACAGTTTTTGTCTAAGCACCTTTTTTACTTATTCATCGGTTGAGATTGGTGGCGAAAGCCTTCCGCAAAGTATTCTTTTTCGTAGCGGTCGAATTGGTAGCGCAAATAGTCTTTATCGTGGCAGTCGCTTGAGAAAATAAAGCGGCCGCCGCCCGCTTTGATGGTCTCGATCCATTCTGCCGCAGGATAGGGGCGCTCCCTGTACCCTCTGGAGATGGCGCCCATATTGACCTCAAAGGGCACGTCGTATTTGAGCAGGGCGGTCAGCGCCTCGCTTGCCGCCCTGCGGTAGCGCTCGGCGGACTCGTCAAACAGATTGCCGTTGCGATTGAACTTGGTGATCAGATCAAAATGTCCGATGATGTCGGCATTGGTCTTGTCGAGTAGCTTTGCCACCGTTTTGTAATACTGCTCGACGATGCAATAGATATCGCCGTCAAAATATTTGTCGGCGGCTTTGATAAGGTAGTCAGGCGAGCAGTCGATGGGGACGTATTCCTCCCCGAGCTTGATATAATGCACCGAGCCGATGACGTAGTCATAGGGCTGAGCAGGCGGATGGGAATAAAAATCCTGCTCGATGCCGCAGAAAATGTTGATGCGCCCTGCATACTTTTTCTTAAGTGCGGTGATCTCCTCAAAGTACAGCTGCGACTTTTCTTTTGTCATACAATAGCTCAGGTCAAAATCGGTATAGGAATGATCAGAAAACCCGATGGCGTCCATGCTCCGATCGATGGCGGCAAGGACGATCTCCTCGGGAGTGCTTACACCGTCACTGTAGGTGGAGTGAACGTGGAAATCTCTCATTTTGTCATTTTCTCCTGTTTGACCTTGTGGTCAATAACGTGACGGGAGGCCAGTTCTTTGTGAATATCCTCCAAACTGATGCCGGCCTGAATCATCAGTACCATTACGTGGTAGGCAAGATCTGCGATCTCATAGATGGTTTCCGCCTTGTCCTCGCTCTTGGCGGCGATGATGACCTCGGTACTCTCCTCGCCCACCTTTTTAAGGATCTTGTCCAGACCTTTTTCAAACAGATAGGTGGTGTAGGAACCCTCTTTTTTGTCGGTCTTGCGACCCTTGATCAGCTCCATCAGCCCCTCATAGGAAAACTCGTGGCGATCCTCGCTCTGATACACGGGCTTTTCAAAGCAGGAAAAAGTCCCCTTGTGGCAGGCAGGACCGTCCGGCTCGACCATCACTACCAGCGCATCGCTGTCGCAATCGGCCGTAATGGACACGATGTGCTGATAGTTGCCGCTGGTTTCTCCCTTGAGCCAGAGCTGCTCTCTCGAGCGGCTCCAGAAGCAGGTCAGCTCCTTTTCCATAGAAATTGCAAGGCTTTCCTTGTTCATATAGGCCAGGGTGAGTACCCGCTTGCTGACGGCATCCACCACGATGGCCGGGATCAGCCCTTTTTCGTCAAACTTAAGTGTACTAATATCTATCATCGTTATCTCCTTACCGAAATATTTTCTCTTGCCATAGCGTCCTTGAGGTCGGAAATTTTGACCTCGCCGAAGTGGAATATCGAAGCGGCCAGCCCTGCATCCACTTTTGGAAGCGTGTGAAAGAGAGTGATAAAATCCTCTATTTTTCCGGCTCCCCCCGAGGCGATGACGGGAACGCTCACGGCATCTGACACGACCTCAAGAAGTTCAAGATCAAAGCCATTTTTCACTCCGTCGGTGTCGATGGAATTGACCACCACTTCGCCTGCGCCGCCTGCCACGCATTTTTTGATCCAGCTGATGGCCTCAATGCCGGTGTTTTCCCTGCCGCCCTTGGCAAAGACACGGAACACACCGTCCACACGCTTAACGTCCACCGACAGCACCACACACTGATCGCCGTATTGCTTGGCGGCCGCAGAGATGAGATCGGGATCACGTATGGCACCGGAATTGACACTCACCTTATCGGCGCCGCACTTGAGTACTCTGTCAAAATCCTCGACGGTGTTGATACCGCCACCCACGGTCAGGGGAATAAAGACCCGACTTGCCGTTTCCCGCAGAATATCGGTAAACAGCTTTCGTCCGTCGCTGGAGGCGGTGATATCGTAGAACACCAGCTCATCGGCACCGCTCCCCGAATAATACTCGGCCAGTGCCACAGGAGAGGAAACATCCCGCAGTCCCTCAAAGTTGACCCCCTTGACGACCCGTCCGTCACGGACGTCAAGACAGGGTATGATTCTTTTGGTTATCATTTTGCCACCTCAATCGCCGCCTTAAGATCCACAGCACCGATATAATATGCCTTGCCGATGATGGCACCGTAGATATTCTGACGGCGCAGACGAACGATATCCTCCATAGAGGACACCCCGCCCGAGGCAATGATCTGCATATCAAAACGTTTCATAAGCTCGCTGTACAGTTCGTGGTTGGTGCCGTTCATTGCGCCGTCCTTGGAGATATCGGTGCAAATGAGTGTCTGCACCCCGACGTCCTGCATTTGGGCGCAGAAGTCAAAGGCGGTAAGCGTTGACTTTTCCGTCCAGCCCTTGATGGCGACCATACCGTCCTTGATATCAATGCCCACGGCAATTTTATCGCCGTATTGCTCCACGGCTTTTTTAACAAAGCCCGCCTCAGTCACGGCGGCGGTGCCGAGGATGACACGGTCAATTCCTGCCTCCAGATAGCGTGCTATTGTTTCCATACTGCGGATGCCGCCGCCCACTTCGCAAAACAGTCCGCCCTCTTTCTTAATGGCCGCAACGGTTTCAAAGTTAGGGGTAGTGCCGTCCTTGGCGCCCTGCAGATCCACGATGTGCATATGGGTAGCGCCGCAGGCGGCAAAGTCAGCGGCAATATCAGTCGGACGGTCACTGTACACCGTCATTTGTTGATAGTCGCCTTTAAAGAGGCGCACTGCTTTGCCCTCATAGAGGTCAATGGCAGGATAGATCAGCATATTTCTCCCTCCAAATCGGCAAACGCCTTTAATATCTTCAGTCCCACACTGCCGCTTTTTTCGGGGTGAAACTGACAGCCAAATACATTTTTGTCCTGCACGGCGGCGGTCAAAGGTGCGCCGTACTCGGACGTTGCCACCACTGCGCTTTCACACTCGGTGGCATAAAACGAATGAACAAAATACACAAAGTCCCCCTCTGCCACCTCACGGAAAATGGGCGAAGCCTTGTGAAAAGCAAGCGCATTCCAGCCGATGTGGGGAATTTTGTAATTCTTTGGAATCACGTCGGCGATGGGGCGCACCGAGCCTTGAATCAGACCCAGCCCCTCGTGCTGCCCGTACTCATAGCTTTTGTCAAAGAGCAGCTGCATTCCAAGACAGATGCCGAGAATCGGCTTACCCGCCCGAGCCTGCTCTGTAATGACCTTATCCAGTCCGCTGTGGCGCAGTTTGCGCGCCGCATCCTCAAAGGCGCCCACACCGGGCAAGAGAATTTTGTCAGCGCTCTCCAGCACCGCTTTGTCGGCGGTGACGACAACCTCTGCCCCGATGGCATCAAACGAACTCTTAAGAGAAAACAGGTTGCCCACGCCGTAATCAACGATTGCGATCATTACAGCACTCCTTTGGTCGAGGGGACTTCGTCGGCAAAAGCGGGGTCAATGCGCACCGCTTTTTTCAGCGAACGAGCCACCGATTTAAAGGCGCCCTCAATAATGTGGTGGGAGTTGCTGCCTGCCAGCATACGGATATGCAGGGTGCAGGCGGCGTTGCGGACAAAGCCCAGCCAAAACTCCTCCACCAGCTCTGTATCAAAGTCCCCCACCTTTTGGGCAGGGATGCTCATATCGTACCCCAGATAGCCTCTGCCCGACAGGTCGACCGCGCTGAGAATCAGCGCCTCATCCATGGCAAGCGTTGTGTCGGCGTATCTCTCAATTCCTTTTTTGTCACCGAGCGCCCCGAAAAAGGCAGTACCCAGCGCAATGCCGATGTCCTCGACAGTGTGGTGATAGTCAACCTCGGTGTCCCCCTTGCAGGTCACACTCAGATCAAATCGGGCGTGTTTGGCCAGCAGGGTGAGCATATGGTCAAGAAAAGCGCACCCCGTATCCACTTTGCTCTCGCCCACACCGTCCAGACACAGGCTGAGCCTGATATCCGTTTCGGCGGTAGTTCTCTTTATTTCGCTCTGTCTCATTTTATTTCCTCCAATATGCTTTTGGTGCTTTCTATAAACGAACGCATCTGAGCATCACTGCCCACGGTAATTCGGTTGTAGTCACGAAGCCTGTCGGTATCAAAGTGGCGCACCAAAATGCCTTTTTCTCTGAGCTTCAAATTAAACGTTTTGCCGTCGATATCCTCTGATCTTGCAAAGATAAAATTGGTAAGGGACGGCAGTACCGCAAAGCCCATTTGCTCCAGTTCTTTGGTCACCCACGAACGGGTAGCGCAAATGGCCTTGCAATTTTTTTCAAAATACTCGACATCCTGCAGCGCACCGATGCCTGCGGCCATCGTCATACGGTTGACGTTGTAGGGGTTGGTGGAATACTTGATGGTGTTCAGATCCTTTATCAGTTCCCGATGCCCGACGGCAAAGCCAAGCCGCCCGCCAGCCAGTGAACGGGACTTGGAAAAGGTCTGCACCACCAGCAGATTGTCGTATTTTTTCACCAGACCCACAGCGCTCTCGCCGCCGAAATCCACATACGCTTCATCAATGACCACCACGTTATCGGGATTGCCTGCCACGATCCTTTCAATGTCAGAGAGCGGCAACGCCAGCCCCGTGGGGGCGTTGGGATTGGCGATAAATATCGTTTTGCCGATGCCGATGTAGACGTCGGGATCTATGGTGAAATCCTCTTTCAGCGGCAGAATGTCGCAAGGCACACCGTGCAGACCTGCCAGCACCGAATAAAACCCGTAGGTAATATCGGCAAACGCCGCCTCACCGCAAAAAGCGGCAAAGGCAAAGTTCAAAATATCATCACTGCCGTTGGTAAACAACAGTTCGTCCTCGGTCACACCGAAATATTCGGCGGCCGCAGTCTTTAATGCCTTACATTCGGGATCGGAATACAACTGTAGCTCCCCCGCTGCGCGCTGTGCCTGCACTATCGCCGCAGGCGAGGGCGGAAAGGGAGATTCGTTGGTATTGAGCTTGATGAGCTTTTGTTTGGGTTGCTCGCCCGGTACGTAGGGCACTATGTTTTTACACATATAACGGCTCATTTTTGTTTCTCCTGGGTGCGGATAAGAGCGCTGCGTGCGTGGGCGGTCAGCCCCTCTGCCTCGGCAAAATAGGCCACGTCCTCCGCCACTCTCTCCAGTGCCGCACGGGTGTAATAAGTATACTGTGTTTTCTTTACGAAATCGTCCACCGACAAGGGGCTGGAAAATTTAGCGGTACCGCCCGTCGGCAAAGTATGGTTGGGGCCTGCATAGTAGTCACCCAGCGCCTCGGGGCAATAGCGTCCCATAAAGATAGAGCCTGCGTGACGGATTTTGTCCAGATAGTCAAAGGGATGCTCGACACACAGCTCCAGATGCTCAGGCGCCAGTTCGTTGGCAATGTCAATGACCGTATCCAAGCTGTCCGCCACGATGATGCGGCCGTTGTTATCTATAGAAGCACGGGCGATGTCAGCACGTTCCAGCAGCGGAATCTGTACCTCCAGCTCGGCCTGCACAGCCTCGGCAAGGGCCATAGAGTCTGTGACCAGCACTGCGCTTGCCAGCTTGTCATGCTCGGCCTGCGAAAGCAGGTCAGCCGCTGCGTGTCGGGGGTCGGTCTTGCCGTCGGCCACAATGAGTATTTCACTGGGGCCTGCGATCATATCAATGGACACCTGCCCGAACACCTGCTTTTTGGCTTCGGCAACAAAGGCGTTGCCGGGTCCGACGATTTTGTCCACCTTGGGGATGCTCTCAGTGCCGTAGGCCAGTGCGGCAATGGCTTGCGCACCGCCGACCTTAAATATTTTGTCGACGCCTGCGATATGAGCCGCCGCTAGAATATAGGGGTTGATCTTGCCTGAGGCAGAGGGCGGTGTGACAATGACCACCTCAGGACACCCTGCGATTTTGGCAGGGATAGAGTCCATCAGCACGGTGGAGGGATAGGCCGCCGTGCCGCCCGGAACGTACAGTCCTGCACGGTCAACGGGGATAACCTTTTGCCCGATGACGATGCCGTCCTCATCGTTGATAATAAAACTGTTTTTGACCTGACGGGCGTGAAACTTGCGGATATTTTCGGCAGCGTGACGGAGAATGTCGATAAATCGAGGCTCCACCGCCTGCATCGCCTCCCGGATCTCCGCCTCACTGACCAAAAGGGTATCCAGCTCAGCCCCGTCAAACTTTTTGTTGTATTCAAGAAGTGCCTTGTCGCCGTTTTTTCGCACGTTTTGGATGATGTCGGCGACGATGTCCTCCACGTTTACCTCAGGTGTCACACGGGCAAATATATCACTTGCCGCAACCTTGTCGTATTGTAAAATGCTTATCATTTGTTTTCCTCCGTTTGTGCCGCAATGGCGTGAACGAGCTTGTCTATCTCACGGTAGCCAAACTTGTAGCTTGCCTTGTTGGCGATGAGTCTTGCGCTGATGGGTACCACCGTTTCCATCACGGTAAGATCGTTTTCCTTAAGCGTGGTGCCCGTTTCGACGATATCGACGATAACGTCGCTCAGCCCCAGTATCGGTGCCAGCTCTATCGAGCCGTTGAGATGGATGATATCAATATCTCTGCCCTTGGAGAGATAATGGTTGGCGGCAATGTTTGAAAACTTGGTGGCCACTCTCAGCGTTGCAGCGGGGTCGTCACGAAAATCCTTTTTGGCGGCCACCGCCATACGGCACTTGCCGATGCCGAGATCCAGCAGTTCATATATATCGGGGCGATATTCCAGCAATATGTCCTTGCCCGCCACACCGATATCTGCCGCACCTCGCTCGACGTAGATGGCCACGTCCGAGGGCTTGACCCAGAAATAGCGCACACCGCACGCCTCGTTTTCAAAGATCAGCTTGCGGTTGTTTTCCTTAATCGAGGGACAGGGAAACCCCGCTTTTTCAAACATAGCGTATACCTTTTCGCCCAGTCTGCCTTTGGGCAGGGCAATGTTGAGCGTTTTCATATCCGTTTCCCTCCCTGCAGTCGGATAAGCTTTTTGTACTTTACGTCAGAGGGGATACTCTTTTGCACCAGTACGCTCTCCCCTTTTTCAATGAGCGCATCGGTCTGCGCTTTGATTTGACTGACGGTGCAGTCCTCATAGACGAGCAGATTGTCAACGTCGTACTCATTTTTTTCGTACTGCTCCAGCATATCGAGATAGACGGCAAAGCCGATGGCCCCCGACTTTCTCTTCATTTTGGCCATCATCGTGTCATACTGACCGCCCGAAAGCACACTGCTGGGAATCCCTTCGGCAAAGCCACGGAAGACAAAACCGTTGTAATACCGAATGTCACTGACAATGGAAAAATCAAGATAGTACATCTCACCCCGTGCGCTGTTGCTCAGCGCTCGGGCAATGCCGACAAAGGAGGACAGTGTCCCCTCGCTGACGATGCCTGTCAAAAGTTTACGAACTTCGGGCAGCACCTCGTCCACTCTGCCGTACACCGACAAAATATTTTTGAGCAGTGCGCACTTTTCCTCCGAGATCCCCAGAGAAGCGCAAATGCCCGTCAACTCATGGGCATTTTTCTCCCCGATACAGCGCATCACGCTTTGCTCCTCGGGAATCCCCACATAGCGCAATATCTCAGACAACACGCCCAGATGCGAAAACTCCAGAATACAGTTCCTTTCCGTGCAGGCCAGACTTTCCGCCGAAAGGCTCATCACCTCAAAAATGCAGTAGTCGTCAATGTCGCCCATCGCCTCCAGCCCCACCTGCATAATTTCTTTAAAAGAATGGGTGCCGCCGGACACACGGTAAACGTTTTCATTGTAGTAGAGCTTTTGCACACGGCTGTCATCGTCCTTGGTATTCTTGACGATGGACAACGTCACGTCAGGCTTGAGCGCCATCAGCTTGCCGTTGGTATCAGTAAAGGTAATGACCCCCTCGGAGATCAAAAAGTCCTTATTGCGTGCATAAAGGTCATATTCCTCAAACTTGTTCATTTTGTAGCGGACATAGCCGTATTTGTCATACAGGCCCCGCAGCGCAAACAGTATGCGCTCACTTTGCTGCAAAGACTCTATGTTCATTTTTCCTCACCTGCTTGTAGCTTATCTATCGCTGCGGCATAGCCGCCCTTTCCATAATTAAGGCATCTGCTGACACGCCCGATGGTAGCGGTGCTGATGTCCACCTTTTCGCAGATCTTCTGATAACTAAGCCCTTGCTTGAGCAAAATGGCCGTGTCCAGACGCTGCGCCATATCCTGTATTTCCTTGATGGTGCACAGATCCTCAAAATAGGCATAGCACTCCTCAATCGTTTCGAGATTTAATATCGTTTGGAACAGCTGATCCACAGCCTTGGATTGCAAACTCATAGTATCTCCTCCTTTTGTACATTAGTATGTTACCACTTTATTTCGCTAAAGTCAATCATTAATTTTTTAACGTTAGGGGTCAGACCCCAAAAGTTAAATTTTTTAATCTTGGGGGTCAGACCCCAAAAGTTAAATTTTTTAATCTTGGGGGTCAGACCCCAAAAGTTAAAAATCAAACAAAGAGGTGTTTTCTTTACAATTTTCGTAATTTATAACAACTCATTCCTGTATATTCGGATAATTTTTTCAGTGGTACACCTTTTTTCTTGCAATTTTCAACGATCTCTCTTTTTTGCTCCCAAGAGAGTTTCTCAAATGCCTCGTCAAAACATCCACCGGAAATCTCATTATAAATACTAAAATATGTTTTTTCCATTTCTTCTGGGGTGAGATCGTCCAAGCAAACATCATCACTACACTCATCAAAAAATCTGAGCAATTCATTTTTGCCGAACATTCCTTCCGCAACTTCGGTGTCCACCAAGCCCTCCAGTAAAGCTTTTCCGTCAGCATAATCGCCGTAACTGCTCCACTTATAATCGGACATTCTACGACAAATACCGGCTTTCACAGGATTTTGATGAATGTAACGTAAAACGGTAACCAAATATCGCTCATCTTCCACCGCTTCACTACGAAAACGACCGCCGAACAGCGGGCCGCAACGATCATAAGACAAGTTATACCAACCGATAAATCGATTCTGAATGCGTTGCATAATCTTGTCGAGCGGCTCGCCCTCTTCCCTCTCCTGAATCAAAAGATGGATGTGATTGCCCATCAGACAATACCCTAACAAAGCAAAATTGCTGACATCCTTGACCTGTTGCAAGATCTGCAAAAATCTGAGATTGTCCGCATCGGACAAAAAGATCATTTGCTTGTTGACGCCACGCAGCATCACATGATACACGCCGGTAGAACTTTTTCTTCGAATTATTCTTGCCATAATCATCACCTCACGCTTATTATACTAAACGCAAAAGACAAAAGCAAGCAAAATTTAACTTTTGGGGTCAGACCCCAAAAGTTAAATTTTTTAATCTTAGGGGTCAGACCCCAAAAGTTAAATATAAAAAAATACCGCAACTTTGGGCGGCGTTCCATAGAGATCAACCGGTTTTTATCTGCAAATTTTCCATGCCATCTCGGGGGAAGCCTCGGAATACGTCAGTATTCCTGCGTTGCCCACTTCGCCGCAAGAAAAATTTTCTATCTAAAAACTGCCAAATGGCACTTAAAAACGAGATGTTTTTGTCATAGACAAGAAAAAACTCCGCAATAACGCTGACGCGTATTGCGGAGTGTTGCCGTAGTATAGGGCGAAAATAGCCGTTTTTAAGCGGATTTATCTCTATGGAGCGTCGCCCTTTGTTGCGGTATTTTTGAAAGTTTTGTATGGACTCGGTCCGTTAGAAGAGCATGATAAGGAACTGGGAGACCAGTACGACGGCGATCAGAGCGACGGGATAGGTCGACGCATAAGCGGCGGCAACGTCCTCGGTGCCTGCCACGTTAATGAGGGTACCCAGCGCCGGAGTAGAAGTCATACCGCCGGTGATGGAGCCGAGGTTGTTGAGCAGGTTGAGCCTCAGAACGTATCTGGCAAACAGATAGCCCAGAATCATCGGAACGATGGTCATAATGATGCCGTACACAAAGTACATTGGGTCGAAGTTGGCGACAAACTCAGCGCCGCCGGGGATACCTGCGCCCACCAAAAAGAGTACCAGCCCCAATTCTCTGAACAGCTTAAGAGTAGAAGCCTCGGGCATCATATTGATTCTGCCGAAGCGACCGAAATGACCGATGATGAGGGCCACCAGCAGACAGCCGCCCGTGGTGGTCAGGGAGAAGCAGGTGCCGTCCAGACCCTCTGCGGAGAGCGGAATCTTGATCTTGCCGACGATGGTGCCGAGGATGGCGGCCAGCGAAAAAGCGGCGATGCCCATATGGTCAAGGTGCAACAGCTTTACGACCTTGTTGACCTTGGTTTCGCTTTGCTTGGTGACAAGCTTGGCGCGCTCTTCGTCCATATTGGCTTTGGTGAGTTTGGGAATGATCTGAATGAACAGTACCACGCCGATAACGCCGAAGATATAGGCGATACCGTGACCGACACTGACCAGATCCACAAACTCAGTGGCTACCGTATCCTTAGCGGCGGCAAAAGCGGGTGTGGAGGTCAGCGAGCCTGACAGCAGGCCTACGATCATAGCGACAAAGCCGTCCTGTGACTCGATGGTCGCACCGTAGCCCAGCGCTTCGCCCAGACCTATACAACCGGCGGCGGCCAGACCGCCTGCCACGATGATGATCAGACCCAGCAGCACGTAGGACTTGAAGTTTTTCTTGAAATTGCCAAAAAACTTAGGACCTGCGATAAAGCCGACAGAGGTAACAAACAGGATCAAACCCAGACTCTCCACGATGGAAAGCGCCTGATCGAGATAATGAACGCTTGTTTCGCCGCTCTTGATGACCAGCTGGTTGTCAAGAGGCGCAAAAAACAGTGCGCCGAAGATCAGCGCAATAATGAATACGCCTGCATCACCGAGGGAGACGCCCTTAATGGTGATACGGCCGAGAGCATAACCTACAAACAGGATGGCGAAAATGCACATCAGCAAAAAGGAAATGCCGGTAACGGGAATAACTCCGCCAAATAAATTCATCAAATTTTCCTTCTTTCTTTATTACTCGCACAAACCATTTCCTTTTGTGCGGCTCCACTTTCCCACCACATTGGTAGAACGCGGCAGGTGCGGAGCACTGTTGCCGCTTGGGGACTGCTCCTTGAGCCGAGGCAGTGCCGAAGGCGAGGGGTTGCGTCCCCAAAATTCCACGACCAATTTGGCACTAAAATCGAGCAAGCGGTCATTTTTGCTTGCTCGATTTTAGCAAAGGTAGTTATTTTCTCACATAATCAGGCAGCAGCTTGGGAGATACGATATCGCCCTTAAGACCTGCGGCCTCAACTTCTTTTGCAAAGTCGGCCACGTGGGAGAGAGTCATCTCGCCCAGAGAAATGTCTGCCGCTTTTTTGGCAGCGTTACGACCTGCATTTCTGCCGAAAACGATGATATCGAGCAAGGAGTTGCCCATCAGACGGTTACGACCGTGGATACCGCCGACCGCCTCACCTGCAACGTACAGGTTGTCGATAGCGGTGGTGCCGTCGGCACCGATCTCCAGACCGCCGTTTTGATAATGCAGAGTGGGATAAATGAGGATCGGCACCTTGCGGATGTCGATACCGTACTTGCCGTACATACGCATCATTGCTGGGATTCTCTTCTCAATGGTGCCCTCGCCGTGGATCATTTCGATCATGGGCGTATCCAGCCAGATGCCCTGACCGCCGTCGCCTGTGTCCACACCCTTGCCGCGCTCTTTGCACTCACGGATGATGGAAGCGGCGGAAACGTCACGGGTTTCCAGCGGATTCATAAAGACCTCGCCGTCCTTGTTGACCAGCATAGCACCGATGGAACGAACCTTTTCGGTTACCAATGCGCCGAAGATCTGCTGAGGGAAGGCAACGCCTGTGGGATGATACTGCAGGGTGTCAGCATACAGTAGCTTTGCGCCTGCTCTGTAGCCCATAATCAGACCGTCGGCGGTTGCGCCGTAGTGGTTGGAGGTGGGGAAACCCTGATAGTGCAGTCTGCCTGCGCCGCCGGTGGCGATGATGACAGTTTTGGCCTTGGCTACCAGCAGCTTGCCGGTTTCCATATTCTGGAGAACAGCACCTGCAACCTGACCCTTATCGTCCTTGATCAGCTCGATTGCGGCGGTAAAGTCAACCACTTCGATACCGCGGTTGAGAACTTCATCTCTGAGAACTCTCATGATCTCAGCGCCCGAATAGTCACGGCAAGCGTGCATTCTCTTTCTGGAGGTACCGCCACCGTGCGTGGTGACCATAGTACCGTCCTCGGTCTTGTCAAACATAACACCCAAGTCGTTAAGCCACTTGATGGCATCGGGAGCCTCGGTGACCAGCTTGTAGAGCAGCTCGGGCTTGTTGGCGAAATGGCCGCCGCCCATAGCATCTACATAGTGGATAGCGGGAGAATCATTGGGCTTATCAGCGGCCTGAATACCGCCCTCAGCCATCATGGTGTTGGCATCACCCATTCTGAGCTTGGTGACGACCATAACCTTGGCGCCGCCGTTGTCGGCTTCGATGGCCGCGGAAGCACCGGCACCGCCGCCACCGATGATGAGTACATCGGTCTCGTAGTCGGGAGCGGACAGATCAATGTCCATACCCTCGATGCGGGATGCAGCCTGCAGGAGATCTGCAAGCTCGAGCGGAACCTTGTCACCCTTGTTGGGGCCGACCTGAAGCTCGGCAAACTGCTCTTTGATATAATCGGGGTGGAACTTGGCGAGCAAAGCCTCTTTTTCCTCAGCGGTCATTCTGCGGGGTTCAAGGCCGATTCTGGAAGCACGGGTTTCTTCCAGAATTTTCATTGATTTAAGCATTTCTTCTGTAAACATAACTCGCAAACCTCCTTATTTCTCAATTTCACGGTTGTTGTAGAGTTCCTTGAGTTCCTCTACGGGCTTGCCCATCAGCTTTTGCATCAGTTCTTCAAAGGTACCGTCCTTGATCTCCTGCACACGGTCAGTCAGATGTGCGCTTTCGGGAGCCAGATACTTACCTGTAAGACGTCTGGCCAGCAATGCTACGTGGGGATGAGTGATGCCTGCGGGGCATCTGGAGGAGCAAACACCGCACATTACGCAGTCAAAGCTCTCCTCGGCGGCAATTTCATACTCACCGCGCTGAGCGTAGGCGATGTACTGCATAACGTTCAGCTCCTGGGTGCAGGCCTTGGTACAGGCGTTACAGCCGATGCACTTGTAGATCTCAGGATAGAGTTGCATCATGATCTGCTCTTCGGGGCGGATCTTTTCAACGTCAAAAACCTTTTTCTCCAAGGGGAAGAAAGGCAGGGTCGCAATGTACATACCCTCTACGACCTGTGTCTGGCAAGCCAGACAAGCGTGCAGCTGATTGTCACCCTTGACACGGTAGATGGTAGCGCAGGCACCGCAGAAACCGTTGCGGCAGCCGCAACCTCTGACCAGCTTGTAGCCGGCATATTCCATAGCGGTCATAATGGTGAGAGAAGAGGGTACTTCGTACTTTTTGCCCATGATAAATACATTTACCATATTTTCCATCGTTACTATTATATCCTTTCAGACTTAATATTCATCGGGGAGTTCATCCAGCTCGTCGCAGCGGAACACGGGGCCATCCTTGCAGACGTACTTGTGACCGATGTTGCAACGGCCGCACTTACCGACGGCACATTTCATTTTCAGTTCCATAGTGGTGTAGACCTGCGTCTTGTCAAAGCCAAGCTCTTGCAGACCTGCCAGCGTAAACTTGATCATGATCGGCGGACCGCAGATGATGGCGACTTTGTTGGTATCAAAGCCCAGCTCCTTTACGAAATTGGGAACAAAGCCGACGTGACCGTCCCAGCCCTCTTGCTCGCGGTCGATGGTGAGGTGAACGCTCACCCCTGTGTCATGGCACCATTCCTCAATGATCTCGTTGTAGTCAACCAGATCGTCCATACTGCGGGAACCGTAGACGATATCAATTTTACCGTACTGATCTCTGTAGTGACGGCAGTAGTTGATGACACTTCTCAGCGGCGCCAGACCGATACCGCCGGCGATAAACAGCAGATCCTTGCCCTTGAACTCGGTGTCGACAGGGAAGTTTTTGCCGTAGGGGCCGCGCACGGTGATCATCTGACCCACTTCCATAGCGTGCAGCCAGTTCGTTACACAGCCGCACTTTTTGATGGAAAACTCCATATACTCGGTGTTGGTGGGAGAAGAGGTAATGGAAAACATACCTTCGCCCACACCGGGTACGCTGAGCATAGCGCACTGTCCGGGCATATGCTCAAAGACCTTGCCGCCCTCGGGGCGCTCCACACGGAAGGTCTTGACGTCGGGGGTATCGATACGAATATCGGTTACAATACCCACCTTGGGGATCAACGTTTCGTTATTCATACTTATTTACCTCCCAACGCTTTGATAACTTTTACAATATTCAGCTTGGAGGGACACTTGGCAACGCATCTGCCGCAACCCACACAGCCGAACATTCCCTCATTTCTCCGGGGGAAATACACCAGCTTGTGCAGATATCTCTGTCTGCATCTCTGGTCCTGGGTGTTACGGTTGTTGCCGTGAGCCATACGGGTAAAGTCGGAGTACATACAGCTGTCCCAGCATCTGAATCTCTCAATGCCGTTGCCGCAGTCAAAATCTCTGACGTCGTAGCACTGACAGGTGGGGCAAACGTAGGTACAAGTACCGCAGGCAAGACAAGTTTCGCTTATATCTTTCCACACGGGATGCCCCCAGAAGGTTTCCTCCTTGACACCTTCCAGATGGGTCATATCCAGATTGGCCAGCGGCAGCTTTGCAATAATATCCGAGATGGCTTTTTTCTGTTCTTCTACCGCTTTGCCGTCACCCTCGGTGAATACAGCGGCGATGGCAGCTGTCAAGGCTTCTCCCTTGTCAGTGTTAGCCTGCCAATACAGACCTTCCTCGGTCAGCCAGGTGGTAACGTCCCCTGCCGGAGCCTCGGGCGTAATGCCAAAGTTTGTGCAAAAGCAGGTTTCTTCGGGACGGCCGCAAGCCAGCGTAACCACGGTACCGGCCTTTCTGCGGGCCTCATAAACGGTGTCTACGGGATCGACGAGAAAGACTTTGTCCAGTACCTCAAAGCTTCTGGCATCGCAACCGCGCACACCGAAGGCCACAAAGGGGCGTACCTCAGGTCTGAGATCCTCGACCTCAATGTTCTTTCCCTCGACCTTAAAGCCCATCAGCGTTTCGGTCTGTGTAAAGAAGAAGTCCTTTGCAGAGCGAACGGTCTTAAGCGTCTTAATATCGACGTTGGCGCCCGCCTCGTAGAGCTTAAAGTCTACTCTGCCCTTGTTCTCTACGGGCAAATACAACTCCTGCACCGCCGCAATGGCCTCGTACAGTGCGCTCAAATCTTTAACAAGCTTCATTTATTTGCCCTCCTTTACGATACTCGGCTCGGGATCGTTCTCGGTAAAGTGTACCAGAGGATGCTCGCTTTCGGCATCGGCCCCTGCCTGGAAGTCACCGTAGAAGGTGTTGATATCTTTGATAAACTTGCGGTTTAACAGATGCAACGGAATGTGCTGGGGACAAACTCTCGAACACTCGCCGCAATCGGTACAACGGCCTGCCACGTGGTAGGCACGGATGATGTGGAACATATTTTCCTCAAAGGAGTTGGCATTGCTCTTGGCGGCCACACCCGAAGCGTCGTTGTCAAACACACACTTCTCGCAGGTACAGGCAGGACAAGCGTTTCTGCAGGCGTTGCAACGGATGCAGCGAGAAAGCTCGTTTCTCCAGAACTCGTATCTCTCGTCCTCCGACATTGCCTCCAGCTCTGCGACACCGACAAAGCGGTCAACATCGCTATCCTCCCCTGTTTCTCCGATCAGCTCGTCGAAGATGACGTGCTTTTTGGAGTGGCAGGTGGCGCACTTTGTGAGCAAAACATCATTTTTATCAAGAGTTTCGGTGCCGTAGAGTGTTTCTACAGTTACCTTGTCACCCTCGACCTTGCAACCCGTCAAGCCGACAATGCCCATCACGCGCATCTTTTCCTCGCTCAGTTTGCCCTCGCAAGGCACACCCAGAACGAAAATGTTTTCACGGTTGACACGGTTTTCTTTGATCAGCTGATTGAGAGAGAAAG
The DNA here is from genome assembly GCA_017560905.1 of Clostridia bacterium. Lineage (GTDB taxonomy): Bacteria > Bacillota > Clostridia > Oscillospirales > QAKW01 > Firm-08. Next base: position 22,396 of record JAFZEA010000009.1, read on the forward strand.
TATCGCAGGGCTTGAGTACCACAGCGACCTTGCTCTCCTTGCCCGGTTCTTTTACCAAAAACTTGGAAAGGTTGGCGCCGCAGAAATCGTCATAAACGAAGTCGGCCAGACTCTCCACGCTTTCAAAAGCGGCGGGGCTGACGTCATAAAAGTTTTCTCCCCTCTTCCAGCCGATGACCTTGGTCACCGCGCCGGTGGAGAGCAATTCAGCCAGTTTGGATTTGATCATTTCTTGCATCTCAGATCCTCCAATCTCTTACACTCGCCAAGCTCGGCGATCTCCTCGGCAAAGGACTGCATCGTGGCGGCAAACTTGGCGCCCTCAGCAGCGGATACCCACTCCAGTCTTACTCTGTTTTTCTCAATACCGAGGTAGCTGAGCATACTGAAGAGCAGTGTAATTCTTCTTCTGGCGTAGTAGTTACCGGTGGTGTAGTGGCAGTCGCCGGGGTGGCAACCGCAGATGATGACACCGTCCGCGCCTCTCTGGAATGCCTTAAGAATAAAGAGGGGGTTAACTCTGCAGGAGCAGGGTACGCGGATGATCTTGACGTTGGCGGGATAATTGAGTCGGTTGGTACCGGCCAGGTCTGCACCGGCGTAGGAACACCAGTTACAGCAAAATGCTACGATTAAAGGTTTTTTCTCTATTTGCATATCGCATCCACCTCCGCCATAATTTGTCTGTTGCTAAAGCCCTTCAGATCCATTGCGCCGCTGGGGCAGGTTACGGTACAAGCGCCGCAGCCCTGACATACGGCAGGATTGACACTGGCCACTCTTCTGGGCTTCATGCTGCGATCAAACTGCATAAACTCTTTTGTTTCATAGGTGATGGCGCCGTAGGGACATACGTGCTCACAGCCCGAACAGCCGTTGCACAGCAGTTCATCGGACTGCGCCACACAGGGGTTGCAGGTCAGTTTGTCCTTGACCAGCAGGCCGATAACCTTGCTGGCGGCGGCACCCGCTTGGGCTACCGTTTCGGGAATATCCTTGGGACCCTGACATACACCGGACAGGAATACACCTGCGGTGGGACTCTCTACGGGACGTAGCTTGGGATGCGCTTCGGTAAAGAAGTCGTTGGTATCCATAGAAGCGGTCAGCTTGGTGGCAAGCCCTCTTGCGCTCTTGTCGGGTTCGATAGCACCGGCCAGAACCACGAGATCTGCATCAATATGTAACTGTTCGCCCGCCAGCAGATCACTTGCCTGCACGTGCAACGTACCGTCGGCACGGGGCGCTACTTTACCGACCATACCCTTGACGTAGTGTACGCCGTACTGCTCGACCGCTCTGCGGTAGAACTCATCAAAGTTTTTGCCCGGTGTACGGACGTCGATGTAAAATACATAGACATCGGTATCGGGATACTTCTCACGGGTGAGCATAGCGTGCTTGGCGGTATACATACAGCAAATCTTGGAGCAGTAAGGCTTACCGTTCTCGGTGGTGCTTCTGGAACCGCAGCACTGTACAAATACGATGGTGTGGGGGTGCTTGCCGTCGGAGGGACGAAGCAATGTGCCGCCGGTGGGGCCTGCCGCATTGGTCAGTCGCTCAAACTCAAGAGAAGTGATGACATCCTTGCTCTGCGCATAGCCAAACTCGTCAAACTTGGTCATATCGATCATATTAAAGCCGGTGGCCACGACGATGGCGCCGTACTCACGCCGGATGATCTCATCCTTCTGCGTGTAATCGATTGCGCCGGCGCCGCACACCTTGGAGCAGACACCGCACTTACCGGTCTTGAGCTTGTTACAGGTGTTGGGATCGATGGTAGCGATCTTGGGAACCGCTTGCGCAAAGGGAATGTAAATGCTTCTGCGATTGTCCATACCCATATTAAATTCGTTGGGTATGTTCTTTACGGGACACTTTTCGGTACAGATACCGCAACCGGTACACTTTGTTTCGTCAACGTATCTTGCCTTTTTGCGGATGGCCACGCTGAAGTTACCGACAAAGCCCTTAACATCCTCTACCTCACTGTAGGCATAGATGTTGATCTTTTCGTGCTGTGCACAGTCCACCATTTTTGGGGTCAGAATACAAGCGGAGCAGTCCAGTGTGGGAAAAGTCTTGTCAATCTGCGCCATCTTACCGCCGATGGTGGCATTTTTCTCAACGATATCGACCTCAAAGCCCGCATCCGCAATATCCAGCGCGGTCTGCATACCGGCGATACCGCCGCCGATGACCAGCGCACGCTTGACAACGGGACTCTCACCTGCGGTGAGGGGGGCATTGAGATGTACTTTGGCAATGGCGGCACGACCTAAGATAACCGCCTTTTCCGTGCCCTCGGCCACGTCCTTGTGGATCCAGGAGCACTGCTCACGGATGTTGGCAACCTCAACCATATAGGGGTTAAGACCTGCCTTGGCGCAGGCCTTGCGGAAGGTCTGCTCGTGCATTCTGGGAGAGCAGGAGCAAATGACAACACCGCCCAGATTATGCTCTTTAATGGCATCCTGGATGAGAGTCTGTCCCGCCTCGGAACACATATACTGATAATCGGTGGAAAAGACAACGCCGGGCTCTTTTCCAAGCATCTCTGCGACGGTCTTAACATCTACCGTACCGGCAATGTTGGTGCCGCAGTGACATACAAAAACACCGATTCTTTGCATTGTATTTTCCTCCTTTACTTACTGTATTTTCTGAATGCGGACACGATTGCCTGCTGGGGCAGATCGGCATCCAGCATTTCGGGGATGGCTTCAGGAGCGAGGTGATTACCGCCATGCTCACGCAGCTTGAGGTTGCGCACCGCCTCGACAAACTTAGCGGGCTCCACACCTCTGGGGCAACGCTCCAGACACGCCATGCAAGCCAGACAGTTGTACAAGCTCTCACTTGCCATCAACTCGTCTACCCTGCCGGCCTCTACCAAAGAAATAAATTGATGAGGATGATACTCCATCTCATCAAAGCTCGGGCAGGTAGCGGAGCACTTGCCGCACTTCATACAAGTGCGGGGGTTGATGCCGGTCATACGGATGACACTGTCACGTTTGTTCATATCGATCTTCATTTACGGCACCTCCTACTTTACGCCCAGAGCTTCGGCAAGAAGCTCGGTAAAATAATATACAGGCAGAGTGTCGCCGCCGTTTTTCTTAAGATTATAAAGGCACAGGGGGCAAGCGGTAATGACACACTCAGCGCCCATCTCCTTTGCGCTCTCCAAAACGGTCTGACTCTTTTTCTGCGCCAGAGGCTTGTTTTCCAGTGTCACGTATCCGCCGCAGCACTCGTTGCGGTAAGGATAGATGACAGGCTCTGCGCCCAAAGCCTTGATAAATTCCTCAATAATAGCGGGATTCTCAGGATCGTCAAAGCCCATTTTCTTGCCGGGTCTTAAGAGCAGACAACCGTAGTAAGCGCCGATCTTTTTGCCCGTCAAGGGATTTACGACCTTTTGCTTGATGGTATCAAAGCCTACGGTATCTCTGAGCATTTCAAGATAATGCACCACGTCAACCTCACCCGTCACGGGGATGTCAAACTCACTGTAGGCATTTGCCTTATTGCGAAAATCGGCATCATTCTTGAGATCATAGGCGCACTGCTTGAGTACATTATGACAGGCAGAACAGACAGTCAGCACGCTGACAGAACGGCTCTGGGCATCCTGCAGGACACGTACCGCACTCAGACGGTGAGCGATCTCGTCACCGGCGAGCGGATAGACCACGCCGCAGCACTGCCAATCTTTTGGTTCAACCAACTCTACCCCCAGCGCCAGGGCGCATTTTCTGGCATAAACGTCCAGATCCTTTGCGCGGGTTCGCAGGGTACAGCCGGGATAATAACTAAATATCATACTGATTTTCCTTTCTTTGGCAAAATCAATCAAGCAAAAATGACCGCTTGCTTGATTTTGCCGCCAAGATGGTCAGGGATGTTGGGGACAAACCATTCGGCATCGGCACTGCCTCTGCCTCAAAGGTATGTCCCACAAGGATCATCCGACAAATGCCTCTGATCCGCAATCCCAAATAAGTAAGTGAGTGGAGCCACACAACTTGTGTTTGTCTCGTTTCTAAGCACGGCAGCCCCTTTAAAATAGATTTTCGCTATCGCGAAAATCAACCTTCACGATCTCACCGCGCAAGTAGGTGAGATCATATCATTTGGTTTTTTGTGCTACGCGTAAAAAACCAAATATCACGTTGCCGCAGGCAACATTTCACTTTTGCGACAGCGTCGCAAAAATATCACTGCAAAGCAAAGCTTTGCTTACACCATCTTCTCGGGGTGGAATACTTCGTCAAACTTCTCGGCAGTCAAAAAGCCCAGAGCCACACAAGCCTCTTTGAGGGAGATGTCCTCCTTGAAGGCCTTCTTAACGGTCTTGGCCGCATTTTCATAACCGATGTAGGGGTTGAGAGCGGTAACCAGCATCAGAGAATTATGCAGATTGCCGTGCATCTTTTCACGGTTGGCCTTGATGCCGATAGCGCAATTGTTGTTGAAGGAAACGATGGCCTCGGCCAGAAGTCTTACAGACTGCAGGAAGTTGTAGATGCAAACGGGCATAAATACGTTGAGCTCAAAGTTACCCTGAGAAGCAGCCATGCCGACAGCCACGTCGTTACCCATAACCTGAACGGCAACCATGGTAACAGCCTCACACTGAGTGGGGTTGACCTTACCGGGCATGATGGAAGAACCGGGCTCGTTTTCGGGAATGGTGATCTCGCCCAGACCCAGACGGGGACCGGAGGCAAGCCAACGGATGTCGTTGGCGATCTTCATCATATCAGCGGCAGTGGCCTTGATAGCGCCGTGAGCAAATACCAACTCATCCTTGCTGGTCAGAGCGTGGAACTTGTTGGCAGCGGTGACGAATTCCTTGCCGGTGATCTGGCTTACAGCCTCAGCAACCTTAACGTCAAAGCCTGCAGGCGCATTCAGACCGGTACCAACGGCGGTACCGCCCAGAGCCAGCTCCTTGAGGGGGTTAATGGACAGCTTCAAAAGCTCGACATCTTTTTCCAGAGAGCTTCTCCAGCCGGAGATCTCCTGAGAGAAGGTAATGGGAGTCGCATCCTGCAAATGGGTTCTGCCACTCTTAACAACGCCCTCGTTCTCCTTTTCCAGTCTTTTAAAGGTGTCGATGAGCAGCTGGACAGCGGGGATCAGCTTATCCTCGATGCCGATAACAGCAGCAATGTGCATAGCGGTGGGGAACGTATCGTTGGAGGACTGGCTCATGTTGATGTCATCGTTGGGATGCAGCAGCTTGGCGCCTGCGATCTCGTTACCGCGGTTGGCGATAACTTCGTTGGCGTTCATGTTGGACTGTGTACCGGAACCCGTCTGCCATACAACCAGGGGGAAATGCTCCATCAACTTGCCGGCGATGACTTCGTCACAAGCGGCGCTGATAGCGGCGAGCTTTTCATCGGTCATCTTTTCGGGCTTAACGGCGTTGTTGGCAACAGCAGCCGCCTTCTTCAGTACGCCGAAAGCGTGAATGATCTCGGCGGGCATGGTCTCCAGACCCACACCGATCAAAAAGTTTTCGTGGCTTCTCTCGGTCTGGGCTGCCCAATACTTGTCGGCAGGAACCTTGACCTCACCCATAGAATCGTGTTCGATGCGATACTCCATTGTTGTAGTTCTCCTTTTTATAAATCATTTTTTTAAAAACAATATTTCGTCGGGCAAAATACGACAGAATAATTATACCATACCCTTCTATAGAAAGTAAACAGTTAATCTGCCTTTTATTTTGGTTTTTTGCCCACCCATAGTGACAACTTGCACAAAACTCAACACACCGCAAGCAAGTGATATTTTCGACATTCTTGGGTGAATACTCGATTTTCCCAAAGAACGGAACGGTCCCCGCAAATTTAACTTTTGGGGTCAGACCCCAAAAGTTAAATTTTTTAATCTTAGGGGTCAGACCCCAAAAGTTAAATTTCCTGATTGACTGTGCTTCTTTTTTACGACAACGCGCAAAAACAGCACACCATGAACCATAGCGTGCTGTTTAAGATAGTAAAGTTATTCAATTTCCGTCACAACCGTGTCCGTGCTTTCGATAACCTCGTTGACCAGCTCCGCCAGATCGACGTAGCCGCCAAAAAAGTCTTCGTGTTCTTCGGAGGGCAGGAGGATCTTATCCTCTATCAGCTTGCCCTCGCTGTCCACTCTGAGGTTGCTCAGCCGCACCGCAAAGGTATAGTTGAGCGGCGAACCGTAGTTGCTAATCAGTATCGCCTCGTCCCAGACATTGGCGGTATACACCAGATACAACTCATTGGAAGCACCGTCGGGATCGTTATTGGTGATCAGCAGACCCTGAACATAGGTCATATCCTCAATGCCCTTTGTAATCGACAGCATAAAATTGCCGCCGTGCAGACATTCATTCCAGTGCTCATCTATGTATTTTTCAAGGCTTTCGGCGTAGGTAGTCTTCCAGCCCTCCAGCAACTCGGTGTCGATCTCGCTAAAATCGCTGACCAGTTTTTCCAGCCCCTCGGCGGTATACTCCGCGCTCAGCGGCTGCAGCACCAAACCGTAGTCCATCAGAGCTTTGGCGGAATCAGAGGAAATGGTCAGTGTCACCTTATCGCCGACAGACAGACCCTCGTTGTTGTCAAAGGTGTAGGACAGGTCGACCGTCTCGGTGGATTTGTCCGCAGAATTCAAAAATTCAACCTGCAGCGCATCCGTCTTGACATCAACGCTGATGGTATATTCGGTGCCGTTTTGCATATTGTGAACGTAGTCTTCAGTGCGCTCTTTGACGATCACGGCGGCAGTTGCCACACCGTCCAGACCTTCAAAGCGGACATCGACAAATTCACCCAACAGATCAATGGCGGTACTGCCCGTCAGATCCTGGTCACGGACGGTATACTCCACCCTGCGCAAAGAGGAGATATCCAGCCCCAGCTTTTCAGTGATCTTGGTATCCACCTCAAACTCCGCCACCAGTACGTCGCCGACCGATACGTTGTTCTTCTCTTCAAATCGAATTTTGACAGCGCCTTTAAGAATGGCCGCCTTTTCCTTGTATTCGATCTGCTTTTTGCGGCCTGCGGCATCACTGCCGTCGGGATATTCACCGAACGCCGCCACCTCCAGACCGTCCCAGTCGATCTCGCAGGTCGCCTTACCATAGCCGTCGTAACCGCTGACGGTAAAGTCGGCATACCTTGTGATATCAATAAAAACAGTGGAGTTTCCCAACAGCATACCAAGCACAATGATCAGTGCGATCAACAGCACCGCGCCGCCGCCGATCAGACTCCACAGCAGTGCGGGAGAGATCTTTTTCTTTTCCGCTTCTGTCAGGACTTCCTCCTCAACGGGAGGCTCTTCCACAGGTGGCTGCGTGGCCGGTACTTCCTCCACGGGAGGTTGCTCGACGGGAGGGTTTTCTTTAATAATAGGATCACCCAGCGAAGCAATGTCCGCCGGCTTTTGCTCGGTGTCGGGCATTCTGGCGATCATACTGCCACAATATTCACAAAACTTGCTGTCATCGGCGATCTGCCTGCCGCAATATTTGCAAAACATATTTCTCTTCCTTTCCCAAAAGGCTTTGTTTTCAATAGTATATTATCACATTTACTCGACAAATTCAACCTTTTGAAAACTTTTTGAACATTGACTTTTTTGTAAGCGATCCTTGCAATAAAATCGTAAGGGCTACTCCCCCTTTTATATGTTCAACAAACTCTTTTCGCTCGGTCAGAGCGTTTAGTGCGAGGCAACCGAGGGACTCTCCCCTCCCCGCCACACTTTTTTCCACCTACCTTATCACATTTGAATAAATCTCCGAAAATTTAACTTTTGGGGTCAGACCCCAAAAGTTAAATTTTTTAATCTAAGGGGTCAGACCCCAAAAGTTAAATTTACCGACAATAACCGGTATCCTCAACGGGCCGTCCATATATCCCCGTAAAACTCAAAAGGTGTTTAGACAGAAACCATCTAAACACCTTTTATTCTTTTAATTGATTTTTGGCCGAGCCAAAAATCTCCCTTAACGATTGCACCGCCACAGGTGGTGCATCACTTTTGCGCCACTGCGCAAAAACTTCA
>JAFZEA010000010.1 GCA_017560905.1 Clostridia bacterium
CCGCAGCGGTCTGTCTGTACAGATCGGAAAGCTGTGCCAAGAGGGTGTCATCACCTGTCATAAACGGACCTTCTGCTTGCTATAAAAAAATTTTTTTCAAATTTTGTGAGAAAGTCACAGAAACTTCAAAAACTTGTGCTATAATAAAGCCATAACAGAAAACACAACACACTCTCAAAAATAAATTCAGGAGGATATGATATGAGCAAGTTCTATGTATGCAGCCGTTGCGGCAATCTGGTAGGTATGATCAAGGAGTCCGGCGTCCCCATGATGTGCTGCGGCCAGAAGATGGATGAGCTGGTTCCCAACACGGTGGAGGCCAGCGGTGAGAAGCACATCCCCGCCGTTACGCTGGGCGATGGTGTGGTAGAGGTCAATGTGGGCAGCGTGGATCATCCCATGGCTCCCGAGCACTTCATCGAGTGGGTCTATGTGCAGACCGAAAAGGGCGGTCAGCGCAAGGCTCTCAAGCCCGGCGATGCACCTCACGTCACCTTCGCTCTGGGCGATGACAAGGCTGTGGCCGTGTACGCCTACTGCAATCTCCACGGCCTGTGGAAAGTCGACCTGTAATCAAGAAAGACACTCTCAACTTTTTCTCTCCAACTCTATAAAAAAAGAGGCAGCCGCAAGGCTGCCTCTTTTGCGTCAGACCCAAAGGGTCTGTGATTTTTGTTTACTTTGCGCTAATGCGCCGCTCTTCAGCCCAGATAGTAGGGGAGGCGGTACGCCAGACTGCAGTCGTCGATGGAGCGCAGGACCACCTGCGGCCAGACCTCCTGCAGCGTTTTACCGTCAAAAACATCGGCGTTGATGAAGGTTTCAAAACTGTCAAAAGCGTAGGATTCCGAACCGTCGTACGTCAAGCCGAACCAGAAAAGATCTTTGCTTTTATCGGTTCTGTCGGGGGTCTTACCCATCCAGCAGTTGCAGTAACAGGGGTGGCCTTCCAGCGCAAACTCGATCTCGATGCTGCCCGTGCCCTGCAGATCATAGGCGAAAATTTTGCAAATATCGGCGAAAGAAACCATAGATATCACTCCTTTTGGGGAGATTATATACCGAAACGGGGGCGGAGACAAGAGGGGATCGCCTTTAGTTTAAGCTGCGCTTCTTTTGCCGCCGCTGCACAAAGGCAAAAAAGACAGCGCACAGCAGGATCTGCACAATGGAGGAGACAGGGGTTGCCAGACCGATGCGGAACAAAGACACAGGCTCCACCTTGCTCATTGCCCACGATACGGGGAGGCGGACGCAGATGCCGCCGATAATGCCTTGCAGCATAACAAAGGTGGTGTTGCCGCAGCCGTTAAAATAGCCGATGAAACAGAACAAAAAGGCGGTGAATAGGCAGTCGATAGCATAGGCTTTCAGGTATTCGGCGGCGGGCGCGATGATAGCGGCATCTTTTGCGAAGATTCCGGCAAAGATACGTCCGTGGAAAAAGGTTGCATATCCCATAAGAATACCCACCAGCAGCGAAGCGGCAATGCCGTACCACAAGGCTTTTTTCGCGCGGGCATACTGCATCGCGCCGATATTTTGCGCAACGAATGCAGACATCGATTGCATAAATGCCGAGGGGATCAACATAATGAACGCGCAGACCTTTTCAGCCACACCCACGCCTGCCGATTCGGTAAGTCCGATGTCATTGACAATGGCGAGGATCACGAGAAACGAAATGCTGACCAGCAGATCCTGGAGCGCGATGGGTACACCTAAACGCAGGATCGGCCGTATATGCGCGGCGTTGGGACGGATGTCTTTTCGGGAAAAATCGAAGGGGAGCTGGCGCTTTCTGATAATAAACACAGAGAGAACAACGCTCACCGCCTGCGCAAAAATCGTTGCGATGGCGGCACCCACGGCGCCTAATCCGAAAACGGCTACCAGCAGCAAATCGCCTAAAATGTTCAGCACGCAAGCCAGTGCTACGGTGAGAAGAGGGATCTTGGAGTCGCCGATCCCTCTGAATATGCTGCCTACCAGATTGTAGGCTACGATAAACAGCGTACCTGCAGAGCAAATCGCAACATACCAGACGGTGTTGTCAAAGGCTTCGGCAGGCGCGTGCATCAGTTTTGCAAGAGCGGAAGACGCGCAGACCATAATGACCGTCAGGATCAGGGAGAGGATGGCAAACATACTGATGCCGCTTCCGATGATCTCTCCGGCTTCCGTGCGTTTGCCTGCGCCGATTTTCTCGCCCACATATACGGTAAGACCCATGGCAAGACCGTTGATCACAAAGGTGAGCGTCATCATGATCTGGCTGCCCGTAGACACCGCGGATACAAATACATCCGCTTGATCGCCGCCGAACTGTCCCACGATCAGAAGGTCAACGGCACCGTACATAGCCTGCAAAAAGAGAGCCAATAACACAGGCAATGCAAAGCGTATAAGGGGAGAAAATATTTTCCCTGTTGTGAAATTTTGAGTCTTATCCATAGTGAGCTCCTCATTGGCATAAAAACGCCGGATAAGAAACCGCACAGTGCAGATGTCTTAATCCGGCATCACTGATGTTCAGTATACACGATGTTTCCCTAAAATGGTAGATAGGATTGGAAAAATTTTGCACGAGATACGATTTCCGTTATCGTCAGCGGATTTGGGGCAGAAAAAACCCCGTAACCATTGCGGTTACAGGGTTTTCGTTTTGGCGGAGTAGGAGAGATTCGAACTCTCGAGCCGCTTTTGGCGACTACACGATTTCCAGTCGTGCTCGTTATGACCACTTCGATACTACTCCGTATTTGATTCGCTGAGCGACAGCTTTCTTATTATACCAAAGATATTGCCGTTGTCAAGAAGAAAATGACAAATTTAGAGAGAAAATTTCAAAGCGGAGCAGAACGCGCTGCACGCACCCTGCTCCGCCTTGCCGCGACACCCGATTTTTTCCATGTTACATCATGTCTGCGACGGATTCTACCGCCGAATCCACTGCGTTACC
>JAFZEA010000001.1 GCA_017560905.1 Clostridia bacterium
AATCTCCCCCTGCTGCGTAGCAGGGGGAGATGCAGGAATCCACTCAATTAACATATTCTTTTTGTTTTTTAGTCTGTCTACTTGACAGGGGGCACATTATAAGGGAGTGTGCCTCAGTTTTATTCGCCTAACGGCGAGTTATATTGCTTCGCAGTTATATTTGGACTTTGTCCAAGTGATATTGCCTTCGGAAGTTTAGGGGCGAATAAAATATCACTAAAACCGAAAGGTTTTAATATCACTCATTGTGCTTATCTTTGAGATAGGTAATATTTTAAAGTATGTAACCCATTATGACACTTTCGCAATACTTGTGTAAAGTGTCTTTTGTTTTATCAGGAGAAATTTGTTATTTTTTGGTTATGGCAGACGACATCTGCGAAAATTTCTCGGACAGGCCGATATACAGCATAACCAGTGCGGCGCTGATCAGCACGCCGCCGATAATGTCGGTCAGCCAGTGCACACCCGACAAAGCTCTGCCCACCACGGTAATGATCACCACGATGTAGGCAAAAGCGGTGGCGACACCTCGGATCACTTTGTCCTCGGTCAGCCGTTCCATGTGCAGACAGCCGCTGAGCATAGCGGTACAGATGAGCATTGTATGGGAAGAAGGGAAGGATGCGGCCAGCGCATTTTCCTCGAGTACGGGGCGGTAATTGATGATGACGATCTCAAAGAATACATAAAGAAACGCAAGCAGAGTATACACCGTTATCAGCGCGATCAAAGCGCCGTCGACCCGCTTGAGACTTTTTCTTTTGTAGAGTTGTCCCAGCGCCATACCGATAAATATTGCCATAACGACAACGGCGGCATATCCGAGCGTTTCGGTAACGGAGTACCAAAATATATTGCCTGAGAATTTGTCAAAGAACCGACCGTTGAGTGTGGACAGTCCGATCTCACTGTCGTTGGGTCCGATGGCTTGTACATCGACAAATAATACCGCCAGTATCAGCGCAATAAACAGCGCAAACAGTACAGCGGCGCAAATAAAGCTTTTGGTCTGTTTCACATAAAACTCCTCCTTGCGCAAACTATAAGCATTATTATAATAATCTGGTCGTATTTTGTCAAGCGATGAAAGCGTTTTGAAAAATGGCGGGGAAAACTTTAATTATTTTTTGCCTTTCTCTTAAATGGTACAAAAAAGAGTTGAAATATTGTTGGGAGTACACTATAATTATTATGTGGAAAAATATCATTTTGTTATTTTTTGACGAAGGGTGAGGAAAATGCTATACGAATCAGAACTGCAACTATTGCGACTTGCACTTAAAAAGAAAAGGATTCAGTCTTTGATATTGCATCCCGAAGCACCGATTGAGCGGTGCTTCGATATGGGACTGGGGCAGTTGCTGGGAGACGAGCAGTATTATGAGAAATCTTTTGCGGGCATAGTGCCGCCGATCGAGCAGGCAACGCTCTATATACTGCAAAATGATTTTGAATGTCAGTATATTTACTTTTTATTGCCGCAGACAGAGGATGTTTTGTTGATCGGCCCCAGCCTAAGTAAGAACTTTGGCCGCGAGGACGTAGCAGATATCATCCGCCGTCATCGCTTGCCGCGCGAAATGGTGCAGGATCTGGAGGCTTATTACGGCGGTATAGCCGTTATTGCGAAAAACTCCGATCTGTTTTCAATGCTGGAGGCATTTGCCGAGCGACTCTGGGGCAGTGAGCATTATTCGATTGAAAATATTCTCCAGGAGAAGCCTGTCGAAATACCGCTGGCACTGCCGGGACAGAAAGAAACCCGAAAAGCCAAGGATGATCTGTGGGATATGCAGATCATGGAGCGCCGCTATGCTCTGGAAAACGATCTGATGCAGGCGGTAAGTCGGGGACAGCGGCAAAAAGCAGAGTCTGTTTTGCGGGATTTTGGCAAGATCAATATAGAGCAACGTATTCCCGATAAACTGCGCAACTTAAAGAATTATTGTATTATTATGAATACTCTGCTGCGTAAGGCTGCAGAGCAAGGTGGCGTTCATCCTTTGTATCTCAACAAAATTTCCACTACATTTGCGCACGGCATAGAGCGTATGGATTCTGACAGCGGTGTGGGTGAGATGATGCTGGATATGACACGCGCCTATTGCCGATTGGTGAAAAAATATGCACTGCAGAGTTATTCTGCTCCCGTGCAGAAGTGTATCGTTTGCGTTGATGCAGACCTGACACAGGATCTGACACTGGGACATCTGGCAAAACTGCAGAATATTTCGGCGGCCTATCTGTCCGCTTTGTTTAAAAAAGAAACCGGACAAACACTCACGGATTACGTTAATCTCAAACGTGTTGAGTACGCTAAAAAATTACTTCGTGAAACCGATTTGCAGGTGCAGGAGATTGCCTGTCAAAGCGGTATTTCCGACATACACTATTTCTCCCGCGTTTTCAAAAAGTATGCAAACATCACACCCAAAGGATATAGAAAATTTATCAGAACATAGTTTTTGCACGTTAGTTGACATAAACTATATAAAGCCCACCGTTTTATAAAGGAGAGAATTTGCTATGAAGCCGTTTTTGGACAAGGATTTTTTGCTGTCCACACCCACCGCACGTAAATTGTATCACGAGTTTGCGGTATGCCCCATTATCGACTATCACTGTCACGTCAGCCCCAAGGAGATTTTTGAAGACAAGCACTTTGAAAACATCACCGAGGTATGGCTTGGCGGCGACCATTACAAATGGAGATTGATGCGTGGCTGCGGCGTGGAGGAATACTATATTACAGGAGATGCTTCTGCCAGAGAGAAGTTTCAGAAGTTTGCAGAATGTTTGCCGCTTGCCATCGGTAATCCGATGTACCATTGGTGCCATCTGGAGCTGAAAAATTATTTTGGCTTTGAGGGTATACTAAACGGCGAAACCGCTGAGGCGGTCTGGCAGTTGACAGAGGAAAAACTCAAAAGTGCGGATATGGGCGTTCGCGGCCTGATTGAAAAGAGTGGCGTGGTCTTTATCGGCACCACCGATGACCCTGTCGATTCTCTTGAGTGGCACGAAAAAATCAAAAACGATGCTACCATTTCCACGGTGGTCGGACCTTCTTTCCGACCCGATAAGGCGCTGAATATTGACAAAGCGGGTTGGGCTGAGTATATCGGTCAACTGGCTTGTGTCAGCGGTGTGGATATTCATGATATCCACACGCTCAAAGAGGCGCTGCGCCGCCGTATGGAGCATTTTGACCGCAACGGCTGTCTGGCCAGTGACCACGGTCTGGACTTTATGGTCTGGAAAGAAGCAGATGCCGCTACGCTTGACAATATTATTGCCAAAGGTCTGGCAGGGGAGTGCGTAAGCGCAGAGGAAGCGGCGGCACTTAAAACCGAGTTGCTCGTCTTTTGCGGTACTTGTTATAACGAACTTGGCTGGGTGATGCAGATTCACTACAACTGTCTGCGCAACCCCAACACCAAAATGCTGCAGCAGTTGGGTCCCGATACCGGTTTTGACTGTATCGGTCCTCATAACGGCAGCCGCGCACTTGCAAATGTTTTGGATGCGCTGTATCAGAAAGATGCGTTGCCCCGCACCGTTCTTTACAGTCTGGACAACTCAGACAATGCATTTCTGGATACATTGATGGGCGCATTTCAGGGCTCGGAGATCGCAGGCAAGATCCAGCACGGCTCTGCCTGGTGGTTTAACGATCACAAGCAGGGAATGACTGAGCAGCTGGTGTCTTTGGGCAATCTCGGTGTACTGGGCAACTTTATCGGTATGCTGACCGATTCACGCAGTTTTCTCAGCTATGCCAGACACGAGTATTTCCGTCGTATTCTTTGTGACCTCATCGGCACTTGGGTGGAAAACGGAGAGTATCCTGACGATATGACCGCATTGGAGCGGATTGTGAAGGGTATTTGCTTTGAAAATGCAAAAAAATATTTTAAACTGTAAGGAGAACATTGACTATGCAAATGACGTTTCGCTGGTATGGCGAGGGTAATGACAGCATCACGCCCGAACACATCAAACAGATTCCCGGTGTGTCCGGTCTGGTCTGGGCGCTGCACGACAAGATGCCCGGTGAAGTCTGGGAAGTGGAAGAGATCGCCCGTGTGCAAAAGCAGTTGGAGCCTTATGGCTTTAATATGGATGTGGTCGAGTCGGTCAACGTTCATGATGACATCAAGATCGGTCTGCCCACCCGTGACAAATATATAGAAAATTACAAGCAGACCATCCGCAATCTGGCAAAGTTCGGGGTTAAGGTAATCTGCTATAACTTTATGCCCATTTTCGACTGGACCAGAAGCGATCTGTTTCATCCGGTAGGGGACGGCTCCACTGCGCTGTTTTACCAAAAGAATATGATCCAGACGGATTACAATGCCATGGCAAAGTACATTCTGGACTTTACCGAGAAGTACAATATGACATTCCCCGGTTGGGAGCCTGAGCGTATGGCAAAGCTGGACGAGCTGTTTGGCGCCTATGCCGATGTGGAC
This sequence comes from Clostridia bacterium, assembly GCA_017560905.1. Classification (GTDB taxonomy): domain Bacteria; phylum Bacillota; class Clostridia; order Oscillospirales; family QAKW01; genus Firm-08. Next base: position 4,479 of record JAFZEA010000001.1, read on the forward strand.
CACGAAAAGCTGTGGGGCAATCTTAAGTATTTTCTGGAGGCCATTATGCCCACCTGCCGTGAGTGCGATATCAAGATGGCTATTCATATGGATGATCCGCCGTGGGATATTTTCGGGTTGCCCCGACTTCTCATCAACGAGGAAAACATCGACCGTTTCCTGAAGATGGTGGACGATGAGTACAACTGTCTGACCCTTTGCTCGGGTTCGCTCAATGCCGATCCTGCCAACAATGTGGCAGATATTATCCGTAAGCATTGCGACCGTATCGCCTTTGCGCACATTCGCAATGTAAAACACTTTGAAAACGGAGATTTCTCCGAGGCCAGCCACCGTGATTGCGACGGTGACACCGGTATTCTGGAGATTATGCGTGCCTATCACGATTGCGGTTATAAGGGCTATATCCGCCCCGACCACGGCCGTCATCTGTGGGGCGAGGGCCCCGGCAACGTTCGTCCCGGCTACGGCCTGTATGACAGAGCGCTGGGCATTATGTATATGCTGGGTTGCTGGGATATGCTGGAACGTCTGGACGGGAAAGCCTAAAGATAGAATTTCTACAAATTTAAATAGCATTTGTTAATAAGCTTTGCTTGTGTATGCTATGCTACAAAAAAGGAGAAACCAATATGAAACCCAATGTTTTAAACACGGATCTGAGCGGTAAGGTTGCCGTTGTAACGGGCGCAGGCGGTGTGCTGTGCAGCCATTTTGCCAAGGTGCTTGCCAGAGCAGGTGCGAAGGTAGCGCTGCTCGACCTTAATGAAGAGGCGGCGGTCGCTTTTGCCGACGAGATCAACAAAGAGGGCGGCATTGCCAAGGCATATGCCTGCAATGTACTGGATAAGGATATCTGTATTGCCGTTGCCCAACAGGTGAAGGCAGACCTCGGCCCCTGCGACATTCTCATCAACGGCGCAGGCGGCAACAATCCCAAGGCGACCACCGACAAGGAATACTTTGAGATGGGCGATGTCGACGCCGATACCAAGAGCTTTTTTGATCTGGATGCGGCAGGCGTTGGCTTTGTTTTTAATCTCAACTTCCTCGGTACACTTATTCCCACACAGGCATTTGCAGTGCAGATGGTGGGCAGAGAGGGATGCAGTATTCTCAACATTTCTTCTATGAATGCATACACGCCCCTGACCAAAATTCCTGCCTATTCGGGCGCCAAGGCCGCCATTTCCAACTTTACCCAGTGGCTGGCCGTGCATTTTTCCAAGGTGGGCATCCGTGTCAATGCCATTGCTCCCGGATTTTTCTCCACCAAGCAGAATGCAAAGCTGTTGTTCAACGACGACGGTACTCCTACGGCCCGCACGGGCAAGATCCTGGCTGCCACGCCCATGGGACGTTTTGGCAAGACCGAGGAACTGGAGGGCGGTCTTCTGTTTTTGCTCAACAATGAGGCGGCAGGCTTTATAACGGGTGTGGTTCTTCCTGTAGACGGCGGTTTTTCTGCCTATTCGGGTGTATAATTTAATAAAGGAGATATATCATGAACGCAATCAATCAAAAGATTTCCGAAATCGGTGTCGTACCGGTTATTAAACTCAACAATCCCGAGCGTGATGACGCTCCTTTGGCACGCGCTCTGTGCGCAGGCGGTGT
>JAFZEA010000002.1 GCA_017560905.1 Clostridia bacterium
GGTTGGCAACACCCTGGGTATCCAGAGTACCGCGAATGATGTGATAACGCACACCGGGCAGGTCCTTAACTCTTCCGCCACGGATCAAAACCACGCTATGCTCCTGCAAGTTGTGACCGATACCGGGAATGTAGGAAGTAACTTCCATTCCGTTGGTCAGACGAACTCTCGCAATTTTTCTCAGAGCAGAGTTAGGCTTTTTGGGGGTAGAAGTCTTAACAGCAGTGCAAACACCGCGCTTCTGAGGAGAATTGGTCTGAATGGCACGGCCACGCAGAGTGTTCATACCTCTGTTCAAAGCGGGAGCAGTGGACTTCTTTTCGGACATCTCACGACCCTTTCTGACGAGCTGGTTAAATGTAGGCATATGGCACCTCCTTCTTTATTATTTATATTTGAAGATATTTTATGAAAAATATCGCTCAAATCAACATAGCAAATAGCCTGTCGATTTCCGGCAGGCTATTTACTTGTCAGTGCCCATACGGCACCAAATATTAAATTAACACATTTTGGTCAAGTTGTCAAGCATTTTCTTGTGCAGTCAAGGCAACTTTTTCCATAGAGAAGGTGTCATCATTTTCGATCTCGGGAGAAGCGATCTCCGGTTCAACACTGCGGTACATCCGAAGACCGGTACCTGCAGGAATCAAGCGACCGATGATAACGTTTTCCTTAAGGCCGCGCAGATGGTCGATCTTGCCGTGGATAGCAGCATCGGTCAGAACTCTGGTAGTCTCCTGGAAGGAAGCGGCAGACATAAAGGAATCGGTGGCCAGAGCAGCCTTGGTAATACCCAGCAGAATAACCTCGTAGGTAGCTTCCTGCAGGCCCTCTTCCCCGTTTTCCATTCTCTGGCGCAGTGCAGCGTTGGCAGTGTCAACCTCATAACGATCAGCCAGAGATCCAACCAAGAAGTCGGTAGAGCCGCGCTCGATGATACGAACTTTCTTGATCATCTGGCGAACGATAACCTCGATATGCTTATCGTTGATATCAACACCCTGCATACGGTAAACCTTCTGTACCTCTTTGATGAGATAATCCTGTACGGCAATATCACCGTTAAGACGGAGAATGTCATGGGGATTGGGTACACCGTCAGTGATGATCTGACCCTTGGTGACCTGAGTGCCTTCCAGTTCTTGTCTGTACTTGATACCGAAGGGAATCATAATCTGCTTTTCTTCGCCGGTCTTACCGTTGCGGATGGTAGCACGCTTAATGTTGCCCTCATCCTCGGTGGTCAGAATACCGTCATCCTCAGCGAGAACGGCAGTCTTCTTGGGACGGCGACCCTCAAACAGTTCTTCAACTCTGGGAAGACCCTGTGTAATATCTTCAGCAGATGCAACACCACCGGTATGGAAGGTTCTCATGGTCAGCTGAGTACCGGGCTCACCGATGGACTGTGCAGCAATGATACCGACAGCTTCACCGATATTAACTGCGTTACCGTTGGCCATATTGGCGCCATAACACTTAGCGCAGACACCGTGCAACAGATGGCATGTCAGAGTGGAGCGGATCTCAACTTCGCTCACGCCTGTAGCGATGATCATCTCGGCGTCCTTCTCATCCATCATCTTATCAGCAGAAACCAGTACCTCACCGGTTGCGGGATCAACAAAGTCACGAACCAGATATCTGCCCAGCAGTCTGTCCTTCATACCCTCGATGATACCGCCGCCCTCGACGATGTCACAAGCCATAATACCCTGATCGCTTCCGCAATCCATCTCACGGATGATAACTTCCTGAGAAACGTCAACCAGACGACGGGTCAGATAACCCGAGTCAGCCGTTCTCAGAGCGGTATCCGCCATACCCTTACGGGCACCTCTGGAGGAAATAAAGTATTCAATAACTTTCAGACCTTCACGGAAGTTGGCTCGAATCGGAATTTCAATCGCTTTACCGGAGGTGTTGGCCATCAGACCACGCATACCTGCCAGCTGACGAATCTGGTTCATAGAACCACGAGCTCCGGAGTTTGCCATCATATAGATGGGGTTAAACTCGCTAAGGTTCTTCTGCAGAGCATCGGTAACCTTTTTGGTAGTTTCATTCCAGGTGTCGATAACATTCTGATATCTGCCCTCATCAGTCAACAAACCGCGGCGATAAGCGTTGGTGATCTTGGTGATCTTGAGCTCAGCCTCGGCAATCAAGGCTTCCTTCTCGGGGGGAACGCTCATATCCGCACAGGATACGGTGATCGCACCACGGGTGGAGAATTTATAACCTTGAGCCTTGATGGCGTCGAGAATTTCGGCAGTTTCGGTGCAACCGTGAACACGGATGCAACGATCGGCGATCTTGTTGAGTCCGCCCTTGGTGACCAAGAAGTCAACCTCCAGCTTAAACTCGTTTTCGGGATCGGTACGATCTACAAAGCCCAAATCCTGAGGAATAGGTTGGTTGAAGATCAGCTTACCGATAGTGGTTTCGATGATACCGCTTCTGATCTCACCGTCTACCTCTTTGGTCATACGCACCTTGATGGGAGCGTGCAGACCGATGGCACCGACGTCATAGGCCAGTTTGGCTTCATCTACATCTTTAAATACTTTACCGGCGCCGGGCTCGTCTTCCTTAATAATAGTAAGGTAGTAAGAACCCAAAACCATATCCTGCGTGGGAACCGCGACAGGACGACCGTCCTGGGGCTTGAGCAGGTTGTTGGCAGACAGCATGAGGAATCTGGCCTCGGACTGTGCCTCGGCACTCAGCGGTACGTGTACCGCCATCTGGTCACCGTCAAAGTCGGCGTTAAATGCGGTACAAACCAGAGGATGCAGCTTGAGCGCTCTACCCTCAACCAGTACCGGCTCAAAAGCCTGAATACCAAGACGGTGCAGTGTGGGTGCACGGTTGAGCATAACGGGATGCTCTTTAATAACGTAGTCCAGTGCATCCCAAACTTCGGGGCGCAGCTTTTCTACCATTTTCTTAGCAGATTTGATGTTGGTGGCCAGACCGTCGGAAACCAGTTTCTTCATAACGAAGGGTTTGAACAGTTCGATAGCCATTTCCTTGGGCAGACCGCACTGATAGATTTTCAGTTCGGGGCCGACAACGATAACCGAACGACCGGAATAGTCAACACGCTTACCCAAGAGGTTCTGACGGAAACGTCCCTGCTTACCCTTGAGCATATCGGAAAGAGATTTGAGCGGACGGTTGTTCTGACCGGTGACGGGACGACCGCGGCGACCGTTGTCGATCAGTGCATCAACAGCTTGCTGCAAAATTCTCTTTTCGTTACGAACGATAACGTCGGGCGCACCCAACTCCAAAAGTCTCTTAAGACGGTTGTTACGGTTGATAACTCTGCGGTACAGATCATTGAGGTCGGAGGTGGCAAAACGGCCGCCGTCCAGCTGCACCATAGGACGCAGATCCGGAGGAATGACAGGAATAACATCCAAGATCATCCACTCGGGACGGTTACCGGACTGACGGAAGGCCTCAACCACTTCAATACGCTTGGCAAGACGGGCTCTCTTTTGACCGGTAGCAGTGTCAAATTCTTCTTTGAGTTCTTTGGTGAGCTTTTCCAGATCGATCTCAGCCAACAGTTCTTTGATGGCTTCCGCACCCATACCGGCACGGAAATTGTCCTCGTATCTCTCCTGCAGTTCCATATATTCACGGTCGCTGATGATCTGCTTCTTCATCAAAGGAGTATCACCGGGATCAACCACGATATAAGAATCAAAATACAGTACCTTTTCCAGATCCTTGGGAGACATATCCAACATAAGTCCCATTCTGGCAGGAATACCCTTGAAATACCAAATGTGAGAAACAGGTGTGGCCAGCTCGATATGACCCATTCTTTCTCTGCGGACTTTGGCACGGGTAACCTCTACACCGCACTTGTCACAGACCTTGCCTTTATAGCGGATTCTCTTATACTTACCGCAGTGGCATTCCCAGTCCTTTGTCGGTCCAAAGATCTTTTCGCAGAACAGACCATCCTTCTCGGGCTTCAAAGTACGATAATTGATCGTTTCGGGCTTAGTAACTTCACCGTAAGACCACTCATCACGGATCTTTTCGGGAGAAGCCAAGCCGATTTTTATAGCTTCAAAAGCATTGAATTCCATTATAAGTTCCGGCTCCTTTCAAAATTAGTCGTCATATCCCTCGTCAGCAGAATCGTCTCCAATTGGATCACCGTTTTCATCCTGAAGGCTGAATCCTGCTTCGATCTCGGAGTCAACGGCTACGTCGCCGCCCATGGTCTTTCTGTACTGATCATTGTACAGATCGTCGTCATCCTCGAAGGTTTCTCTGAGATCGATCTCCTCCATATCTTTGGAGAGGACTTTGAAGTCAAGACCCAGAGCCTGCAGTTCTTTAACAAGAACCTTAAAGGATTCAGGGATACCCGGAGTGGGTACGTTCTGACCCTTCACGATAGCTTCGTAAGTCTTAACACGACCGACAACGTCGTCGGACTTGACTGTCAGAATCTCCTGCAAGGTGTAAGCGGCACCGTATGCTTCCAGTGCCCAAACTTCCATCTCACCGAATCTCTGACCGCCGAACTGTGCCTTACCGCCCAAGGGCTGCTGGGTAACCAGCGAGTAAGGACCGGTGGAACGTGCGTGAATCTTATCATCAACCAGATGATGAAGCTTGAGGTAATACATAACACCGATGGTAACAGGGTTGTCAAAGGCCTGACCGGTACGTCCATCGTACAGAACACTCTTACCGTCTGCTCTGAGACCGGCCTTTTCAAGGCAAGAACGGATGTCTGCCTCGCTGGCGCCGTCAAATACAGGTGTCATAATCTTCCAGCCCAAAGCTCTTGCGGCATAACCCAGATGAACCTCAAGCACCTGTCCGATATTCATACGGGAAGGAACGCCCAGGGGGTTAAGAACGATATCCAAAGGAGTACCGTCGGGCAGGAAGGGCATATCCTCCTGCGGCAGAACGCGGGAAATAACACCCTTGTTACCGTGACGACCTGCCATCTTATCGCCGACCTGAATCTTTCTCTTCTGTGCGATATAAACGCGGACAACTTTATTAACACCGGGAGAAAGCTCATCGGAGTTCTCCTGTGTAAATACTTTGATATCTACGATAGTACCGTATTCACCGTGAGGTACTTTAAGAGAGGTATCTCTGACTTCTCTTGCCTTCTCACCAAAGATGGCACGAAGCAACTTCTCCTCAGCAGTCAGCTCTGTTTCACCCTTGGGAGTGACACGACCGACCAGAATATCGCCGCTGCGAACCTCGGCACCGATGCGGATGATACCGCGCTCGTCAAGGTCTTTGAGCGCATCGTCACCTACATTGGGGATATCACGGGTGATCTCCTCCGGTCCGAGCTTGGTGCTACGGGCTTCGATCTCATACTCTTCGATATGAATAGAGGTATAGACATCGTCCTTAACCAGATTTTCATTCAGCAGGACAGCATCTTCGTAGTTATAACCTTCCCAGGTAATAAAGCCGATGAGGGCATTCTTACCCAGTGCGATCTCACCGTTGGAGGTGGAGGGACCGTCAGCGATGATCTGGCTCTCTTTAACCTTCTCACCTACCGCAACGATAGGACGCTGATTGATACAGGTACCCTGGTTGGAGCGCAGGAATTTAACCAATTCATAGGTTTCCTTCTCCCCCTTACCGTAGTCCAGAATAATTTTATCGGCGCTGACATACTCAACCACGCCGTCACGCTTTGCCAATACGCAAACGCCACTGTCGTGAGCTGTCTTATATTCCATACCGGTACCGATGATGGGAGCCTGTGTTTTAAGAAGCGGTACAGCCTGACGCTGCATGTTCGCGCCCATCAGAGCACGGTTGGCGTCGTCGTTTTCGAGGAAGGGAATCATAGCGGTAGCGACGGAAACCATCATCTTGGGAGAAACGTCCATATAGTCGATCTTCTCACGCTCGATTTCGATGATCTCCTCACGGCGGCGGGCAGTAACCTTTTCAGATGCAAAGCATCCGTTTTCATCCAACTGCTCGTTGGCCTGAGCTACGATATAGTTATCCTCTACATCGGCTGTCATATATTCAATAATATCGGTGACACGACCGGTTTCCTTGTCAATCTTGAGGTAAGGCGCCTCAATAAAGCCGTAATCGTTGATACGGGCAAAGGAAGCCAGATAAGAAATCAGACCGATGTTGGGACCTTCGGGGGTCTCAATGGGGCACATTCTGCCGTAATGAGTATAGTGAACGTCACGAACCTCAAATCCGGCACGATCACGGGACAGACCACCGGGACCGAGGGCAGACAGTCTTCTCTTATGTGTCAATTCAGCCAAGGGGTTGGTCTGATCCATAAACTGAGACAAGGGAGAAGAACCGAAAAATTCTTTGATAGCGGCCACTACGGGACGGACATTGATCAGCGCCTGAGGCGTTACTACGTCCAGATCCTGCAGAGACATTCTTTCCTTAATGGTACGCTCCATACGGGCAAAACCGATACGGAACTGATTTTGCAACAATTCACCGACACATCTGATACGGCGGTTGCCCAAATGGTCGATATCGTCGGTGGTGCCGATACCGTAAGACAGGCAGATCAAATAGTTGATAGAAGAATACATATCATCATAGATAATGGTCTTGGGAACCAGATCATTGATACGCTCTGCTACCGCAGCTTTGATGGCATCGTTGTCAGCACAGGTGTCCAGAATTTCGCGCAGAACCGAAAAACGGACCTTCTCTGTTACGCCGGCTTCGGCGGGATCGAAATCAACAAACTTGCTCATATTGACCATACCGTTGGAAAATACGCTGACACGGTGATCGTCAACCTGAACATCAATACGGCAGATACCGCACTCTTCAATGGCCATAGCGGTCTGCTTGTTGAGCTTCTCGCCTTCCATAGCAATAATCTCGCCGGTCATGGGGTCAACGGCATTTTCAGCCAATGTGCAACCGATCAGACGGGCGCCGAGTGCCAGCTTCTTATTATATTTAAAGCGACCGACCTTGGACAGATCATAACGCTTTTCATCAAAGAACAGATTGTTGAGGTGGGTTATCGCACTATCCACCGTGGGGGGCTCACCGGGACGAAGTTTCTTGTAAACTTCGATCAGGCCCTCTTCCCTATCGTGGGCAATATCCTTCTCCATCGTCTTGGCGATCAGATCACCGGTACCGAAGGTCTCGGTAATATCCGTATCCTTGGGATGACCGATGGCGCGCAGGAAAGTAGTCACCGGCAGCTTGCGGTTTTTATCAATGCGGACGTAAAAGACACCGGCAGAATCGGTCTCATACTCCAGCCATGCACCGCGGTTGGGGATAACGGTTGTTTTGAAAATAGGATTACCTGCTTTATCGTACTCGGTAGTGTAATAGATACCGGGAGAACGAACCAGCTGAGAAACCACGACACGCTCTGCACCGTTGATGATAAAGGTGCCGCTATCGGTCATGATCGGGAAATCACCCATAAAGATCTCCTGATCCTTGATCTCACCGGTCTCGTTGTTGGTCAGGCGGACTTTGGCCTTGATGGGAGCTGCATATGTGGCATCTCTCACCTTGCACTCGATAACTGAGTATTTAGGATCCTCGTCCATGGTATAATCCAAAAAGTCCAGTACCAGATTACCTGAATAATCCGTAATGGCGGAGACATCGTGAAAGACCTCTTTAAGACCTTCCTCAAGAAACCACTGATACGATTTCTTCTGGATCTCGATGAGGTTCGGCATCTCGATTGCCTCTTTGATTTTTTGAAAGCTCATTCTGGTTGTTTTGCCCAAAATTTGTTCTTTCACCATAAAAACGACCACTCCATTTCTTTTTACAACGTCGCAAAAGGTATCTGCAATCCCTTTTTTGACACATTTCTGACACGAATTTTGTCTGGAAACAAAACCTCTGTTTTTGCCGATACGATATAACATAGGCATTATATTCCATTATGATACATTGTAGTATTCTATCACACAATTTTTACGAAGTCAAGAAAAAATGTAAAAAATATTATGATAATTGACATTTATTTCGTTTACCTATATAATTAATAACCATAGGAGGCGATACTATGTCATCAACACTGGGAAAAAACATCCGTCTGACACTGTTTGGCGGCGGCAAAGATGCGGCTGTCGGTATGACACTGGACGGGCTGCCGATCGGCATTGTTCCCGATCTGCCAAAGGGCGAATACAAAATTCTCAGCGGAATGCACGGCGACAAGCTCAACGGCACACCGCTGACCGTTCTGTTCCCTGCCGCAAGCGTAGCACAGTTGCAGGACATCGTATCTGCCGATATCATCCGTCCCGGCATGGGCGATCTTGGAGAATACAAACTCAGCGGCGGTAAGCTATCACTGGCAAGCGGCGAACACACGCTGAGAAATCATACCGCCCCCCTGCTGTTTGCCGCCCAACTGCTGACACAGTTACTGAGCGAAAAGAAGATCGTCGCAGCGGCTCATATTCTGCGTTTAGGTGAGGTGGAGGACGATCCGCTTGAACACCCCGAAACGCAGTGTCCCTTTATCCGTAAGGGCGAATTGCCCGTAATTGATAAGCGCAAGGAAATGCTGATGAAGCTATGTATTGCCAAGGCTCAGTCCGAGCAGGATACACTGGGCGGACAGATCGAAGCTGTGGTATTCGGTTTACCTGCCGGTGTGGGTGCTCCGCTATTTGATGGAATCAAAAGTCAGCTGTCAGCCGCACTGTTTGCCCTGCCCGACGTAACGGCAGTAGAATTCGGCATCGGATGTGATGCCGCTACATACAAGGGCAGTGATTACAACGATATGCCCTACATTGATACTACTGTTGGCAGCATCCGCACACAAACCAACCATTGCGGCGGCGCAGAAAGCAATATGACCAACGGTATGCCGCTGGTCATCAAAGTCACCTTTGCGCCCTCCCCCATTATCGGAAAAGCGCAAGCCACTGTGCACCGCACCGAGCAACGCAATACCACACTGCCCCCGTATAAAGCTCCGCAGACCTGCACGCTCAAAGAAATGTGCGGTGCCGTCACGGCGCTGCTTGCCCTTACCATTATCGACCAACTTCATTAAAGCGATACAAAGGAACTGTTATGAATAAAATCTCAAAAATTACCGCTCTGCTGCTGATTGCACTGCTGACGATATCTTCATTTACCCTGATCATACAAGCCCAAATCTCCCTCTTTACCTTGTCCTCGGACGATGCCGTCGTAAGTCAGACCGACTCCGCCTATACACTGACCTATCCCCACAGCACTACGACCGCCACCTTTTCGCTTAAGTCCGCAGAAGGTGTGACTTGCTCGGTATACACCGATGCACAATGCACTCAACTGCTGTCGCTTACCTCTAAAAAGTACAAGGTCAAGACCTACGGAAAATATACCTATTTATATATAAGAACTTTTGACGGAGCCGAGCATAAGGATTTTACCCTGACGCTCATCACACCCGCCAAATCCATTATGTTTAACGACTATACCTCAGTTGCCGTCTGGGCACAGCCTTACGTAGACTACTGTAACCGCTCGGGGCTTGGCATTGTAGAGGGAGATGAGTCGGGCAACTTAAACCCCACCGCTTCACTGACCCGCAACGAAATGGCGGTCATCGCCACGAGAATGTTGGGTGTAAATTCTAACCTTTACAAAAATGATTCTCTCCCCTACAAGGATCGTATTGCCTCCTGGGCAAAGCCTGCGGCTGCTGCACTGACAAAACTTGGCATTATGGACGGCGCACTGCATAACGGTGTTCTTGTTTTTGACGGAAACAGCAAAATCACCCGTGAGCAAGTGGCCAAAATCATGGTCAACGTCGCATTGCTTTCCAATGGAAATACGACCACTGCCGAAAAAATCTACAATGAAAACAAACAGCAGCTTGTCGGTGCTATGAGTACCTATGCTGACAACGATGACATCTCCTCCTGGGCCAAGCCTTATATGGCAGTAGCTGTCCAACACCTGACTTTGCTGGAAGGTGAAAAAATCGATAACAAATCCTATCTTCATCCCAAGAGAAACATCAGCCGTCAGGAAATGATCACTATGGTGGCAAGGCAAAAGGGATACAACATCACCGAAACTCTGTCGATGCTCATTGAAGACGGCAGTTTGGATATTTCCAACGCAAGCGATTCAATCAATCCGAAGCTGGTCGACCTGAACACTTCTCTGAGCAATGCCATCAGCGCTCTGCAATACGGTAATGCCAAAGAGCAGAAAGCCGCCTTTATTGATTTGTTTGAAAAGTACTGTGCTTTTAAGCAAAATCTTCTCATTTATCTCAGCCCCGAGCGGCGCAAATCCAACAGTTATACCGGGGTCAACACCAACGAAAGCGATCAGATGTATGCCATTGCCAATCTGATGAAACCGATGTTAGAATCGCTGGGGTATAACGTCTTTATTGCCGATATTAATGTGGATATATACGATAGCAGCGAGCTTGCCAATCAGATGGGAGCCGACCTGTATGTGGCGCTCCATTCCAATGCACTGAGCGGATCCAACAACGGCTCAGCACAGGGTTCCGTCATATTCCACTCCAACAATCCCGGCAGCCGTGAACTGGCGAAAAAGATCGATGCTCAACTTTCCAAATTGACACCCACCGTGGATAACGGCATCAAAAATGATTCTCTGGAACGCCTTCCCTACGCTGAAATCCGTCTGCCCACTATGGCAAACGTACTCATCGAAGTGGAATTTCACGACTACCCCGCCTATGCACAGTGGATCGTAAATAACAAAAAAGACATTGCCTCAGCGATTGTTACGGGCATCAGAAAATATATCAATTCCTTATAAAAAACGCAAACTTTTTATGGGCTGTAAAAAACAACTGTTTTTTTACAGCCTTTTTTAAAGGGAAAATGTGCCAAATGACATATTTTATAAAAAGAAAAATACCATATTTCGTTCTCGAAATATGGTATTTTTCTTTGTGAAAACTATTGTGTTGTTTTTAAGTGTTTATCTTGTCTTTTGCGCTCCGGACTATTTTTGCAGTCCCTCTTTTATTCTGTTCTGAGAGCTACGACAGGATCTTTTTTCGCCGCACTTCCGGAGGGAATGATACCTGACAGTAAGGTCAGCGCCACACTGATCAGAATCAGTGTGATCGCAACCTCAATGGGCAAATAAGCATCCAGATTGGCAATACCGGTTACCGAATTGATGATCGCATTGATGGGAATGCACAGCAGGTATGTCAGTACAATACCCAAAGCGCCCGATACAAAGCCTATGATCATAGTTTCAGCATTGAACATACCCGAAACATTTCTCTTGGAAGCACCGATGGCACGGAGAATACCGATTTCCTTGGTGCGCTCCTGTACCGAGATCAAAGTGATAACACCGATCATAATAGAGGAAACGATCAGCGAAATGGCCACAAATGCAATCAAAACATAAGTGATGGCATTGATAATGGTTGTAATGAAGTTCATCATAATGCCCACATAGTCGGTATAATGGATTTGAGAGAGTTCCGGAACGGAATCGTTATAATCCGCTATCACGTCTTCAATAATATCCTTATTTTCAAAGCTGGAAGCGTAAAGATTAATGGTAGCAGGATCGTCCAGATCTACATAACCCAGTTCTGTCAGATTGCTCTCATAAGAAGTTTCCGAAAATACCAAAACCTCATCATAATAGGTGGCGCACTGCTCTGTGGTATAAGCGCCCATCGCCATATCCAAAGCGCCGGCCAACTGCATGTCGGGCATCGGTCCGAGTTGTGCCTGCACCTGTGCGGCCATCTGCGCCTTGACCTGCTCGGTCACCATTTGTTCCAGCAGTTCATCCAGATCCTCATCACTCATATCGGTGATGTATTTGGCGATTTCATCCTCTGCCATACCGACCTGCTGGCTCATAGCAGTGATCATAGCCGCTTCCATATCCTCACGGCTCATAGAGTTCTTTGCCTGTTCTACAGCGGCAGAAAGCTGCTCCTCGGAGGGAATGCTCATAATGCTGACGTAAGCATCAGCCTTGCCTGCCACATCCAAAGTTTCTATATAAGCGCGAAACTCTTTTTCTTTTTCGGTATCGCTGAGTTTACCCGTGGTTTCATTAAAGGGCAAGCCGCTGAATATATCGACAGATTCATCCGCCTGCTGTGCTTGAACTGCTTCGGCGTTCTGTCCTTTTTCCACGATCAACTCAGTCAATGCCTTGGTATAACCAATGGAGCCGCTGAGCATAGAAGCGGTGGCATCCTCATTGGGACGAATGATACCGGAAACCTTAAGCTTCATAGCATTGTCATAAAGATAACGCAATCCCGATTCGCTTTCTCTGAGATCGGTATAAAGACCGGTGCTGTCATCCAGTGCATAGCAATCGGCGTTGAGGATCACCTTGAATTCCATATCGCAGATCTCTTCGTAGGTCCAGCTCTTCTGGGTGGTTTCAAAGTCTTCCTTTTCCTTTACCGCTGCAAAGATATTGTCGATTTCTTCTTTGGTTTCAAGACCAAGGGCATACAATGTCAGATCGTCAAGTTCATTGTGTTCGTTGAGTACCAGCACGATCTCCTCAGCGGAATTGGGCCATGAGCCGTAAACTATATCATACTGATTTTCAAGTACGGGGCTGATGAGAGAGCCGTCTTTGCCGCCGAGCATTTCCTGCCACAGGCTTCTGCTGTTCATCATAGAGACACTTGTATCGCCCATCCCCATAACACTCATTCCACTCATAGAAGCCAGATCCATACCAAAGTGCTCCGCCATTGCCTCTGTCAGCAATTTTCTTGTATCGGAGCGAATGATCTTACCGTCATCGTCCTTGGTATAGACCAACAGTTCCAGATCATAGGTGTACTGCACACCGCTGAGCGAATCGACAAGACCGGAGGTGCTCTGCGAATTGTTCAGCTGGCTCTCTATATAAGATTTAAAAGAGCGCAGGTCGTTTTCAGTCGTTTCCAGATTGTTAAAGGCGTTGATCATGTCAAACATAATGGACTGAGAATACACTTTATCATTATCGTGTTCCTGCAGTGCTTTGTCCGCCACGCCCATAAAAGTTTCCATCAACGTTCCCATATCCACCGTGGTGGCTTCAATGGTCAAAGGATAGGAGGTCAACGTTTCCTCCTGTACGGTATCGATATAGGTGGTCATACCGTTGGACACGGCAAAGATCAGCGCGATACCGATGATACCGATAGAGCCTGCAAAAGAAGTCAGAATGGTTCTTCCCTTTTTGGTAAACAAATTCTTAAGAGAAAGCCCGAACGACGTCGCAAAAGACAACGCCGGCTTCTTTTCCCGCTTTGCTTTTTTGCGCTTTTCGGCGGCCTTACATTCCTCAAGTTCCTTAGCGGCAATCTCCTCTTGGCTCAAGGGTGCGCTGTCCGAGGTAATATTACCGTCCAGCATACGGACGATACGGGTAGAATATTTTTCAGCAAGTTCGGGGTTATGGGTGACCATAATGACCAATCTGTCCTTGGAAATCTCTTTAAGTATTTCCATAACCTGCACGCTGGTTTCACTGTCCAATGCGCCGGTAGGCTCATCTGCCAGAATGATATCGGGATTATTGACAATGGCACGGGCAATGGCCACGCGCTGCATCTGTCCGCCCGACATTTCGCTGGGCTTCTTTTTGAGCTGATCGCCAAGTCCCACTCTTTCAAGCGCTTCTTTTGCACGCTTTTTCCGTTCCGCCTTGGACACACCGGACAAGCTGAGTGCAAGCTCTACGTTTTGCAAAACACTCTGATGCGGAATCAGATTGTAGCTTTGAAAGACAAAGCCGACCGAGTGATTGCGATAGGAGTCCCAATCTCTGTCTTTATAGTTTTTGGTAGAAACACCGTTAATGACAAGATCGCCGCTGGAATACTGATCCAATCCGCCGATAATATTGAGCATAGTGGTCTTACCGCAACCGCTGGGACCGAGAATGGAAACAAATTCACTCTCACGGAACTGCAGTGACACATCTCTGAGCGCATGCACCACGGTGCTTCCCGCCTGATAATCTTTACATATCTTCTTTAATGTAAGCATATTATCCTTCCCTTATCAATTTTACATAATTTTACTATTAGATTATAGATTAGTTTGCCCCAACAGTCAACTGCGCTATTTAAAAATTCATAATCTTGTCATAAATTGGTCAATTAAATACAAATACAGCCATTACCGCCCCTCCACCTTGAGAAATATGCCGATATTCATTTATGATAGTAACAGGGAGGCGCATTTAGTGATGAGAAAAACAAAATACTTTTGCTACTTATAATCGGCATATTGATATTTGCAGTTTTTGCCGTAATAGTGATAACTATATTTAATTCTGTTTCAAACAATCCAATATCACAAGAGAACAATCCCCTTGTGTTCTGTTAATATTTTGCCTCAAAATCAAACGTGCCGATGGATAATTCCATCGGCACGTTTTTTAAAACTAAACTTAGTCGTCGTATCTGCTGCGAGCAACATAAGAGGTATGCAGGATCTTATGAGCCTTATGGCTGCCGGGCTTCTCAAAGTACTCGTTGTAGATGGCCTGAACAACAGGGTTGTCGTGGCTCTTTCT
The DNA here is from genome assembly GCA_017560905.1 of Clostridia bacterium. Taxonomy (GTDB): domain Bacteria; phylum Bacillota; class Clostridia; order Oscillospirales; family QAKW01; genus Firm-08. The sequence goes on from JAFZEA010000002.1 coordinate 14,566, forward strand.
GCGAGCACAAGCGGCATCGATATCATAAAGAACCTTAGCACGCAGAGCGCGAACGTCGGTGAAGTTGGTAACACTTGCGGGCTGGATGGGCTGACCGCCACCGTTGACACAGCCACCGGGGCAACCCATGATCTCGATGAAGTGATAGTTCTTCTCACCGCTCTTAACGGCATCGAGAACCTTAGCAGCGTTTGCAGTGCCGGAGCATACGCAAACATTGATGTCCATACCGTTAACATTGTAGGTAGCTTCCTTGATACCCTCGGTACCGCGGACATCTACAAAGTCAATGGAAGGAGCTTCCTTGCCGGTAAGGATCTCAACGGCAGTTCTGAGAGCTGCCTCCATAACACCGCCGGTAGCGCCGAAGATAACGCCGGCACCGGTGTACTCACCCAGAGGATTGTCGTACTCGGCTACAGGCAGGCTCTTGAGGTCGATACAAGCGCTCTTGAGCATCTTGGCCAGTTCTCTGGTGGTGATGGAAACATCAACATCCGGAACACCTGCAGCAGCCTGATCATCTCTGCCAAGCTCAAACTTCTTGGCAACGCAAGGCATTACGCTGACACATACGATGTTCTTGGGATCCAGATTGTTCTTCTCAGCATACCAAGTCTTGGTCACTGCACCGAACATCTGCTGGGGAGACTTGCAAGAAGACAAGTTCTCGATAAATTCGGGATAGTAGTACTCACAGTACTTGACCCAACCGGGAGAACAGGAAGTGATGATGGGCAGTTTGCCGCCGTTCTGAACACGGTCGATAAACTCGGTACCCTCTTCCATAATGGTAAGGTCAGCGGTAAAGTTGGTATCAAATACCTTATCAAAGCCGAGCATCTTAAGACCGGCGATCATCTGACCCTCAACATTGGTGCCGATGGGCAAACCAAACTCTTCACCGAGAGCAGCACGGACAGCGGGAGCGGTCTGTACGATAACGGTCTTTTCGGGGTCGTTGATGGCATCCCAAACCTTGGCAGTGTCGTCCTTCTCGGTGAGAGCACCGGTGGGACAGTTTACAATACACTGACCGCAGGAGATGCAGGGGCTGCTTGCCAACTCATCTTCAAACGCACAGTTGATGCTGGTGGCAAAACCACGCTCTACAGCGCCGATAACGCTGACGCCCTGGTTGTGCTTACAAACAGCAACGCAACGACGGCAGAGAACGCACTTGGAGTTATCGCGGATCATATGGGGAGCACTGTCGTCTACAGTGGTAGGAGTCTTCTCGCCGTCAAAGCGACCGCAATCCTCTACGCCAAACTCTTTACACATCTTCTGCAGCTCGCAGTTGTCACTGCGGACACAGGAAAGACATTTTCTGTTATGGTTGGAAAGAATGAGTTCAAGAGTGGTCTTTCTTGCCTTGATAACAGCGGGAGAATTGGTATAGACCTCCATACCCTCGTTTACGGGGTATACGCAAGCGGCTACCAGACTTCTGGCACCCTTGACCTCGACAACGCAGATACGGCAAGCGCCGATCTCGTTGATCTCTTTCATATAGCAAAGTGTGGGAATTTCAACGCCAACGGTTTTGGCAGCTTCCAGAATGGTCGTGCCCTTCGGAACCGTAACATCAATTCCGTTAATCTTCAGATTTACATTCATGATTTTATGTTCCTTTCTTACTTCTTGATAATGGCGCCGAACTTACAGCCGTCTACACAGGCGCCGCACTTAATGCACTTAACCTGATCAATCTCGTGGAGCTGCTTAACAGTACCGTTAATAGCGTTAACGGGACAGTTACGGGCACACTTGGTACATCCGATACACTTGTCGGTGATAACGTACTGAACCAGTTTCTTACATACACCGGCAGGACAACGCTTCTCTTCGATATGAGCGATATACTCATCGCGGAAATATCTCAGAGTGGACAGTACGGGGTTGGGAGCGGTCTGGCCCAAACCACACAGAGAGTTGCTCTTAATGTGGTAGCAGAGTGCTTCCATATCCTCGAGATCCTGCATAGTAGCCTTACCATCGGTGATTTTCTCCAGATACTCAAGCAGTCTTCTGGTACCGATACGGCAGGGAGTACACTTACCACAGGATTCATCAACGGTAAACTCAAGGAAGAACTTGGCGATATCGACCATACAGTTGTCCTCGTCCATAACGATCAGACCACCGGAACCAACCATGGCGCCGACTGCAGCCAAAGATTCATAGTCAACCTTGGTATCGATGAGAGAAGCAGGAATACAACCGCCGGAGGGGCCACCCATCTGTGCAGCCTTAAAGAGCTTACCGTCCGGTACGCCGCCGCCGATGTCCTCAACGATCTCTCTGAGGGTGGTACCCATGGGAATCTCGACAAGACCGGTGTTCTTGATCTTACCGCCCAGTGCGAATACCTTGGTACCCTTGGAGTTCTCGGTACCCATAGAGGCAAACCAATCAGCACCCTTGAGGATGATCTGAGGAATGTTGGCATAGGTCTCAACGTTGTTGTTCATAGTGGGGATATCAAAGATACCCTTTTCAGAGGGGAACGGAGGACGAGGACGGGGTTCACCACGGTTACCGCCGATGGAAGTCATCAGAGCAGTTTCCTCACCGCAGACGAATGCGCCTGCGCCCAGTCTGAGTTCAACATCAAAATTAAAGCCGGTGCCGAAGATATTTTCCCCCAACAGACCGTACTCTCTGGCCTGATCAATAGCGATCTGCAGACGATGAACGGCGATGGGATACTCAGCACGGACATAGATAAAGCCACGGCAAGCGCCTACTGCATAGGCAGCGATAGCCATTGCTTCCAGAACAGCGTGGGGGTCACCTTCCAAAACGGAACGGTCCATAAATGCACCGGGGTCACCCTCGTCAGCGTTACAGCATACGTACTTGACATCTGCTACGGTTTTAGCAGCCAGGCTCCACTTAAGACCGGTGGGGAAACCTGCGCCGCCGCGGCCCTTCAGACCGGAATCGCTGATGCACTTGATAACATCCTCGGGCTTCCACTCGGTCAGAACCTTACCCAATGCGGCATAGCCGTCAACAGCAATGTACTCCTCGATGTCCTCGGGATTGATAACACCGCAGTTACGCAGAGCAACACGCTCCTGCTTGGCATAGAAGTTGGTTTCGTTAAGAGACTTGGTAACACCACTTTCGGTATCAACGGTCTCTTCATATAAGTACTTTTTAACAATTCTACCTTTAACAATATGCTCGCTTACGATCTCCGGAATATGCTCGGGAGTCATGCGGCTGTAAAATGCACCCTCAGGATACACGATCATAATGGGGCCGAGTGCACACAGACCGAAGCAACCGGTCGTAACGACCTTAACTTCGTCCTGCAGGTTGTTTGCTGCCAACTCGTCATTCAGCGCTTTTACGATTGCAGGCGCGTTGGAAGAGGTACAACCGGTACCTTCACATACAAGAATATGGCTTCTTACCACTTTGCTTCCTCCTTATTCACCGGCTTTTTCAGCAGCACCGATGGTGTATTCTTCAACTACTTTGTTGTTTACGAGATGCTCCAGAACAACTCTGGAAGCCTTCTCAGGGGTCATCTTGATATAGGTGGTCTTTTTGGTGCCTTCCATAACTTCAACAACGGGCTCGTAGCGGCAGATGCCGATGCATCCGGTCTGTGTAACCATAACGTTGCTGAGATTCTTGGCCTGTACCTCCTCAACAAACTTGCTGAGTACAGGACGGGCACCGGCGGCGATACCGCAGGTTGCCATACCGACAACAACACGAATTGCGGAGTTTTCATCATACTCACGCAGTTGAACCTTGTCAGCCATCTTGGCCTTAATGGCTTGCAATTCTGCTAAGCTTTTCATTATAGGTTGCCTCCCTTAATATTTTCTAAATTTTCTTTAACAAAATCTTTGATCCACGCCAGTATCTCGGGCGCGGACAGAGGGATCTCCTCCCCCAGTGTATCCTGGATTTCCTTGGTATCCATCACGAAAGTGTCAGTGTCGGTGGTGTGTGTATACACATACCGTATCTTGTCATCGGCGCCGATCAACGTCACAATGGTTTCCGGCATATTGCCCAGCGGCATGCGGTCCAGATGCGACAACTGAAAGGTGGCAAAAACACAAGTACCCACATTGACAGTTGACTCAATGGAAAAGGTGCCGTTACACCCTTCAGCCGCCATCTTGAGCAGTGGCAGACCCAAACCAACCCTGCGGGTGGTACGGGTGGTGGTAAAGGGATCGGTCACTCTGGCAAGAAACTCCGGCGCCATACCGCACCCGTCATCCTTAATGGTAAGCTCCAGCACATCGCGCTGTACACTTTCGGCAAGAATGATGTCGATACGCTTTGCCTTCGCCTTGATCGAATTACCAACGACATCCAGAATATTAAGCGATATCTCTTTCATAGAGAATTAGTCCATATATTTTTTAAGAATACCGGGAATCTGGTCAACTGTCAGTCTGCCGTAAACATCATCGTTGATGGTCATAACGGGAGCCAGACCGCAGGCACCGATGCAACGGGTAGCCTCAAGAGAGAACTTGCCGTCGGGAGTGCAACCGCCGACCTCCAAATTCAAAATTTCCTTAACCTTGTCGATCAGATCGCCGGCGCCCTTAACATAACAGGCGGTTCCCAGGCATACACCGATCTTGTACTCGCCCTTGGGTACCAAAGAAAACTGAGCGTAGAAGGTGGCAACACCGTAGATGTCGGCCATAGAAATCTTCAGCTCCTGGGAAATGATGGTCATAACCTCGTAAGGAAGATAACCATAAATCTCCTGAGCGCCCTGCAGAATGGGCATCAGTGCGCCTTGCTGATCCTTATGGTCAGCAATCATAGCGCGCAGCTGCGCTTCCTGCTCCTTGGTTCCCTTGAAGGGAATGGTGCATCTTTTACTCATAATATGTCCTCCTATAAAAATCATCACACAAACTCTTGTTTGCGGATATGTATTACCAATTAACTAATATAACATATTTTTTTAGGAATTTCTACATTTTTTTAAAAATAAACAGAAAATCTCAAAAATACTCACTTTTTTCCATCAGATAGTTCCATACGGCATCCTTGTCCGTTCTGTCAAGCTCCAGATAATTCTTGCCGCCCGCCTCGGAAATATCCTGCAAATAATGGGCATCGGAGTCATAGAGGAAAAGACAGTCTTTTAGTTGCGGATGCGTTTGGATAAAATCGGCAGGAGCGTTTTTGGACAACTCAAAAATGCGGTATCCCAACGACAGATCGATAAATCCAAACACAGAAAGCATACTCTTGGTGCTTTTATCGATATGGGCAGGTATGGCGATACCGTTATAATTTGCAATCAAAGACGGCAGTGCATCGGCAGTAATGGTGGTAGCGTTGATCAAATAACGCTCCTCCTCGCCGATGACCTGATCCTGTTCATCCATGAACTGCTGCTTGCCAAAAATATCCACTCGGTTTTTAATCGGCGGCAAAGCAGGTGTGACCACTTCCCTGTCAAAACGGCGGGCATCCTCCAAATCTTTGAACAGACAAAGAATGTGAATTTCCTCCGCTGTTTCCAGCTCCATCGCCGCCAAGGCAATGATGCCTGCCTCCTCGGCCACCTTCAAAAAAGCATCTGCATTTCCGCAGGTATTGTGATCGGACAGGGCGATGGCCTCCAGTCCGCCGAGAATGGACATATTGACGATATTATTAGGTGTCATATCGTCATCGCCGCAAGGCGACAGACAAGAGTGCATATGAAAATCGTAGTATACTCTCACAGCACTTTACCGATAGCAAGACAAGTTTCATAGGTCGGCTTGCTGCTGGAAAGGATGCTGACACCTTGATCCCGGGCTTTCTGTAGAGTGACCTCGTCAGGTGTCACGCTCTCGCACAGTACCACGCAAGGAAGTTCCGCCATTACGGACACCGCAATAACGTTGACATTTGTCATCACGGTCACCAGTGCGGCGCCCTCCTCTGCTCTGCCGATGACCCAAGAAAGCAGGTCGCAGGCATACGCTCCTTTGATCGGAGCGGTCTCATCGGCGATATGTATCGGTGTAAAGCCGCAAGCGGCGGCCAATTCTGTAACGGTCATAATAACCTCTCTATTCGGTAAGATTTTCCATGATATTTTTTAACTTATTGCGCATAACGAATACGCAGTCAGCCTCTTTGGCATTGCCTGCCGCCACATCCTCCGCAAAGGCGTGGCAGGAAGGAGAGCCGCAAGCGGCACAGTCGATGCCGGGTAATATACTCTCTATACGCTGGATCTCGATGATCTTTTCCATTGCTTTTTTGCGGTCGGTATCAAGAACCATAATGGGAGCAGAGTCCTCTTTTTCGTCCCAGTCAAAGCTGTTTTCTTCCAGCCCGTAATCAGACAGCTTGCCGCCGGCAACGGGCAGATATTTTCTCAGTTGCCGTACCTTGGTGCGGGCGATAAAGGGATTCTCCATCGTCAGACAGCCACCCACGCATCCCGAAGGACAGGCGCCAAGTTCCACAAAATCAAGATCGGTCAGCTTTTCGTCTTCGATACTCTCAAGTATCTGTATAACGTTTTCAATAGAATCTGCCGCCAGATATTTGGAGCGCAGAAGCGCTGTGGCTTCACCGCCGGTATAAGACCAGGAAATGCCCGTCAGACCACAGCTTTGCATGGACGGCGGATTTTTGATCTTGCCCATAACGGACAGAAGATGCTTATAGATATCACTGATGGCCAGCACACCGTCAATGGTGATCTCACGAGTGCCGATAGGATTTTTGGCAGCGGTCACCTTGGCCGGACAGGGGGATATGAAGAAAATGCCGATTTCCTCGGGCTTGTATCCCGTCTTTTCCACCGCTTGTTTACGAGCGATCTTGGCCGCCACCTCTACGGGGGCGTTGACCTCCAGCAAATGATTCATAAGCTCGGGAAAGCGCACCTTGATCATACGAACGACAGCAGGGCAAGCTGTGGAGATCAACGGTTTCGAGAAATCGTTTTTCTGCATTTTTTTACGGGTGATCTCGCTGACCAGTTCAGCGGCTTTTGCCACCTCAAAAATGTCGTCAAAGCCCAGCTCCAAAAGGCCTGCCAATATGTAATCAATATCATTGAGATTATTGAACTGACCGTACAGTGCAGGCGCGGGACTGGCCACAGTATAACGGTATTTTTTCAGCTCATCGAGGTGATCGTATATTGCTCTTTTTGCGTGATTGGGACAAACGCGGATACATTCGCCGCAATCAATACAACGCTCCGCAATAATATGCGCCTTGCCCTGCTTGACACGAATGGCCTCCGTGGGGCAACGCTTAACACAGTTAATGCATCCCTTACACTTGTCCTCATTCAGCGTAACAGAATGAAAATATTTCATTATAAACTCCTAACAATTTATGGTGATCGTCAAAGTCGTACCGACACCGAGTTCGGTTTCGATCTCAAGATCGTCGGAATATTTCTTGATATTGGGCAAACCCATACCGGCGCCAAAACCGAGAGAACGCACGTCGTCAGGCGCGGTGGAATACCCTTCCTGCATCGCCAGATCGATGTTAGGAATACCCGGTCCCTTATCCGCCAATACAATGACAATCTTATCCGGGCAAATTTCCACATCTACCGTGCCTCCGTGGGCGTGAATGACCATATTGATCTCCGCCTCATACATCGCAATCGCCACGCGGCGCACGGTATCTCCCGGAAAACCCATTTTTTTAAGGGTGGTTTTTACGGCGGTGGAGGCTTCTCCGGCAGAAACAAAATTCTCCCCGTCTACATTAAAAGAAAGTTTGATCGGTTCCATTTACTGTTCACTGCCCTCCGTATAAAGTCCGGCATTATACAGTTTGCCGCAAGCCTGATACATACGGTTTTCCGTACTCATCAGCACAATGCCGCTCTGTCCTGCCAGTTCTATGGTATTGGCATCCGGCACCTTGCCGCGAACAAAAACAATACATTTCATATCCATCATCATAGCTGTACGCACCGTTTGTAAATTGAGCAGACCTGTCAGCAATACCGCCTGATCTTTGACAAAAGCCAATACATCGCTCATCATATCCGAGCCGCAGGCTGACGACACTTCCTGATCAAGGTGTTCCTGACCGCAATGTACTTTTGCATCTAAAAGTTGCTGAATTTCGCTGATTTTCACGGTATTATCTCCTTAATGTTTTTTGTTTGATTTAATTGTAGCATATTATGTATAATGTTTCAAGATTTTATTCAATTTAATTATTGACATAGAAGCCAAAAGTGATATAATACAGTTAACATTTATAAATGAAAGGTGTTTAGTAATGAGAGTTTACAATTTTTCCGCCGGCCCCTCTGTGTTGCCGGAAGCCGTTTTGAAAAGAGCACAGGATGAAATGCTTTGCTATAAGAACAGTGGTCAGTCCGTCATGGAAATGAGTCACCGATCTAAGGAGTACGGCGAGATTATTGCCTCCGCCGAGGCACTGCTCAGAAAGATTATGAACATTCCCGAAAATTATAAAGTCCTCTTTTTGCAGGGCGGTGCCTCCAGCCAGTTTGCTATGGTTCCCCTCAATCTGATGACCAAGAATAAAAAGGCTGATTATGTTGTAACCGGCGCCTGGGCAAAAAAAGCCTACAAGGAAGCCTGCCGTTACGGCGAATGCAGAGTGGTCGCCTCTTCCGAAGACAAGACCTTCAGCTATATTCCCGAACTTGATGCTTCCACTTTTGACAAGGATGCCGATTTCTTCCACATCTGTATGAACAACACCATCTACGGCACCAAGTTCCCCCGTCTGCCCGAAACCGGTGACGTTCCGCTGGTAGCCGATATGTCTTCTTGCATCCTCAGTGAGCCTGTAGACGTTTCCAAGTTCGGTGTTATCTATGCAGGCGCACAGAAAAATATGGCTCCCGCAGGTCTGACCGTAGTTATCATCCGTGAAGATCTGATCGGCGAACCACAGGACATCACCCCCACCATGTTCCGCTACAGCACCCACGCTGAGAACGATTCCATGTTCAATACTCCTCCCTGCTACTGCATTTATGTACTGGGTCTGGTACTGGAGTGGCTGGACTCTCTGGGCGGTCTGGAAGAGATGAAAAAGATTAACGAAAAGAAAGCTGCTATGCTTTATGATTATCTCGACTCCTCCGCTATGTTCAGTGCTACCGTACAGGGTGACAGTCGTTCTCTGATGAACATTCCCTTTGTTACCGGTGATGCGGATCTCGACAAAAAGTTTATTGCCGCCGCTACAGCCGCCGGTTTTGTCAACCTCAAGGGTCACCGTTCGGTAGGCGGTATGCGTGCCAGCATCTACAATGCTATGCCCGTAGAAGGTGTGGAAGCCCTGGTTGAATTCATGAAGAAATTTGAAAAGGAAAATGCATAATGAATATTCTGACTTTAAATAAGATCTCCAAAATCGGCACCGATCGTCTGACGGCCGATTATACCGTAGGCGATGACGTACAGAACCCCGAAGGTATTCTGGTACGCAGCGCCGCCATGCACGACTATGTTATGCCCGACAGCCTGTTGGCTATTGCCAGAGCAGGCGCCGGTGTTAACAACATTCCTGTAGATGCTTGCGCACAAAAGGGTATTGTAGTTTTCAACACTCCCGGTGCCAATGCCAACGCCGTTAAAGAGCTTGCCATTGCCGCTTTGCTGCTCGGCTCCCGTGATATCGTTGGCGGTGTAAAGTGGGCAGAAGGCCTGACCGGCGACGATGTTGCAAAGCAAGTCGAAAAGGGCAAGAGCCAGTTTGTCGGTCCCGAAATCACAGGTAAAAAGTTGGGTGTTATCGGTCTGGGTGCCATCGGTGTTATGGTCGCTAATGCTGCCGTGGCACTGGGTATGAAGGTATACGGTCAGGACCCCTATCTGTCCATTAAATCCGCTTGGAATCTGTCCAACAACGTACAGATGGCCACACTGGCAGAGATCTACACCGAGTGTGACTACATCAGCATTCACGCTCCCCTCACCCCCGATACCAAAGAGTTTATCAACAAAACCAGTATCGCACTGATGAAGGACGGTGTCCGCATTCTCAACCTCGCCCGCGGCGGTCTTGTCAACAATGCCGATATGGCACAGGCGCTGGAAGACGGCAAAGTTGCCAAGTACGTCACCGACTTCCCCGATGCCGAAACACTTAAGATGAAAAACGTCGTTTGCATCCCCCATTTGGGTGCCTCCACTCCCGAGAGCGAGGACAACTGCGCTGTTATGGCAGTTGACCAAATCAAAGAGTATCTGGAGCACGGCAACATCATCAACTCCGTCAACTTCCCCAACACCGAGATGGCGCGCAGCGGCAAAACCAGAATCTGCATCATTCACAAAAACATTCCCGCCATTCTCTCCAACATCTCTGCCGAGATTGCTTCTGAAAATATCAACATTGAAAATATGATCAATAAATCCAAAGGTGACTTTGCTTACACCATCGTAGACTGCAACAGCGATGTAAACGACGTCAATGTTCAGAACATCAGCGCCATCGAGGGTGTTATTCGCGTAAGAATCCTGTAAATCAAACGCAAAAAGCCGCTCGACAAATTAACAAAAATATAAGGAAAATACCATATTTCACTCAAAATATGGTATTTTTCTATTTTGAAAACCTTTTGCTGCCTGAAAACATTTTTTCTTTCCCCTGAAAAGGCGCTGTCTTTTCACATTTCTCTCTTTGCATAATATAATGAAAGAGTAAGTGGGGTATGAAAATATGATCATCAAAAAGATCTCTGATGACCAAGTCAAGGTGCTTATTGAATCCACCGATGTCAACCGATATCGCATTCCCTATCACAAACTGAGTCTGCAGGACGACGAAAGCATGGATTTTTTGTATCACCTGCTTTTTTTAATCTTCGAAGAAACGGGTGTATCCTTTCTTGAAAATGCGGTCACGGTAGAAGCCAGGCTTGCTACGGGCGGCAACTATTTTATCACCTTCACACGAAGCGAAGACGAGGAAGGAATGCTCCTGCAAAAAGAAGAGCAAAGCGAAGCATTGTATATATTCTCCCCTGAACATATCGAAGATATTGCGGGATTTGTCACCGCCTTGCGGCGTATGCCGACACTTCCCTCCCGCTGTGCACTCTACAAATGGAACCGCGAATATTATATACTGCTCGAATATCCCGATGAGCCGTTTAAAAGCAACGCGCTTACACAGCTCAACGAATATGCCTCTCTTTGCAGAGATTCCTCGTTGCTGGAAGGCATACTCTGTGAACGAGGGCAACTCATTTGTCCTGCATTACCGCTTTAAAAACTGTGAATAAATACATTTCTTTCGGCAACACTATAGACAAATCACAAAAAGGAGTGTACGTATGAACAAGTTATCTTTGGTGCTTATCATCATCGGAGCCATTAACTGGGGTCTGGTAGGATTGTTTAACTTTGATCTGGTCGGATTCATTTTCGGCGGAACCGATTCCTTGATCAGTCGCATCATTTTTACCGTAGTAGGACTTGCCGGCTTGTGGGCGATTTCAATTTTGTTTCAGAAGATTGTTCCGGCCAACCACCGAAGCATTGAATCAGACGATTAATTTCCCCTATAAGCCTTCATTTTGCGGAAAAATACTGTATTTTTCCGCAAAATGAACTAAAAATATTAAAAAATGTATTGACATTGTGCATTTTATTTTAATATAATATAATTACATATAAAAATAGGGGGTTACATAAAATGGCAGATTTCACTTATGAAGTCAAGGAAACCTTTGGTACATTGATTGAGGGTCCTAACGGTTGGGCAAAAGAACTCAAGCTCATCAGCTGGGCCGGCCGCGATCCCAAGTACGATATTCGCGATTGGTCTCCCGACGGAACCAAAATGAACAAAGGTCTCACCTTTACAAAAGAAGAGATCGTTGCACTGCGCGACTTACTCAATTCCATCGAACTTTAAAACCTTTGAGGGAAACTTAAGTTTCCCTCATTTTTTCTGGAGGAATATACAATGCAACGCGAAAAATTCACCTCCCGCCTCGGCTTCATTCTGATCTCTGCGGGTTGCGCCATAGGACTTGGTAATGTTTGGCGTTTTCCTTATATCGTGGGCCAGTACGGCGGAGCTACTTTTATTCTGATTTACTTACTGTTTTTGTTGATTTTCGGCCTTCCCATCATGACGATGGAATTTTCCGTAGGCCGCGGCAGTCAAAAAAGTATTATGACCTCTTTTGCGGTGCTGGAGCCCAAGGGCACCAAATGGCACGCTTTCGGCTGGGTAGGTCTGATCGGCAACTATCTTCTGATGATGTTTTACACCACAGTCAGCGGTTGGATGTTTGCCTATGTGGTCAAGATGATCAAGGGCAACTTTTCGGGCCTTGAACCCACAGCCATCAGCGCACAGTTTTCAGAACTCACCGCCAATCCTTGGATTATGGCAGGCTATATGCTGCTGGTCGTCGTAGTGGGATTTTTGATCTGTTCACTGGGCCTTGAAAAGGGTGTGGAACGAATCACAAAGGTTATGATGCTGGCACTGCTCGGTATCATCGTCATACTTGCCGTGCGCGCCGTCACTTTGCCCGGTGCCGCAGAGGGCATCAAGTATTACCTGCTCCCCAACCTCGACGGTATCAAAGAGCACGGCTGGGGCGAGGTCATTTTCGCCGCACTGGGACAAGCCTTCTTTACGCTGTCCATCGGCATGGGCAGTATGGCCATTTTCGGCAGCTATATCGGCAAAAATCGCCGTCTGATGGGAGAATCGATATCCGTAGCCGCGCTGGACACCTTTGTGGCATTTATGGCCGGCATGATCATCATTCCCGCCTGCTTTGCCTACGGTATCAATCCCAGCTCCGGTCCCGGACTGGTATTTGAAACCTTGCCCAATATTTTCAACGCTATGCCTATGGGACGTTTGTGGGGCGCACTGTTCTTTGTATTCATGGTCTTTGCCGCCATGTCCACCGTTATCGCCGTATTCGAAAACATTATCTCCTGCGGTTGCGACAAATGGGGCTGGAGCCGCAAAAAATCCTGCCTGATCAACGGCGTGCTGATTCTTGTGCTCTCTCTTCCCTGCGTGTTGGGATTCAACGTATGGTCAAATTTTGCACCTCTTGGAGAAGGCACCAACATCATGGATCTGGAAGACTTTATTATCAGCAACAATATTTTGCCGCTGGGATGTGTGGTTTATGTACTGTTCTGCACTCTCAGTAAAAAAGGTTGGGGATACAAGAAATTCATCAACGAAGCCAACTCCGGAACGGGCGCCAAGTTCCCCACCGGCCAATGGATGTACATCTATGCCAAATGGATCCTGCCAGTTTTGCTCATCATTTTCTGGGCGCAGGGTATTATTTCCAAATTCTTTTAAAATACACTCCGGATTTTTCCGGAGTGTATTTTATTGACAAACAAAAACTGCGTGATATAATAATATTGAAGCAGAGTAGACGGACAGGCGTTAAGTGGTTTTGGGACGGGGAGTTGCCCGAAACACGAAAAGTTTTTTGAACTTGCGGTTTGTCCATCGCATCCCGCTGCGTTGTATAGTGGATCTCTACAACCAACGGAAATCATAAAAAAGGAGGAGTCTACTATGCAAAAGTTTTTTAAAAAATTCTCAGAGTCTGTCAAACAGCTGCGAAATGTCAGAACGCTCACGATCGGCGGTCTGCTGATTGCCCTGTATGTTTTACTGGGTACATTTGTGCACTTTTATCCCAGCGATTCTATCAAGATCAGTTTTGAATTTATCATTCTGGCGGCGGCCGGCTTTTTGTGCGGCCCCGTAATGGCTATGTTGGTGGGCGGTGTCGGCGACATACTGGCCTGGCTTGTGCATCCGCACGGTGCACTCATCCCCGGCATTACGATCGCCACGGCGCTGGCAGGAATGTTATTCGGTCTGTTTTTTTACAAAGAGCGCATTGCCCTGCCCCGTTGCATTACGGCCGCCATTGCCGAAACCGTAGTCATAGAACTGCTGCTCAAGGTAGCGGTGCTGGCCTCGTTTTACAGTACGACATTTTGGGCGATGCTGATTACGAGAGTGCCTGTCGAGTTGATTATGACAGTCATTATGTGCTTTTTCAATTTTGCATTTCTTAAAATGATAAAGCCCATCAAAAAAAGGTTAAACTAAATGAAAAAGGAAGTTGCATTTCGTCAACAAAACTCCGTCGGCGCACGTGGGTACGGTAGGAGATTTGTTGGCAAAAAACAGAGAAAAGCCTTGCAGAGCATGGCTTCCCCAGAAAAATCAAATGTTAATGTTGGGATTTGGATCGGAGTTTGTGACTTTAGTAAGTATGAACTCTTTTCTTTTATTTTCTCTTCTTCTCTGTGGTGAAACTACTTTTTTGACAGTCTGAAAAAGGTGCTGCCTTGGGCAGCACCTTTTTGATTTGATTTGCATATAATATTACGGTGATTTTTTATGAACTATACATTTCGAGAACTGCGCAAAAAGGAAATTATTGATCTGTGTGACGGTGCCCGTCTGGGTTTTGCAGAAGATCTGGTCATCGACGGTTGCGGTAACATACTGTGTGTCACCGTCCCGCCCAGCGGCTTTCACTTCCCTTTCGGCAAGGGTGAATGTCTGCAGATTCCTTGGAAAAACATTCAGCGCATCACAACAGAAACCATCTGGGTCAAGCTCAATCCGTAATCTTATTTTTCAAAAATTCATGCCAACGCGTCGCGGCGGCATCGAGGTCGTAGCGCCAATACCACACGCCGTTATATATGCCGCCGTCAGGATTATCCGCCTTATCGGGCAGTACACATTCACGAATGTTCCAATCGCAACGCGCCGCATCCAGCATAGCCTCCGTCAACTCGCCGATGCTGAGGGTGGTTTCCAATCGCGGCAAAAATTCACGCAACAATTTGGGATATTCAAATATGTTTTTCTCCAGCAATTTATCCATCAATCTCTGAATGACCACTCGCTGACGGCCGGAGCGCGCCGCTTCATTATCAATATTACGAATACGGCCGTAGGCTGTCACCTGCAGTCCCGTAAGATGCACAAAGCCCGACTGTGTGAGCCTTTCACTGCCGCCCATAGATACCACAAGCGAATTGATATTGTTGCGCTCCGCCTCGGTGATCTCCATATCCAATCCTCCGACAGCGTCCACAAGCATAGCCACGTCAGAAAAATCCAGCACCAGATATTCCGATATATTCATATCAAAGTTACTGTTGATGGTATTGAGCATCAGTTCTGCTCCGCCGTAGGCATAGGCGTGGTTGATCTTATCGTGTCCGTGTCCTTGGACGGCAACATAGCTGTCACGGAGAATGGAGGTCAGCTTGATCTGCTGATTTTGCATATCCACCGTAAAGATCATAACACTGTCTGCACGACCTACATAGCTCTCATAAGTGTCTACGCCGAATACTGCTACGTGAAACAGATCGTTTTTAGGTGCATCTTCGGACAAGCTGATCTTTTCTGTGTTGATCTCCACGACCTGTGACTCAAATTCACCGAACGTATAGTAGTACAAGCCTACCGCAGAGGCGATCAGTATCAAAGCAATGGCGCCCACCGCAATTCCGAAAATTTGCCAGAAGCGGCGAATGCTTTTTTTGTTTTTTCTTTTTTTCTTAGTTTTCATTTGATTATTGCTCATTTACATAATCAACAAAACGCATAAAAGCATCTTGATCTTTATATACACCGCCATGCTCCAGCACCCTACAAAATACCTTGCCGATCTCATTTTGCAAAATTTCATCAATATTTTCTTCGGTAATACTCTCATAGCAAGGCAAGAATTCCTCAACCCAAGCTTTGTGCTTTTCAAGTTCACCGTGAATGGGCTTACCATTTAAGATGGCATCTTTGAGTTGTGCCATTTCATCCTTGAGTCGTGCAGGCAGTACCGCCAGACCCATAACCTCGATAAGACCGATATTTTCTTTTTTGATGTGGTGCAACTCAGCGTGGGGATGGTACAAACCAAATGGATGCTCCTCGGTGGTCAGATTGTTGCGAAGTACCAGATCCAGTTCAAAGTCCTCTCCTCGTCTGCGGGCAATGGGAGTGATGGTATTATGAGGTACGCCGTCTGTTTCGGCAAAGATGACCGACGCTTCATCGGTGTAACCTCGCCAGGCTCCAAGGATTTTATCCGCCAGGTCGACCAGCACGTCTTTATCCGCAGAGCGAAGGCGCAGTACGCTCATAGGCCACTTGACAATACTCGCTTTGACCTGCCCAAAGCCCTTAAACTCCACTTGTTTTGCAATAGGAGCACGCTCCATGGCGAATTCAAAGTGTCCGCCCTGAAAATGATCGTGGGTCAATATAGAGCCACCCACAATGGGCAGGTCGGCGTTGGAGCCCAGAAAATAGTGCGGAAAGATTGTCGTAAACTGCAACAGTCTTTCAAAAGTCTTGCGGCTGATTTTCATAGGTGTATGCTCACCGCACAGCACAATGCAGTGCTCATTGTAATAAACATAGGGAGAATACTGCAAAAACCACTCTTCCCCACTCAGGTCCAACGGAATGATACGGTGATTCTGTCGGGCGGCGGCATTCATTCTGCCGGCATAGCCCTCGTTTTCCTTGCAAAGAGCGCATTTGGGATAATTACTGGACTTGCTGTTGAGTGCGGCGGCGATCGCCTTGGGATCTTTTTCGGGTTTGGAAAGATTGATGGTAATATCCAGATCGCCATACGGTGTGGCGGTCTGCCACTTCACATCTTTACAGATGCGGTAGCGGCGAATGTAGTCACTGTCCTGACTGAAAGCATAATAATTATCGGTAGCCAGCACAGGATCCTCGGCATAATCTGCCCAAAATCCTGCGATCACTTGGCTGGGGCGAGGCATAAGAAGTCCCATCAGTTTTGCATCAAACAGATCACGCTCGGTCTGACTCTCTGCATCAATGAGTCCCTTTTTAGCAGCAAAATCAAGCAAGTCGCCCAATATTTCCTCCAGAGGTCTCTCCAAAGCTTTTCTGTCGGGAGAAAAGTCCGACATTCCCAGAGCAGAGAGCAAACTGTTTGTCACAAAAATTTCATCCTCAGCACGCAACAGATTACAGCTGACACCATAATCCACCAAATCTAAAATGGCATTATCAACCATTTGACTCACCTCACTTGTATAGTTAATATTTATTATACATAACCTTGACGAAAAATGCAAGATATGATATCATTACCCATAAGTTTGGAGGCATAAAAATGAACAAGCAGAAACTTAAAGGTAATCTGATGATGCTGTTGACCGCATTGATCTGGGGCACTGCCTTTGTCGCACAAAGCAGCGCTATGGACAGTGTAGATCCCTTTTCATTTATGGCGGCGCGCAATTTGTTGGGTGCCATAGTACTGATACCCGTAATATTAATATTTTCTGACAAAAAAGCAAAGTCCGATCAAAAAAATACATGGATCGGCGGTGTCGTTTGCGGCGCAATACTGTTTGTAGCCTCGGCACTTCAGCAGTACGGTCTGGTCTACACCACCACAGCCAAGGCAGGATTTATTACAACACTCTATGTGGTACTTGTTCCGCTGGCCGGCCTGTTTCTGGGCAAAAAAGTAATGCCGGTGGTATGGATCAGTGTGTTGCTGAGCGTGGTCGGTTTTTATTTCTTGTGCATCAACGAAAACTTTACTCTGGCACCGGGAGATCTGTTGGTCTTGCTGTGCGCCGTAGCCTTTACGGTGCATATTATGGTGATAGATCACTTTTCCCCCAAGGCAGACGGCATCAAGATGTCCTGTATACAGTTTTTGGTCTGCGGTTTGCTGAGTCTGCTGTTCTCTTTGATTTGCGGCCCGGCAAGTCCGCAGGCACTGCTGTCAGCGTGGATACCCATTCTTTACACGGGTATTCTGTCCAGCGGCGTAGCCTATACCCTGCAGATCTTGGCGCAGAAATTCACCGACGCTGTGATGGTCAGCCTGATCGGTTCGTTGGAAGCGGTGTTCGCCACGCTTTTCGGTTTCCTTTTCTGGAAGATCGGCTACATAGACAACGGAAATGTAACACTGCAACAGTTGGGCGGTTGTGCTCTTGTATTTGCCGCCGTTATTCTGGTACAGCTTCCCCTCAAAAAAGGTGAAAAATATGAAACTTCTTAAACACATTGTATTCATTTTGCTGACAGCGGCATCCGTGGCGCTGTATCTGTTTTTCGATTTCAAGATAGTGTTCTTTACGATTTCGGCACTGCTTGTCAATACCGCCTGCACAAAACTACAGTATCACATCACCTACAAAAATGCCTGCATGTATTCCTTTAAAAAATACCCGATCGGCTTTATGGCACTGCCGCCGTACATCCTGTGCTTTGGCAACATTGCGGCCCTGCAGAAAAGTAATATTCCGGAATACTCCAATCCTCTTTATCATGAAAACTTGTTTAAATGGTGCTACACATGGGGCTCACTGCTGATGCTGATCACACTGTTTTTGTGGGTGGGTATGCTTGCCATGAATCTCTTCGGTTCGCTAAAATACGGCTACTACGGCATCAATATCCTATCTGCCGTAGGTTTAGGTGCCTGCCTGTATGTTGCAACCGATATCTTCGCTATGGGAACACGGTACAGTACGATATTTATGGTATTGACCATACTCTATGAGATATTGTTTGTACTGCTGTGGTTTTATCTGAGAAAGAAAAATATCCAACCCGTCAACCGTGCCTTCTTTGCGCTGGCCGATCAAGACGAGCTTTTATGGAGAAAAAAACTAAAAGATAAGCGATGGAGAGACTAACTCTCCATCGCTTCAGCGTGTCAAAGAACCCTCTTTGACGCGCTGGAGGTTGTCAAAAAGGAAGTTGCATTTCGCCGATGCGGTCTCGTCGGCGTACGTGGGTACGGTAGAGGTCGCATCGGCGGAAAACAGAGAAAAGCCTTGCAGAGCAAGGCTTCCCCAAACGATACTTTTGTCATGAATTGATTTTGGAAAGAATTGAGATTTTGTATATAGTACAAACTTGTTTTCTTTTATTTTGTTATTTCTCTGTGGTGAAACGACTTTTTTGACAGTCTGAAGCGATGGAGAGACTAACTCTCCATCGCTTTTATTTTATAATTCCGCCGCCCAACACGGTATCTCCGTCATAGAATACCGCACTCTGCCCTGCGGCGGGGCGCTTTTGCGGAGTGTCAAACAGCACTGTAATCCCATCCGACTCCGGTATCAGCGTAGCCTGCACAGGGGGAGCCTGATATCTGGTGACGACCTCGGCTCGCAGTGCAGAAACAGGTGGTTGTATGGCGATCCAGTTGACCTCTCCCACACAGATGCGCTCGATCAGCAGTGCTTCACGAGGGGCAACAACGATCTCATTTTTTTGCAAATTCTTTTCGATCACATAACCCGGCTGCGGCAATGCCAACCCCAGTCCGCGGCGTTGGCCCACGGTATAACCGATCAGCCCTTTATGCCGCCCCAGTACATTGCCTTCGAGATCTACAAAGTCGCCCTCGGGATAGTCCTTTCCCGTATATCGGGAAATAAAATCAGCATACGCCCCGTCGGGCACAAAACAGATGTCCTGACTGTCGGGACGAAGTGCATTGTCAAATCCTCGCTCCGCCGCCAAAGCCCGCACCTGCTCCTTGCTCTCGATCTCACCCAATGGAAAACAGGTGTGTGCCAGTTGCTCCTGAGAGAGAAAATACAACACGTAGCTCTGATCTTTGCGCTTATCCTTTGCCCGTTGCAACAGATAACGCTCGCCGTCAAAGGTCACACGAGCATAATGCCCCGTTACGACCTTGTCACAGCCCAACTCTTTGACACGTTGGTACAGACGGCCAAACTTCATATGGCGGTTACACTCAATACAGGGGTTGGGCGTTTGCCCCGCTTCATAACTGCGAACAAAAGGCTCTACCACCGTACGGACAAATTCATCCGAGCAATCCACTGCTTCAAACGCCATCCCGAGCCGCCGAGCGACCGCAGCGGCGTCAGCGGCATCCTGCGGTGAACCGCACTTTTCTCCGTAGATTTCCTTGCTTTCGGGGTGCAGTTTCATAGTGATGCCCACACCCTCGTAACCCGACTCGAGCATCAGCGCGGCGGCCACCGAGCTGTCCACGCCGCCACTCATAGCGATCAACGCTTTTTTCACTTAAAATTCCTCTTCCAGCGCAATGATCTTATTGACACGGTTGAGATGTCTTACACCCTCTTCGGTCTCGCCGTCAAAGGGAGCCTTCATAAAGGCATCCAGCACACGAATCATAATTTCCTCACCGATAACACGGGCGCCCATACACAAAACGTTGGCATTGTTATGACGGCGGGTCATCTCTGCTGAAAAAGTATCCGAGCAGACCGAGGCACGCACGCCTTTTACTTTGTTGGCGGCGATGCTCATACCGATACCGGTACCGCAGATCAGTACACCAAGTTTGCTTTTGCCCTCGGCCACATCGTGTGCCACCTCTTTGGCGCCGTCTACGTAATCAAACCAAAAAGCGCTGCCGTCCTCGGGCAGAGCCACACGGTACTCTACACCATTTTCCTTAAAGTACTCGCAGCACTTTGCCACGTATTCCACGCCGGCTTTATCACATGCAATAGTAATCATTGTTCTTTTCCTCCAAGTTTTATATTTCTTTCTCTTTCCGCTTGCGACAAACGCAGATATCGAAGTCCGAGTTCGACCGCGGAAACGGGGTCGATGTTTTGTGTGGCTTTTGCCACACTGATGCCGAGAATGAGAGGATGGGCAGGCTTTTGCACCTGTTGAGCTACATCCTCGCTTAAAAGATAGGCACCGTCACCCGGCACGTAGACCTTCTTTCCTTGATCAAGATAAGACAATATCTCATTTTCAAGCTGCTCTACCGCGATGGCACGATCCTCGGTAATTTGGCTAATCTTGCCCTCTTGTACAGCAAAGGTCGCCGTATATGTCTGCTGTCGACGGGCATCCATCATCGGAATGACCACACCCTCACAATCGATACAATTATAGGCCAGTGCCGAAAGCGTCGGCACCGGATAGCAGGGCTTGTCCCCCGCCAGACCCTTGACCAGTGCACAGCCGATGCGCAGTCCCGTAAATGAACCCGGACCGTTTGTCACGGCAAAGGCATCAATCTCATCAATGCTTTTCCCCGCTTTTTTAAGCGTTGCATCCACCAGCGGAAGCAGTGTTTCGGAATGGGTAAAACCGCTGTTTTCAAACCCTTCGGCAAGTAGTATTTCCCCATCAGTGACAGCAACCGCCGCACTCTTGGCCGAGGCATCCACACTTAATAATATCATATCTGTTCTCCCATCCGTTCTATGGTAATTACACGGCTCGCTTCACTCTCGCCGTGTTCTATATTGAGTCGGATATATTGTCTGGGCAGTTCTTCTTGGATATTTTCGCTCCATTCGATGAGAAGCACACCCTGTCCCAAATAGTCGTAATATCCCGTGGAATAAAGTTCTTCATAATCGCTCACCCGATACATATCAAAATGATAGATAGGAAGGCGACCCGAGTACTCGTGCACCATAGCAAAGGTGGGACTGGTCACCTCGTCCCGACTACCCAGTGCCTCGCAGAGAAAACGGCTGAAGGTCGTCTTGCCCGCGCCCAGTCCTCCAAAGTATGCAATTACAACAGGACCGCTGATCTGTGCCGCCAGCTGCTCGGCAACCGTCTTGGTTTCGGCAAGCGAATTTACCTCAAATCGTTCCATTTTCTCACCTCCGTTTCATATTCTAACATAAAAACACAAAAAATAATATACTTTTTAATATTTTTATTGAGAAAATTATTTTTTTTGATATAATAGATGTATATGATCATTTAAAAGGAGGGATATCGGTGCGCACCGTTTCCGCATTTTTTTTCAAAATCAAAGACCTGATATCCCAGATGGACGGAATGCTGGCGGCACTGGTCGCATTGTGCTGCGGCTACGGTCTGTTGCTGATCACCACAGCGACCCACAGCTTCGGCACGATCAAAAACGTCATCGTGCACGGCGGCGGTATTATGCTTGGAATCGTTGCCATTTTTGTCATCGTTATGGTGGACGTGGAAAATCTTTCCGCATTTTCAAAATTCCTATATCCGTTAGCGGTGGTTATGATGATCGCCACACTGATATTGGGTACCGAGCGAATGGGTAACAAAAACTGGATCATTTTGGGTCCCGTCAGCATCCAACCCTCGGAGTTTGTAAAAATCATATTCATCATTACCTTTGCCACCCATCTCAAAAAGGTGCAAAACTATATCAATCACCCCAAAGCGCTCTTTCCCCTGCTGCTCCACTTCGCTTTGTTGTTGGGACTGGTGCTGATGCAGGGCGATCTGGGTACGGCACTGGTTTATATCTTTATTTGTCTTATGATGCTGGTAGCAGCAGGACTGCACTGGCTGTACTTTACCGTGGGCGGTATCATTGGTGTGGCGGCACTCCCCTTTATTTTCGAATATCTGCTTAAAGATTATCAGAAACTGCGTATCCTTGCGGTATATGATCCCTCCATTGACCCGCTGGGTTACGGCTACCACACCCTGCAGAGTAAGATCACGCTCGGCAGCGGCGGCGTATCGGGCTACGGCCTGTTCCAAGGGGTGCAGACACAGTACAGCATTTTGCCCGAAAAGCAAACCGACTTTATCTTTTCGGTCGCAGGAGAAGAATTGGGCTTTTTCGGTGTATCCATTATTATTTTGCTTCTGGTACTGCTCCTCATCCGCATTATGTACATCGCAAAAAATGCGACCGACAATTTCGGTTGCTACGTAACCATGGGTGTGGCCGCCATGTTCTTTTTCCAGGCGGCGGAAAACATCGGAATGTGCATCGGTCTTTTGCCTGTCATCGGCATCACCCTGCCCTTTTTCAGCTACGGAGGCTCCTCCATACTAACGTGTCTTATGGGCATAGGGCTGGTAATGAGTGTTAATTCCAAACGCAAGATCACGGGTATTTTCCAAGGGCGCCATTCGGAAAGTCTGATCTATTCCACCTACCGTTCAAGATAGAAATCTTCCTAATATAAAGCATTTGAAAGCGGAGACACTTCATAAAGAAGTTGTCTCCGTTTTTGCTTGTTTTCAATTTTTAATCAGCGATTTTTTGACTGAATTTCCTATATCTACACACTTTATTTCTGCATCACACGGGTACAATAAAGTCAGAAAGGAGGTGTGAAAAAATGAACAACAGAAACAACAATCAGAACAGCTATTCCAACAATAGCTTCAACAACAATTCCAATAACAATTCTAACAACAATTCCAACAATCAGAACAACAATCAAAACAAGAATCAGAATAGAAATCAGAACAAAAATTCTCTGAGCGATCTGAATAACAGAAAAAACGAGCAAAACTATCGCTAAAACTGTTTTTACAGGCGACGGCAATTATCCTGATAGGACTGAGCTTATCTATCGGCATACTCTATCAGGTGCTGCCCTCGCAAATCACCGTATTCTCCGATGAAAAAATCGTATCGGACAGTAAGCTGTATACGCTGAGCGGAACCGAGGAAAATGACACCGTAATCGTCGGGCGATCTTCCTCGGGATATTCATCCGGAAAATATACGGCGAAATTCAAAATACTCGGTCTGCTTCCCATCAAAACGGTAACGATCGACGTTATCACCAAACAACAAATATCTCTGGGCGGTCAAACCTTCGGGGTGCGACTCTATACTCAGGGTGTGATGGTGGTGGGATGCGGAGACTTCCTGTCAGAAGGTAAAAGTATCAATCCGGCATACAAGGCGGGCATTCGTATCGGCGACCGGCTGATCTCTGCCGACGGCGTGCAGCTGACGTCCAACGAACAGTTGCAAGAGCTTGTGGCCGGACGCAGTAGTCCCATCGTGTTTGAGGTGGTACGGAAAAATCTCACTTTTACTGCCAGTGTCACTCCTATTATACCCGACGGAGAACACAAATACCGCCTCGGGTTATGGGTGCGTGACTCGACAGCAGGTCTGGGTACCGTCACCTATTATAACCATACCACCGATACCGTAGGCGGACTGGGACATTCCATCGCCGATATCGATACCGGTGATTTGATGCCCTCAGCGGAGGGCTCGCTGGCCAAAGCTAAGATCACCGAGATCATCCCCGGCGAAAAAGGTACGGCGGGACAATTGGCAGGCTCATTTTTGAATGAAGATCTGGGCAAACTCATTGCCAACACCGATCAAGGCATATTTGCAGAATGTACTCTCGAGGAATTTGAACGCTTGCCCACCGTAGAAATCGCCCTCAAAAATGAGGTAGAGATCGGTGCGGCGCAGATCTACACGCAACTGGATAACAAACAGCCCCGATACTATGATATCGAAATTGAAAAGATCCACAACAATCTGGAAGAAAACAAAAATATGGTCATTCGGGTAACCGACCCCGAACTGCTTGAGCGTACCGGCGGCATCGTACAAGGTATGAGCGGCTCCCCTATCGTTCAAAACGGAAAGCTTATCGGCGCTGTGACCCACGTATTTCTCGATGATCCCACCTGCGGATACGCCATCTTTATCGAAAAGATGCTGATAACGGAAAATGAACTGACACAAGAATAACCAAGTAAAAAAGATGTTTGCCACTATTTTGGGCAAACATCTTTTTTAAAGCTTTATAAAAGATGAAAAAAGGAGGCGATGTCCTTTATCGACATATCATAGTATGTTTTAATTCCATAACATCATCCTATTTTTCTTCAGCGTTTTGTGAGCGGTAATATGCAGGTGACACGCCGTAATGTTTTTTAAATTCCCGGGAAAAGTGGCAGGGTTCAAAATAACCGCACATCAACGCAATTTCGCTGACACTGAATTGTCCGCTTTCCAGCAGACGCTTTGCGTGTTCCATTCTGAGCTTTATGATATACTCTTTGGGGCTGAGTGAAAATTTGTCCATAAACAGCCGACGAAAGTATGCCTCACTGATGCCGCAAAGACGGGCCATATCTTTTACCGACAGGTCATTACTTGTAAAATCCCGATTGATCGTATCAACGGCAGGCTGTATAAGCAGTTCTTTACCGCTTGGCATATAGGTGCGCTGCTGTTCTTTTTGAATCTTAATGATAATATCATAAATATTTTTTCTTATAACTATATCTGTTTTTTCATTCCAGGCGGCAAGGGCATCCTTGAAATTCTTTAAAACAGATTCGTGGTTTCTGAATTTTATATCAAACGGCTTTTCGTCCGTTTCAAGTATGCCTTATATGCAGTTTCTGTTCGTCAGACCGAGGTTTTGCCTCCGACTTCCTTCAGACTCCACCTCACGATGGACACCCTTGTCTTTGGCTAACAGTTCCTACTGCCAAGCCTGTAGCGGACTTTCACCGCCAAGTTATAACGCGTGCCGAGCGCACAGTATAAGAAGGACTACCGCATTGGCAGTCCTTCTCTATTAGCGAAATGTTGAGGGGGCGGCGTGATAATAGGCTTTAAATTCGCGGTTAAAATGAGTCTGTGTCTCGTAGCCGCAATTGGATGCGATCTCGGTGATAGACAGATCGGTAAATCGAACAAGCTTCATCCCATAGTTTAGTTTGAGCTTTCGAACATAGTCCTTATAACTGACCCCTACACTTTTCTTAAAGAGTCTGCAAAAGTAATTGGGATCGTAAGAGTACATTTGCGCAACCTTGGCCATGGGTGGATTTTCTCTAAAATGGGAATTCAGATACATAACAGCATGCTGGATGTTGCTCGATCCGTAATGGGATGTAGAAGACGGCTTGCAATTATTCAGAAACATGATAATCAAGCACTCCAGGATCTTTCTGTCATAATCCTTGGCCTGGCGGGTTCCTTTCAGGGTGCCAAGCAGTTGACATAGAGATTCTATATTTGCAAGCGTTGGCTCATCCACATAGATGACCTGGGTGTGCTGCATCATGAATTGATTGAGCAATTCCGGGCTGATACTGCCTTCTTTAAACTGGATGTTAATGAGGTTCATTTGTTCGCAATGCCGGTATTCGTGAAAATCCATCGGCGACATAAAGCATACCATGCCGCGCATAATGGGAAATTCCACGCCATTGCAGAACATAGCGCCGCTGCCTTGTTGGACGATATCAAACTCAAAGCAGTCATGCCAGTGAAGAGAAATATTGGCAAGGGTATCTCCATGCTTTTTATATTCTTTTGTGAACTGGCTCCCATCGGTGATCTGGGAGGCTACCATACGTGTTTTCATATTATAACTATAGCAATAATAAAGATAAAAGTCAAATCACGCATAACAATAAAGTCAAATTTCGCAAATGAAAGGTGTATTTTGGTAAAGAAGATGAGCCACATATTTTGTAGAATAAACATGAGGTGAATTCTATGCAAGAAAAAATCCGGCATTGGCTGCAAAATGCAGATTCGCGAACAATTGCTGAATTGCAGAATTTGAGCGAATGCGAACGGTATGACCGTTTTTATAAGAATATTGAATTTGGCACCGGCGGTATGCGTGGACTGATCGGTGCCGGCACCAATCGGATTAACCGGTATACGATAGCAAAAGCAACTGCCGGATATGCGGCACATATCAAAGAATGTGGCGCAAGTCAACGCGGTATTGTTGTTGCTTATGATAATCGTAGGTGCAGTCGGTTGTTTGCCGAAGTCACGGTCGGCGTGCTTGCGGCACAAGGGATAAAAAGTTACTTATTTGAAGATCTGCGAACGACACCGGAATTGTCCTTTGCCGTCCGCGAGTTGGGTGCTTTTGGCGGGGTGGTGATAACGGCGTCGCATAACCCTCCCGAATATAACGGCTATAAACTTTATGACGAAACAGGGTGTCAGCTTGTTCCGTCGGCCGTTGCGCCGATCCTTACCCATATCGAGCAGATCAATGATGCGTTGACAGTACCGGTTCTGACATTGGCAGAGGCCGGTGAGCTTGTGGAAATTGTCGGGGCTGAGATCGATGCGGCCTATTATGATCGGGTGCTATCCCTACAATTTGATCCAGGTATCCCCAAGGACATCAGAGTTGTTTATTCGCCGCAACACGGCACCGGAAATGTTCCGGTTCGGCATGTGTTAAAGGCAGCGGGTTTTCATGTAACTCCGGTAGAGATGCAGTGCATGCCTGATCCGGACTTCTCCCACACGAAAAATCCAAATCCGGAAATGCCGGAGGCCTATGAGGCGGCCATCGAGCAGATGAAGCAGATGGGTGCCGATCTGGCGATTGCCACCGATCCGGACTGTGATCGGCTTGGGGTTGTTGTTCATGCGAATGATCGTGCTGAGCTATTGAGCGGCAATCAATCCGGAGCTATCCTGTTTTATTACCTCCTTCAACGGAGAAAAGAGCGGGGGACTCTGCCGCAAAACGGCGTTATGTTTACCACGGTCGTTACCTCAAATCTGGGAGATAAAATAGCCGCCGATTTTGGCGTAAGTGTTGAAAAGACCTTGACCGGGTTCAAGTTCATTGGAGAGAAAATCCGTCAACACGAGATGGCGGGAGATAAGACATTTCTCTTTGGCTATGAAGAAAGCTACGGTTGTTTGATCGGTGATTTTGTTCGGGATAAGGATGCGGTGCAGGCTGCATTGATGCTCTGTGAAGCGGCAGACTATTATAAAAAACAAGGAAAAACGCTGCTGGATGTATTGAATGAGATTTACGACAGGTACGGCGTTTATACCGATCATCTCTCCTCGGTAACGTTGAAAGGAGAAAGCGGTGCCGAAAGAATCGCCGCGATCATGGCTGATTTGCGTGCGCATCCGGTCAAAGAGATCGCCGGATTGCGGATACGGGAGATCATTGACTTCAAAGAGCCGCCGCAGGGATTTCCGGTTTCGGATGTTCTGCTATATCGGTTTGAAAACGGCAGTTTTGTTGCTGTTCGCCCAAGCGGTACGGAGCCGAAATGCAAGTTTTATTATTGTGTTTGCGGAGAGGGGCTGGATGCGCTCAAAGAGTATTTTGGGGGTGTCTGCCGATGAAACCGAAGATGTTGCAACCGATCCTAAAGGATTATCTTTGGGGCGGTACGCGCTTAAAAGAGGAATATGGGTTTGTAACCGATAAATCGATTGCGGCAGAGGCATGGATGTTATCCAGTCATCGGGATGGCAGAAATCTGGAAGAGGATGTGCCGATCCTGATTAAGTTGATCGATGCAAGAGATAAGCTGTCGGTGCAGGTGCATCCGGACAACGACTATGCCTTGCGCGTTGAAGGCGAGCCAGGGAAGACCGAGATGTGGTATATCGTCGATCATGAGCCGGGAGCGCAGCTTATTTACGGTTTCAAAAGAAAGTTATCCAGAGAAGAGTTTGAATGCCGGATACGGGATAATACCCTGGATGAGGTTATGAACTACGTGCCGGTGCACAAGGGGGATGTGTTTTTTATCCCCGCCGGAACGCTTCACGCCATTGGCGCCGGCATCTTGATCGCCGAGATTCAGCAAAATTCCAATACAACCTATCGCGTATCCGATTACGGCCGGCTGGGCGCTGATGGCAAGCCGCGTCCATTACACGTCGAGAAGGCACTCGACGTCACAAAAACAGAACCGCCCACCGTTCCTTATGGACAGATCGGTAATACGATCAATTATCCGTTCGGCACGGTGCGTCAGTTGGCCAACTGTGAGTATTTTACGGTAGACCACATAACATTGCACGGTCTATACCAACCGCAAACGGAAAATTTTGTTCATCTGCTTGTTCTTGACGGCGAGATCACTGTTGGGGATATTAAGGCTGCCAAGGGTGGAAGTATTTATATTCCAGCCGGCTTTTCTGTAAGTATAGCAGGCCATGCTCAACTGCTCTGCAGTACCCAAAAATCATAAGAAACAGTGGTGGTCTCCCCCACGTACAGTGTGGCGACGATGCCCGTGGCAACGCTGAGCGGCGTACTGGTCTTTAAAGAAAGGCTCAGCAAAATACAATGGATCGCATTTATAGCCATCATAGCGGCACTGGTTTTACTGAACATATAAAAATATCCACCCATGAGGCACACTTTGTAAGGAGGTGTGCCTCAGTTTTATTGGTGCCTTTAGGCGTGGAAATAAATAATAGTGCAAGTAAGTCCGACTACGGAACACTTGCACTATTAAAGTATATATGCTAATATGTGTATACTAAAGAAAAGGAAGTTTCTTGTGATGAATGTATTAATGCTCCTTTGCGTCATTATGTGCTTGTCGTGGCAAAATATCAGCCGAAAGGCCTACAACCAAAAGGTCATAAACGGTGCTTTCAGTTTTAATCTCATCAGCATTTTGTCGGCAGCCTTATTTTTCGCTTTGCTCAGTATACCCAAATTTTCTTTTTCAAAAGATTTTATAATCTATGCTGTGCTGTTTGCACTGTCCTACGGTATGGCTATGATATTCTCATTTTTGGCCATTGCCGAGGGATCACTGGCGCTTACCGCCCTGATCGTTTCCTATTCTTTGATTTTGCCCTCGCTCTACGGTATTCTTTTTCTGAATGAAAGTATATCTCTTTTTTTGATCTTGGGTCTGTGCCTGCTGATCATATCCTTACTGCTCATCAACATCAACCGTAATACAGCAACAAAAATCACGCTCAAGTGGTTGATATTCGTTGTTCTGGCCTTTTTGGGCAACGGTCTTTGCTCGATATTTCAAAAAATGCAGCAAGTCCACTGTGACGGCTTATACAAAAATGAGTTTATGCTGTTGTCGCTGACCATATCCGCCGCCATTATGCTGCCGGCCGTACTGATAAAAAAAGAAAAATTCGCCACACATTTCAAACGTAGCGGTGGGTACGCCATTCTGTGCGGACTGGCCAACGGCATTGTCAATTTGTTCGTACTCATTCTTTCCGGTCGTATGTCCGTGTCGGTCATGTTTCCCATCGTTTCCGCAGGCGGCATCATACTATCCTTTATCGTTTCGCTGTTGATCTACAAAGAAAAACTCTCTGTTATGCAATACATAGGCGCCCTTTTGGGACTTGCCTCCATCATTTTGCTGAATATATAAATTTTACTTGTATCCTCTCTGAAAATTTGGTATGATAAATACAAGGGAGTGATCAAATGAATATTTTAGAACAGATCATAGAAGCAGTATTACCTTATATCATTGCCGTACTGGAGATGATGGGCATACTGGTGGTCGCATGGAGTGCACTGAGCGCTTTTTGGGAATATATTCAAAACAGTTTTATGCACAAAAAACTGGATATACAGTTTCATCTGGCAAACGGGCTGGCAACCGCACTGGAATTTAAGATGGCAGCAGAGATCCTCAAGACCGTATTGGTCAGAGATCTAAAAGAGCTGTTGGTGCTGGGCGCGGTCATACTGCTCAGAGCCCTACTCAGCGTTCTCATTCACTTTGAAATGAAGCACGCCGAAAACGATGATGAAGACTAAAAACCGCCGACTTTGAAGTCGGCGGTTTTATTATTTTGTTTCTTCTAAGTAGTAACTGGCTTCCATATCGGCGACAGAGAGGGCGAAAGCAAGGGGGTACATTTCAAATGCTTTGCCGACGTTTCTCGGATCGTCGGTGGTGGAAAAGCCCATATGATAGCGGATAGCGAATGCCTCCTCACGGGTCAGCTTCATAAAGCCGCTGATGATGTACACACTCTTTTCTCCGTGTCCGTAGGGCAGGTTATCGTCAAACTCAAAGTAAGGTACCTTGATCCACTGGCCTGCCTCGTTTTTGGTATTGCGATAGGAGGTCTTGTAACAGTTCATTTTGCACAGATCGTGCAAAAGCGAAACGATCGCAATGCTCTCATCGCTGTACTCATTTGAAAAGAGTTTTTTGGTATAGGGACGCTCAAGGTATTCCTTAAGATTATGATAAACATTAATACTGTGTTCACACAGACCGCCCTCGTAGTTGCCGTGAAAACGGGTGGAGGCAGGGGCGGTAAAAAAGTCAGAGCCGGCGGAAAGCATATAGCTGAGCAGCTCCTCGGCGCCATCCCTTTTAATGTACTTTCTGTAAATCTCGCAAAATTGTTCGGGGAAGCCCATAGCGCATCTCCTTTATTTATTAAATACAGATTTCATCTTATCGGAGAAGCTCTTGCGTTTCTCCATATTTTTATCCCCCAAAGACTCGCCCAATTCCTTAAACAGTTTCTTTTGCTTTTTGTCAAGGCTCTTGGGGATCTCCACCTCAAAGGTCACGTACAGATCGCCCTTGAAGGAGGTGCGGAACTGCGGAAAACCTTTACCGCGGAAGCGCATGGTCATACCGGGCTGAACACCCTCGGAAAGCTTGTGCTCTCTGGGGCCATCCAGTGTGGGAATCTCCACCTTACAGCCAAGTGCCGCCTCGCTGATACTGAGGGGTACGGTGCAGTACAAATCATTACCCTGCCGTTTAAAGATCTTGTGCGGCAAAATATTGACCACTACATAAACATCGCCGTCGGGACCGCCGTTTTTACCTGCGTTGCCACGGCCGCGAATGGGCAAAGCCTGACCGTATTCCACGCCCGCAGGGATGGTGACGATCAACTTTTTGTTCACAACATTGACACCACCCGAACAGTCGGGACACGGTGTTTTGATGCGCTTACCCTTACCGCCGCAAGAAGGACAAGGACGCTGACTCTGCATATTGCCGAGGATGGTGCGCTGCACCGTAGTGACAACACCGCGTCCGCCGCACTGAGAGCAGGTTTCCATCTCGGTACCGTTTTTGGCACCGGTACCGCTGCAGGACTTACAGGCTTCTTTTTTACGGAAAGTGATTTCTTTTTCACAGCCGAATGCGGCTTCCTCAAAGGTAATGGTCACCGAAACCTCGATGTCCTCACCTTTTATAGGGGCGTTGGCACGGCTTCTGCCGCCGCCAAAGCCACCGCCGAAAAAGCTCTCGAATATATCGCCCATACCGTCAAAGCCGGAGAATCCGCCAAAGCCGCCGCCACCTGCTCCGAAGGAGGGATCAAAAGCAGCGTGACCAAACTGGTCATACTTTGCCCTTTTCTCCGCATCGGACAGTACCTCGTGCGCTTCGCTGATCTCCTTAAACTTTGCCTCGGCAGCAGTATCACCCGGATTGAGATCCGGGTGATACTGCTTGGCAAGCTTACGGTAGGCTTTTTTTATTTCATCCTCACTTGCTCCTTTGCTGAGCCCGAGGACTTCATAATAATCTCTTTTGTCAGCCATTAGTTTTCATCTTCGTCCTTAAATTCAGCATCGTACACACCATCAGCGGCACCCGCAGCTTCTTGTGCGGCAGCCTGCTGCTCGGGAGTGGCCTGTGCATAGATCTTCTGAGCCAGCTCGTTCATCTTGGCCATCAGTGCATCGTTTGCAGCCTTGATCGCTTCAGTGTCTTCACCCTTAAGGGCTTCCTTCACCTTGTCGATCTCGGCACGGATGGCACTCTTGTCTTCCTCGGCCAGTTTGTCACCTGCTTCGGTGAGGGTCTTTTCGCACTGATATACGGCTTGGTCGGCATTGTTGCGAACTTCGATGGCTTCTTTCTTCTTTTTGTCTTCGCTGGCGAAATTCTCAGCTTCCTTAACTGCCTTTTCAATATCTTCCTTGGACATATTGGTAGAGGAAGTGATGGTGATGTGTTGCTCCTTACCGGTACCCATATCCTTGGCAGATACGTTTACGATACCGTTGGCGTCGATATCAAAGGTAACCTCGATCTGAGGAATACCGCGGGGTGCGGGTGCAATACCGTCAAGATGGAAGCGGCCGAGCGTCTTGTTGTCAGCGGCCATCTCACGCTCACCCTGCAAAACATGGATCTCAACACTGGGCTGATTGTCAGCGGCGGTGGAGAAAATCTGACTCTTTTTAGCAGGAATGGTGGTGTTACGTTCGATCAGCTTGGTAAATACACCGCCCAAGGTCTCCAGACCCAAGGACAGAGGTGTAACATCGAGCAGCAGCAGACCCTTAACATCGCCGCCCAGAACGCCGGCCTGAATGGCGGCACCGGAGGCAACGCACTCGTCGGGGTTAATACCCTTGTGAGCTTCTTGACCCATATACTTGCTGATCGCCTCGGCAACAGCGGGAATACGGGTAGAACCACCGACCAGCAACACCTTGTGAATATCGCTGTTCTGAAGTCCTGCATCACGCATCGCATTGCGAACGGGCTCCATAGTTGCCTCGACCAGATCAGCGGTCAGCTCGTTGAACTTAGCGCGATTGAGGGTCATATTAAGATGGAGAGGACCTGCGGCATTGCCGGAAATAAAGGGCAGATTGATCTGGGTTGTTGTAGAACTGGACAGCTCAATCTTAGCCTTTTCTGCGGCTTCCTTCAGACGCTGAGCGGCCATGGGATCGCTCTTGAGGTCTACGCCGTTTTCCTTTTTAAACTCTTCGTTGATCCAGTTGATAATACGATCGTCAAAGTCGTCACCGCCCAAACGAGTGTTACCGTTGGTGGCCAAAACTTCGCAAACACCGTCGCCAATTTCCAGAATGGAAACGTCGAAAGTACCGCCACCCAGATCGTATACCATAATTTTCTGCTCATTTTCTTTGTCCATACCATAGGCCAAAGCTGCGGCAGTGGGCTCGTTGATAATACGCTTTACTTCAAGACCTGCAATCTTACCGGCATCCTTGGTGGCCTGACGCTGAGAGTCAGAGAAGTAAGCAGGAACGGTGATAACCGCTTCAGTTACAGGCTCGCCGAGAAATGCTTCGGCATCCGCCTTGAGCTTCATCAGAATGAATGCGCTGATCTCTTCGGGAGAGTACTTTTTGCCGTCGATCTCCACTCTTCTGGCAGAACCCATATCTCTCTTGATGGAGATGATGGTGCGCTGGGGATCAACGATGGCCAGATTCTTAGCAGTCTGACCGACGATTCTCTCGCCGTCTTTCTTAAATGCTACGACGGAAGGCGTAGTTCTGCCGCCTTCAGCGTTAGGGATAACGGTGGCTTCGCCACCTTCCATAACAGCGACGCAAGAGTTGGTTGTACCGAGATCGATACCAATGATTTTAGACATAATTTATTCCTCCAATTATTATACAAAATTTAGTTCGCTACCTTGACGGCGGCGTGACGAACGATCTGTCCGTCTTTATAAACATACCCTTTTTGCAGTATCTCAGCCAGAGAACTTTCGGGCAAGTTTTCATCTTCAACGTGCATAACGGCTGCGTGTCGATTGGGATCAAACTCATCCCCCACTTCACCGAACTGTGTTACACCCATATTTTGCAATTCTTGCAGCATCTGGGTCATAATCATTGACACACCCTCTTTGAGAGGACTGTCCTCTGCGGTTGATGCAAGCGCTCTTTCCAGATTGTCGATGACCGGCAACATACACTTTGCCGCATAGACTATGCCGTCACCGTATCTGGCATCCTTTTCCTTCTGGGTGCGCTTACGGTAGTTGTCATATTCAGCCAGAGTGCGAAGCATCTGATCTTTTTGTGCCGCCAGTTCTTCTCTCAATGCGGCGATTTCTTTATCCTGTTTGGTGGTTTTAGCTTTTTTGGCTTTTTCCTTTTTGGGAGCTTGCTGCTCGGTTTGTTCGGTGGAGTTCACCGTCTTTTGCTCTTCCGTCATAAAGACCTCCTACATATAATGTTCTTTCAGAAACTTTTCAATACAGCGGGCGAAATAATCCACCTGCGAAGCGCCTTTTCCGTAGTCCATACGCGTGGGTCCGAAAATAGACAGCGCACCCAACGTACCCAGATCGTCACCGTATTTACGGATGACCAGGCCCATATCTCCCAACGTTTCGTCGCCGATCTCGTCACCGATCTCACTGCCGATCTTGATATGTACGCCGTCACTGTCACCGCTGGTGAGTATATGACAGAGCATATCCTCACGGCTGAGGAAAGACATAATATTCTGCGCTTTATGAATTTCGTAAAACTCAGGATGGGAGAGCATATGGCTCTGTCCACTGACGATGACCTTCGGTCGTTTGATACTGTGTACGATGTTTTTGACCATCCCCACCAGAAACTCCCAGTTTTTCTGCTTGATGCTGAGCAGTTTCTCCAATTCGTCAAAATCCGCATCCGACAGTTGTGTGATGGCGGCTTGCTGAACATAATGGCCCAGCGTATCATTGAGGTCCTGAATGTCTTCATCCGTTGCCAGAAAGTAAAGTCGGCAAAAGCTGTTTTTGACCTTACCGCTTTTGGTGATGACAACCAGATTAATCATATCGTCTGCAGTCTTGATGACCTCCATACGCATAATACGGTCACTGTCATTCTGCTGTACGACGGCGGCCGAGGTATAGCCGGTGATGCGAGAAAACATTGTGATGGCTTCTTTGAGAAAGTCATCGGCGGTGGCATTGATGGAGCTGACCGCTGCTACCAACGCTTCCGTCGTTTTCATATCAAGACTGGGCAACTCCAAGAGATGGTCCACGTAAAAGCGGTATCCCGCTTCGGTGGGTACCCGTCCTGCCGAAGTATGCGGCTGATGCAGATACCCCTTCTTTTCAAGGTAAGCCAAATCGTTACGTATCGTGGCGGAGGAAACGTCCAAGCCTTCTTTTTGAAGAATATATTTACTGGAAACCGGTTCACCGTTTTCGATATAACTCTCAACTACTGTCTTGAGTATCGCTTGTTGTCTTGGTTTCACTGTGGGACATCCTCCTTTTTTGGACTTTAGCACTCTTTGTGTTCGAGTGCTAATTTTATTATACACACTTTTAATTTTAAGTCAATAGATTTTCATAATTTTTTTGCATTTCAAATTCCTTGACAGATGTGTTATAATATTCATAATACTATATGAGGTACAAAGATGAACATTTTATGGATCGGAAACAGTTTTACTTACGTTAATGATCTGCCTGCTATGTTTGACGCACTGCCAAAAGCGAGTGCAAGGAAATCTACACCGACTCGGTCACCAAGGGCGGCTGGTATCTGAGCCGTCACGCTGACCCCGAAAGCGCACAGATCATCAAAAATATGGTAGCAAAAATCGGAGAATAATATGCAGCTTGCAAAAACGCCCCTGCCCATGACACGGGCAGAACTGAACGAATTGAATATCGGACAACCCGACTTTATCATCGTCAGCGGTGATGCCTACATCGACCATCCCTCTTTCGGTACCGCCATCATCGGCCGGGTATTGGAGAGAGCGGGTTTCTCGGTGGGTGTAATCGCCCAGCCCGACTCGAAAAGTAAAGCAGACTTTACCCGACTCGGTGAACCGAAACTTGCTTTTTTGGTTAACGGCGGCAACATAGATTCCATGGTAGCCAACTACACCGTGGCCAAGCGCCGCCGCGATTACGATTATTATACCCCGAAGGGGCAGGTCGGCAAACGTCCCGACCGCGCCGTAATCGTCTACTGTAACAAACTCAGAGAATTTTACGGCAACAAGCCCATTATTATCGGCGGTATTGAAGCCTCTTTGCGACGGTTTGCCCACTACGATTATTGGGACAATAAAATCCGAAGAAGCATTCTGGCAGACAGCGGCGCCGACATACTGTGCTACGGTATGGGCGAGCGCTCCATCGTGCGGTTGGCGCAACTGTTGGAGCGAGGTATCCCCGTCAAAAAAATCAGAGATGTGGCCGGCACCGCCGTATTTACCGAACGGGACTATGTTCCGAAAAAAGAGCATATTTTTCTCCCTGCATTTAAAGAAATAAAGGAAGATAAGTTAAAGTATGCCGAGTCCTTTAAACTGCAGTATCAAAACTGCGATTCGGTCGGCGGCAAAATACTGTGCGAAGCATATGATGAGGGTCTGCTGGTGCAAAATCCGCCTGCCCCGCCGCTCAGCACAAAAGAACTGGACGAGCTGGCCGAAATAGCATATACACGAAAGCCGCACCCCTGCTATGGAAAAAGCGGTGTTCCTGCGCTGACGGAGGTAGAGTTTTCCGTTACGCACAACAGAGGATGCTTTGGCGGATGCGCCTTTTGTGCCATTGCCTATCATCAGGGCAGAGCGGTCACCTCGCGCAGTATTGACTCGGTGGTAAAAGAAGTGGAGTTTCTCACCACGCTCCCCGATTTTAAAGGCTATATTCACGACATCGGCGGTCCTACCGCCAATTTTCGTGCCGGTCCCTGCAAGGCGGTGGCAAGCGGTGAAAAAGGTGTATGCGCCACACGGCGTTGTCTGACACCCAAGCCTTGTCCCAACCTTATGGTAGACCACAACGAATATATTGAATTGCTCAAAAAAGCCGCCGCAGTCAAAGGCGTTAAAAAAGTATTCGTTCGCAGCGGCATCCGACACGACTATGTTTTGGCAGACAAAGCAAGCGGTGACAGATTTATTACCCAACTTGCCAGAGAGCACACCTCCGGGCAACTGCGCACCGCACCCGAACATATCTGCCCCGAAGTATTGACGCTGATGGGAAAACCGCCCTACGAGGTATACGAAAAGTTCGTAGCCAAGTTTAATGCCGCAAGTAAAAAGGCAGGACAAGAGCAATACGTCCTGCCCTACCTGATGTCCTCTCATCCCGGCTCCACTATGCGCAGTGCCGAAAAGTTATCAGCCTATATTAAAAAGAACAGCGTGCGCTCTGAGCAGGTACAGGATTTTTATCCCACACCGGGCACGGCGGCTACCGTGATGTATTATACGGGGATCGATCCTTTCAGCGGCAAAAAAGTATACGTTGCCACCTCTCCCGAAGAAAAACGGGCGCAACGCGCTCTGCTGAACACCGGTCGTCGCCATAATAAGAACAGGAGTAAGAACAAGAGATGACAACCAACACACTATGCAGCTGTGGTAAGATTCATACCGACATTGTAAAAAAATCATTCTGAAAAAAGGTGCCGTAGCAGACCTTCCCGAATGTCTGCAGGAGATGGGCGTACAAAAGGCCTTTTGCTGGCTGACCGCAACACCTATGGTGTGGCGGGCGATAAAATCGAGGCCCTGCTGCATCAAAACAGCATCGCCGTATCAAAATACATATTCCCCGAAGAGCAGCAGGCAGTGCCGTAATGCACTAAGATAAATAGGTTCTCTCCCGATTGTTCTGGGATCTTGGAATTGAAAAAACGGTGTTTGTCCCAAGACAAACACCGTTTTTATGTAATTTACTGAGCTCGAAACGTTACGCTATCGTCTGTCATAGAATCGACAATGGCCAGACTCTCCACGCGGTAGCCCTCGGCACGCAGTGCATCACCGCCGCCCTGAAAGCCCTTTTCAATAGCAGTAGAAATGCCTGCCACCGTTGCACCCGACTGTCCCACAATATCGATCAGTCCGCGCAAAGCATTGCCTCTTGCCAAAAAATCGTCCACGATCAGCACACGGTCATCGGCAGAAAGAAATTCCTTGGCGATTACCGCCACGTACTGATTTTGGTGGGTGTAGGAATAGATCATCGAAGTATACACGTCCCCTGCAATATTGGTAGACTGATTCTTTTTGGCAAATACGGCAGGAATGTGCATATGCGCCGCCGCCGCAATGGCGATGGCAATGCCGGAAGCCTCAATGGTCACGATCTTGGTAATATTATCATTTGCGAACAGACGGGCGATCTCCTCGCCGATCTTCATAAGAAAATCAGCATCCAGCTGATGATTGAGAAAATTGCTGACCTTCAGAATGTTGCCGGGGTATACGGCACCGTCGGTAAGTATCTTTTGTTCCAGTTCTTTCATAGTGTTCCTCCCGGTTGTTCTATTAATAGAATAGTACCACAAAATCTGACAATTTGTCAATTGAGAAAAAGAAAAGGGCGGATCTCCGCCCTTTTATATTAGTTCTGCAATAATGGTGTTGGACAGCATAAAGCCCCGATCGTTAAGAACAAATCGGTCGCCTTGTATTGTTCCCAAGCCCATGGAAACAAAGTGCTCCGCCTTACTTTTATCTACAAGACCCAGCGGCACCCCGCTGTCGGTACGAAGTCCCAACATAATTTGCTCTTCCCGAATGTCGCTCTCCGAAAGCTGTTCAACCTCGTCAAAAGAAAAATCCTTTTTATCTATAAATTCAGATATATCCTCTGCAAAACTACAACGTTTTTCTCCCAGCTTACTGTGGGCAGAGATTCCCAGACCCAGATAGTCCTCTCTGGTCCAGTAGCCACTGTTGTGCAAGGCTCTTTTGTCGGGGCGGCAGAAATTTGAAATTTCGTAGTGAACAAAACCCGCTTGTTTGGTAAGTCTGAGCAGTGTGTCATACATTTCCATCTGCTGCTCTTCATCGGGAAAAGAAAACTCGTCCTGTCTTTCAAACAGTTCTGTCCCCTCCTCCAGTTGGAGATTGTAGCAAGACAGATGAGTAATGCCTGCATCCAGCAAGGTGCTGACACTGTTACTAAAGCTCTTCGGCGTTTGCTCCGGCAGAGCGTAAATGAGGTCGGCGCTGATATTATCAAACCCGTGGACTTTGGCAAGCTTCAGTGCCGACAGGGCCTTATCTGCGGTATGCAGTCTGCCGACGGCTGAGAGCTCTCTGTCACTGAGGCTCTGCACCCCAAAGGACAGACGGTTGACGCCTCCCGCTTTGAGCTGCCGAAGCAACTGCGACGTGGTGCTTTCGGGGTTGAGTTCCACCGTAAATTCCTCTACAGTATCGGTATACGGCAAAAGTACACCAAGTAACTTTTCCCACAAATCAAGCGGCAACACGCCGGGCGTGCCGCCGCCGATATAAATGGTTCTGAGCGTTTTATCTTGCAAATGATGTCCGATCAGCGCAATCAGTCGGTCTACATACCGACGCATTGTTTCATAAGAATGAACTCCCGAACAAAAGGCACAATATCTGCACTTCTGCTTGCAGAAAGGCAGATGGATATAGAGCATCATGAGTCAAGCTTGAGGACCGCCATAAATGCCTCTTGCGGTACCTCTACGCTGCCCAACTGGCGCATACGCTTTTTACCCTCTTTTTGCTTTTCGAGCAGTTTCTTTTTACGGGTGATGTCACCGCCGTAACATTTGGCCAGAACGTCTTTGCGCAAGGCCTTAACCGTTTCACGGGCAATGATCTTGCTGCCCACCGCCGCCTGAATGGGAATCTCAAACATTTGTCTGGGAATATGTTCTTTGAGTTTTTCAGCCATTTTACGACCACGGGTATAAGCGTTGTCGGTAAACACAATAAAGGACAGCGCGTCCACTACCTCACCGTTAAGCAAAATATCAAGCTTAACCAGCTTACTGGGACGATAATCCGCCAGCTCATAGTCAAAAGAAGCATAACCGCGGGTACGGGATTTGAGCGCATCAAAGAAGTCGTAGATGATCTCGTTGAGAGGCAACTCATAGTGGATGCTCACACGGTCGGTGTCCAGATACGTCATATTAATATACACTCCGCGCCGCTGTTGACACAACTCCATAATGGTACCCACGTATTCCTCGGGAGTGATAATATCTGCCTTAACAAAAGGCTCGCTGGCCTCCACAATCTTGGCAGGGTCGGGATAGTTGGTGGGGTTGTCTACCTCAATTTCCTCGCCGCCCGCCAACTTAACTTTATAAATAACGGAAGGCGCGGTGGTGATGATATCGATCAAAAACTCACGCTCAATGCGTTCTTGAATGATCTCCATATGAAGCAATCCCAAAAAGCCGCAACGAAAACCAAAGCCCAGTGCGCCCGACGTTTCGGGTTCATAGAGCAGAGCTGCATCGTTGAGTTCCAGCTTAGCCAACGCTTCTTTGAGGTCTTCGTAACGGGCACCGTCGGCAGGATAAATGCCGCAGAACACCATAGGATTTGCCTTTTTGTAGCCCTCCAGAGGGGTGTCGGCGGGACGATGATTCAGCGTGACGGTATCACCAACACGGGTTTCGGATATACTCTTGATGCTGGCGGTAAAATAACCTACCTCACCTGCAGTTAAGGTATTCGTCTTTTCGCCGCCGAATACACGCAGGTATCCGACCTCCACCACGTCAAAGACCGCTCCCGTGGACATCAGGCGCACCTGATCTCCCACCGACAGCTTACCGTCCACAATACGGATGTAGACGATAACACCTTTATAACTATCATATATACTGTCAAAAATCAGCGCTTTGAGCGGTGCGGACTGGTCACCGTCGGGGGCAGGAATCTTTTCAATGACCGCCTCCAAAATATCGTGAATATTCTCACCCGTCTTAGCAGATACGCGAGGCGCATCCTCGGCGGGTATACCGATAATATCCTCGATCTCACGGATAACTCGTTCAGGGCTGGCACTGGGCAGATCGATCTTGTTGACGACCGGCACGATTTCCAGATCGTGTTCAAGGGCCAGATATGTATTGGCCAGTGTCTGCGCTTCGATACCCTGCGATGCATCCACCACCAATACAGCACCCTCACAAGATGCCAACGAACGGGACACCTCGTAGTTAAAGTCCACGTGTCCGGGCGTGTCGATCAGATTGAGGGCATACTGCTCTCCGTTATCGGCGGTATAGTCCATACGTACCGCACGTGATTTGATGGTGATTCCTCTCTCCTTTTCCAGATCCATATTGTCCAGCATCTGTTCGCTGACGTCACGGCTGTCCACCGCCTTACACTCCTCCAGCAAGCGGTCGGCAATCGTGGATTTGCCGTGGTCAATATGTGCCACAATGGAAAAATTGCGAATATGTTTTTGATCCGGCACTTCAAAATCTCCTTAACGTAAATTCTCGATTGAGTAAAGTAATGCGATAATAGTCTTCGTCAGCGGTCACCGAAAGCAAAACATTGTCTTCCAGATATCCGCCAACCTTTTTGCTGCCCCTGTCTGCCTCGGACACCCCCCAACAAACGGCAAACATCACGATCATAACAAACAGGTGAAGCTGTATCAGTTTCCATTTTTTCATATTTTCACCCCACTATAGTGTGGGCGAAAATACGGGAAATTATTTGGAAAGCTGTTCTCTTAAATATGCGGGGCGATTGGTGATCAGTGAGGTAACACCCGCCTCGGCCAAAGCCTTGGCATCCTCGGGATCATCCACTGTCCAAACGTTGACCTGCCAACCGCTCTCCAGCGCCTTACGGCAGAGGTCCTGCCCATTAAAGCATTTGATGCCGGGATGGATGGCAAATACGCCAAGATTTTTCATATACTCATAGGCGTTATAGGGCGAATGACTGTACAGCGTCGCAATCTTGGCAGAAGGATCGTACTCTTTGAGTCGGCGCAGCATCTCGTGGTCAAAGGATGAGTAAATGATCTTATCATTCAGATCAAACTCACGAACCATATCGGATACCGCTTTTTCCAGACCGTCTACCTTTTCTCCTCTGTTTTTCAGTTCAATATTAAGAAGCAAACCACTCTCTTTGATCAACTCCAGAACTTGACTGAGCAGCGGAATCTTTTCTCCTGCAAACTGCTCACCCTTGAATACACCGAAATCCAGTTTCAACAACTCTTCCAGTGTGCAATCCTCAATATTGCCCTCACCGTTTGAAGTTCGATTTACGTCGTCATCGTGGCAAACGATCAGGTGACCATCCTTGGTAAATTGTACATCAATTTCAATACCGTCCGCCCCCTGCTCGATCGCCTTACGAAAGGCAAGCATAGTATTTTCGGGATAATCAAAGCTGGCACCTCTGTGCGCATAAATCAGTTGTTTCATCGTTTATTCCCCCGTAATTTCTTCGATTTCCGATTGCTTGGCAGGGTCAGGTTGATACTTTGCACATTCTATGGAAAGCATTACCGCCAATCCCCAAAAGACCAGATCGGCAACAGCCTCGGCCGTTGAGAGAACATTAAAGCCGCTGACATATACCATATCAAGCACCGATGACACAGGCGCCAATATGCCGATGGATACGCCCATCATCAGGCAAAAGCTTACCTTTGTCATTTTTTCATTAAACTGCATAAACAGTTTGGTAATGGCAATTACCGTAACGATTCCGGCACACTGCCCCAATACTGCTATCACCGTTTCCGAAGCCTTAATCTCCTTAAAGGTGGCAAAAAACTGTCGGATAATACGGGCGCAGGGATAGAGCAACGCAAACATTGCCATAATATTAAACATCGGTACACTTGAACGATCGCAACGAACGGCCAGCAAAATATAGTACAACGCCGCTCCCAAAGTCAGCGCACACAGCCAATCCTTCTGCAAAAACAGTATCACGCTGAGTACGGCCAAAGTAAGCGCATACAGTATCGCCGTAAACCCCACGGTTCTGCGGCGGCCTATGTTAACCTCGGCAGGATAACGGTTGTCCTTTACAAAAAACACACTGAGCGCAGCAATAACAAACACGACCATACAAGCGTACAATGAATAAGACAGCACCATCTGCATCAAACTGTCCACAACAAAAAAGCCGTCCTTATCCATAGCAAACATATACTGCATCGCTCGCAGCAGTATAAACAATCCACCCGCAATGAGGGCAACCGTATTTCCAAGTTTGATCTTCATATTATATCTCCAATAAAATAAAAAGTGCAACAATAAAATACTGCTGCACTTTTATGTGATTACTCTTCTACGATAGCTTCTACCGGGCACTGATCAGCGCAAGCGCCGCAATCCAGGCAGGTGTCAGCATTAATTTCGAACTTCTCACCTGCATCAGTGATCGCCTCAACGGGACACTGGCTGGCGCAAGCACCGCAAGCAATGCATTCATCTGTAATTTTGTATGCCATAATAGTTACACCTCCTTTTAAGTTGTAACTATCATATCATATCAAAACTGAGTTTTGCAAGTATTTTATGAAAATGTTTAATTTTTTTTCGAATTTTTGGGATTTTTTGTTACAGGTGCTTCCTTTTTG
The DNA here is from genome assembly GCA_017560905.1 of Clostridia bacterium. Taxonomy (GTDB): domain Bacteria; phylum Bacillota; class Clostridia; order Oscillospirales; family QAKW01; genus Firm-08. The sequence continues at coordinate 58,205 of JAFZEA010000002.1, forward strand.
TCTTTTTTTGCCGCACGAAGTAAAGTGACGTCGCTGACGGGAAATACCTTAAACGAGATATCCTCGCCCTTGATAAATTTAACCTTAAGCTCGCCCTTAAGCACATAGGCATCCGCCACGACACCCTCACCGTCGGGTGTTTTGACAAAACTACCGGGGGCCGGCGTTTCCTGCCAATAAGATTCATATGCGCTCTGCTCAAATCCCAGACAGCACATCAGTCTGCCGCAGGGACCGGAGATCTTGAGCGGATTGGGAGAAAGTCCCTGCTCCTTGGCCATCTTGATATTGACAGGGTGAAAATCACCAAGAAAGCCGTGACAGCAAAACTCTCTGCCGCATATACCAAGTCCGCCCAGAATTTTACTCTCATCTCTGACACCGATCTGGCGCAATTCAATGCGGGTCTTGAACACACCTGCAAGCTCCTTGACCAGATCACGGAAATCCACTCTGCCCTCAGCGGTAAAGTAAAACAATATCTTACTTCTGTCAAAGGTGTATTCAACGTCTACCAGAGCCATCTCCAGTTTTTGACGGCGGATACGCTCTTGACAAACGTTAAATGCTTTTTTCTCTTTCTGGCGGTTTTCCTCAACTCTCTGCATATCCTCGTCGGTAGCAGGGCGAATGACTTTTTTGAGCGGTGCGGTCACCTCTTCGTCAGACACCTGACGGTTGGCAATAACAACGTCACCGCACTCCACGCCACGGGAGGTTTCCACAATGCAGTGATCTCCCAGTTTAAATATATATTCAGCAGGGTCAAAGTAGTATACTTTTCCCGCTGTCTTAAAACGGACTCCAACTATGGTTTTCAAATCGGTTCCTCCTTAATTTTAAATACAATTTGTTCTGACCAGTGTGACCAGCCGCATTTCAAGCAGCAATATACTGATGGACTGTGTGACCTGTACAGCCAGTTGCTGCAAGCCCTCTATCGTACGAAGCAGCCCGTCGGCACGAATGCGGACAAAATACCCCGCAAGAGATGCAATGCTGTCAGCAAACACCAGTTCTGCCGTGGGTGCAGTCTTGTATACTGCAATATCTCGGAAATAGAGCGCCAACGTTTTGATAAACTCGGCAAACTCCTCTTTGTCTGCGGCCAGTTTATGACTGATGGCGGCCATATCGTAAGCCGTTCCCGTCAGAAGGGCTCTGGAAAACGCTTCACAGTTTGCAATGCGCTCCTTAAGTTTGCCCTCTTTGATAAGACTGAGCGCTTGCCCCGGGTTGCCGCCCGCCGCGCCAAGCGCCGTACGGATCAGATCGTCGGGTGCCTGCGCCTGCTCTCTGAGCCAGGATAGGCTTTGCTCGGTGGAGGGCAGCTCCAGCGCCAAACGGATAACACGGGAAAGAACGGTGGCCAGCATACGACTCTCATCACTGCACAGCAACAGAAATACCACAAATGCAGGCGGCTCCTCCAAAATTTTAAGAAAGGCATCCTGCGCCGCAGGACTCATTTTTTCCGCTTCTTCCAATACATAGATCTTTTTACGGCCTTCGTTGGGATAGACCAGCGCATCCTTACGGATTTCACGAATCTGATCCACTGAATAAGTACCGTTTTTATTATCACCGCGCAAACGGATGAGGTCCGGGTGTATCCCCTTTTCCACTTTCTGACAGCAGACACATTGCTCACAACCGCCTTCGGGACACATCAGCATAGTACTGATGATATCCGCCAGCGTTTTTTTGCCGCTGCCGACGGCGCCGCAGATCAGATAGGCGTGTGCCGCCTTATCCTCCCGTACCGCGGTCCGGATCTGCGCAATCAGATGCTGATTGCCGAGTAATTGCTTCATATCATCTATCCTTATTCATAGCATCGCTCCACGTGGTCAGCCACGTAAAGCGGAGAAATGGGTACGATTACCTCGTCACCGATGTGAGCCTCGATATCCGTTACGTCTATCATCATATGGGTCATTGCCACACGTCCGATTACCGGCACGCTTTTACCGTTGACGCTAACGCGCATACGGTTGTCCTTTCGGAGCATCATTTTAAATATCCTAAGCCCATAGCGGCAAAAGTCACGAAAGCGGAAGGCATCATAGTCTTTGGCCAGTTGAATACCATCTGCCGTGCCCACGGCCAATACTGCCACTTTGGTATCACGGGTAAGGTTGTACACCTTGCCGTAGCCGATATTCTGCCCCTTGGGCAGAGTGCGGATATCGACGATCTCGGTGACAAAGTTACCCACTCTTTTCAGCGGTAAGCGGGTGGACACCGGCAATCTGCCGCAAAGCGCAGAGCCGATGCGCACGGCTCCCAGATGAAACTTTTTATCTCTGAGGGCGGCAGAGGAATTGGCAATATGGCAAAGCGGAATCTGTGCACCGGCGGATCTGAGCACCTCTACAGCAAGACTGAACTTGTCCAACTGCTCATCGGCAAAAGGATCATTGTAGAAAAATGCGGCACCGAGATGGGAAAAAAGAGCTTCCACCTTGACATTTTTAAGTGAAAATACAGCGAGCATATCCTCGGTTTGATGGGGCAAAAATCCAAATCGGCCAAACCCCGTATCTATAGCGATATGCAGATGCGCAGTCAAACCCAACTGACCGGCAATTCGATCAGCGCACTCGGCCTGTTCCAAAGAATCCACCGCAAAGTGCCACTTCTTTTCTATCATACGGCGCAGTTCTTTCTCACCGTGATAGCAGGTCAGCACCCAAAGTGTACTGTCGGTCTGCAGTGCCTCGGCCTCCTCGATGCGGGAGAGCGCAAAGGTATCAGCGCCAGCATCCTCCAAAGCGGACAATACTCGCTGTGCGCCCAGACCGTAAGCATTTGCTTTAAGCATCGGCACCGTCAGCGCACCGGTATGAGTGGCCAGCGTCTGCCAGTTGTATACAACATCCTGAATTTTGATCTTATAGCAAGTCATAGTATCACTTCTTATTTTTGAGTTTGAAGAGAACGTGATTGAGTTTGCGATACGCCTTCTGTCCCTTTTCCGCCAAAAACATCATTGTGGAATCAAAGACCAGATTGAGTTCACCGCAAAACTCGGTAAATTCTCCGTTAAAGTCTTTTTTGAACCGATAGAGACCGTACAGCGGATTGTCCTCGCTCAGATCTCCGGATACGCCACGGAAATCATATACGTCCGCCCCTCTCTCGACAGCCCACTGAATCATGGAATACTGCAGAAGATAATTGGGCATCAGATCACGGTGCGAATTGGAAGACGCACCGTAAAGATACCACACCTTATTACCGTAACCGATGGCCAGTGTTCCTGCGATGGCTTCCCCCTCGGCGTTGTAGGCCATATAAAGACGAGCGGCATCACCCAGACATTCCATCAGACGACGGAAATATTCCTCTGTACGGATAACGAAATTATCACGGATACCCGTTTCCAGCATAATGGTATAGAAATCGTGCAAAGCGCTTGCATCCGCCACCTTTACGGTAACACCTCTTCGGGTGGCCAACCGTACCTTACGACGGTGGCTCTGGGTAAAGGTCATCAGAATCTCCTCGTCACTGCGTCCCTCTAAGTAAAGACGGAACACGTACCGGGGCTGAATGCCCTCAAAGTTCTTGGTATCCTTGGGCAGTTTACAGCCCAGATCCTTCATAATCCCAAGATATTCCAGATCGTCACTCTTGACATCTGTGTCCATTTTGAGGGCATAGGCCTTATGCTGTTTGGCCAGTTCCTTTGCGCCGTCCAGCAGGGTTTTAAGCACCGCTTTGTCATGCACGTCGCAGACAGGTCCGCGAGGCGCATACAGTACGCTGGTGGGAAGCATGGGCATCTTTCGGATGAGCACCGACATAATACCGTTGATCTTTCCCTCGGCATCACGGGAAATGATACCCGCAAATTTCCATTCTTTTTTCAGCTTGCCCCAACCGACACTCTGGGAAAAATGTCCCTTGGGACAGTTTTGGTTAAAGGCTTCATATTCTGCGACCGCCGCTGCGTTGTTCAAATCCAGAAGTTCCATACTACACTCCTAAAATATATTATAATCATACATTGTTATTATACATTTTTTATATAGAGTTGTCCACCCTTTTTTATTTTTGGAAAAAATATATTATTATTTTTTTAAAAAAGTTATTCCTTTTTGCAAAAATATGGTGTATAATACTGTTAAAATGAATAGGACAAAGGAGGTAAGAAATATGATTACAAAAGACACCATTATCGGTGATGTTCTGGATCAGCATCCCGACACCGCACCTTTCTTCTTGGAGATCGGTATGCATTGTCTGGGTTGTCCTTCCGCCAGAGGTGAAACCATCGAGCAAGCCTGTGCCGTACACGGTCAGGACGTTGATGCCCTGCTGGAGAAGATCAACGGTTTTCTCGCCTAAGAAACCAAAAAAGCCGAGTGTATACTCGGCTTTTTTAGTAAGGATTTTAATATATGGAACTGACCAATCGACTGAAAAGTGTATACAGCTTGTTGCCCGAGGACTGCATTATGATTGACGTGGGCACCGACCATTGCTACCTGCCCATCTATGCCATATTAAACGAAAAAGTGAAGCGTGCCTATGCCGCCGACGTTCGACAAGGCCCCTTGCAAAACGGTAAGGAAAATGCCGCCGTTTACGGTTGTAGTGAGCGCATCACCGCTCTGCTGTCCGACGGATTGCAGGCTCTGAGCGAGGCGCAGCAGCAGGATATTGATACCGTGGTATGCGCAGGTATGGGCGGCACACTGATCCAAAACATCATTGCCGCTGCACCGTTTTTAAAAAATAAAAACAAAACGCTTATTCTGCAACCGCAAAAAGCGATCTTCGAACTCAAGGAATATCTGGCCGCGCAAGGCTTTGAAATTCAAAAAGAGGTACTGAGCAAAGAAGGAAACAAAATGTATCAATGTATGCTGGTACGGTTTTCGGGCAAGGTACATACGCCACCCAATCCCTTTGCACTGCTGAAAAGCGATGTATTGTTTGACGAGTATGCCGCCCGTGAAAAGCGGCGGATGCAACGCCAAAAAAGCGGTATGGAGCAAGGCGGAATTCCCGATAAAGAACGCTACCATCAAGTATGCAAGCACTTGAAAGAATTGGAGGAAATGCTATGAGAGTCAAAGACGTATATAATCTCATCGACCGCTATGCGCCCTTTGCCATCGCAGAGGAGTGGGACAATGCGGGCTTTTTGATGGGACACAAAGATGCCGAGGTCACCAAAATACTGGTGACGTTGGATGCCGACTTCTGTGCTATGGAACACGCCGTAAAAGAAGGCTGCAATCTCATCATTTCCCACCACCCTTTTATCTTTGATACTGAAAAGCAGATCACAGACCGCAGCGGACAAGGCAGAAAAATACTGTATGCTCTGGAAAACCATCTGAACATCATCTCCGCCCACACCAATCTTGACAGTTGTGAGGGCGGCATCAACGATACACTGGCCGCACTGCTCGGACTGAACGTTACCGAAAAGTTCATCCCCACCCGTGAGGGCGGTATGTTGGGGCGCATCGGCACCCACAGTTTTGCCTCTTTGGATCAATTTCTGAGCCACGCGGCAAGCGTACTCAACGTTACGCCCCGTTACCGAATGGTCAATGCTTCGTTTAAAAAGATCGCCGTGGTCAGCGGCAGCGGCTCATCTTGTATGAAAGATGCACTGGCGGCAGGCGTCGATACACTGGTCACCGGTGACTGCAGATACTCTGCCTATATAGAGGCGGCGGAAATTGGCCTTAATCTTATAGATCTCGGTCACTTTGAAACCGAGCAGATCATCGTACCCGTACTGGCCGAATATCTGAGAAGCCACGCACTGACCGTCACTGAGCATATTATTCCCACTCCCATCTGCACTTCGGAGGCATAAAATATGGCACTTGACGCTTGTTTTCTACGCTTTACGGCCGCTTCTCTGCAAGAGCAACTGGCAGGAAGCGTGATCGATAAAATCTATCAGCCCTCCAAAGAGGAGGTCGTGCTCCATCTGCGAGGACGGGAAAAGCACAAACTGATGATTTCTTCCTCCCCCAATGCCGCCCGTATCCATCTGACCGATCAATCGGTAGAAAATCCGAAGGTCCCCCCTGCTTTTTGTATGGTGCTGAGAAAACATCTGAGCGGAGCACGGGTCATCAAAATTTACACACCTGCCTTTGAGCGAGTGATATTTATTGAGTTTGAGGGAAAAAACGACTTTTTTGAACCGGAAACGAAAATTCTTTTGCTGGAAATTATGGGTCGCACCTCCAACATCATACTGCTGGATGCAAAGCACAAAATCATCAACGCCATCAAGCACGTAGATTTTACTATGACACGGCACAGAGAGATCCTGCCGGGGCTGGCCTATGAAATGCCGCCGACGCAGGACAAGATCTCCTTTTTACAAGCAAGCGACAAAGACAAAGACTGCTTGTTTGCCAAGGTAGAGGCCAGAGTGAGCGATGCGATACTGGACACCTATGCAGGCATCTCTCCCGTGGTGGCCAGAGAAATTGCCTACCGTGCAATTCACACGACCGACAAGCGCATCAGTGAGCTGTCCACTCCGCAAAAAAATAAGTTGATTGACGAGATCCTCTCTCTGCGACAAACCGTGGAAAACGGAGCCTTTGCAGGAAGTCTCATCCGTCGCCGCGACAACGGCAAAATGACAGACTTTTCTTTTTTGCCGCTGGAGCAGTATGGCTCTGCGGCGGAGGTAATGGACTTTGACACCCCCGGCGCACTGCTGGAGGAATATTATACCAAATCCGCCAATCTTCACCGAATCAAGCAAAAAGCGCTGGATCTGAGCAATTTTCTCACCCGAACCGCCGCCCGCATCACTCGTACTATGACGGTACGGCAAAAGGAGCTGGCCGACAGTGAAAGCGCAGACAAATACCAGATATACGGTCAGATCATTCAAGCCAATCTCTACCAAATCAAAAAAGGTGACCGTGTACTGAAAGCGCCCAATTTTTTTGAGGAGGATATGCCGGAGATCACCATTGCTCTCCAACCCGACAAATCCCCCATACAAAATGCGCAAAGTTATTTTAAGAAATATTCCAAAGCCAAAAACGGCCGTCGCATTATCGCACAGCTCATCGAGCAGGACAAAAAGGAACTCGAATACATCAATTCCGTTTTTGTATCGCTGTGCGATGCGGAAAGCGAGGAAGATCTGGAACAGATCCGTGCGGAATTGGTCGAGGGACACTATCTCAACCCCCGTGGCCCCAAGAGTAAAAAGGCCGTGCTGTCCCACCCACGCGAATTTGTCACCGACGACGGTTACACCGTGTATGTGGGCAAGAGCAATCTGCAAAACGATTATCTGACCGTACGCCTCAGCCGTAAAAATGATATATGGCTGCACACCAAGGGCATTCACGGCTCACACACCTTACTGGTCGCAGGCGGCAAAACGTTGGAGGAAATTCCCGATACAGCACTGCTACAGGCCGCCGCCCTTGCCGCCTATTACTCCAAGGGCAAGGAAAGCAGCAAAGTGGAAGTAGACTACTGCCCCGTACAAAACGTTAAAAAGCCTGCGGGTGCCAAGCCCGGTATGGTCATATACGAAAACTATTATACTCTGCTGGTCGCCCCCGACGAGGCACTGGCGGAAAGGATACGAAAAAAATGATCGGATACGATTTTGACGAAACCATCTATAACGGCGACTCTACCAGAGATTTTGTCTTTTACTGTTTAAAACGTCAGCCCTCTCTGGTGCGTTTTGTTCCCCGTTGGGGATGGAACGCCCTGCTGTGGAAGGTCTTCCGCACCAAGAGCAAGACACAGTTTAAGGAAAAACTGTACAGCTTTTTCACGGGAATCAAAGACATAGATGCCTTCGTAGCAGATTTCTGGCAAGTACATTTTAAAAACATCAAGCCCTGGTACTACGAGCAGCAAAGAGAAGACGATATCATCATCTCCGCTTCCCCCGAATTTCTGCTCCGTCCCGCCATCGACAGATTGGGAATTCGGTATTTCCTTGCCTCCCGTGTGGACAAAAAGACGGGCAAGTATACGGGTGAAAACTGTTGGGGTGAAGAAAAAGTTTGCCGATTCAGACAACTGCTACCCGAGGCCGAGATCGAAAGCTTTTATTCCGACTCCCGTTCGGACACGCCTATGGCACGCCTTGCCACCGGCACCTCTTATCTTGTCTACGGCGACAAGCGGGTGCCCTGGGATCTGTAAAAAAACAATGGGGCTGTCTCACTAACAAAAAGTGAGGCAGTCCCATTGTTTATATTTTATCTGTCCAGAGTCCAGGGGGCGATGTTACCTTCACCGTCTTCGTTGGTGCCGATAAACTTTACTGAGCCGTTGGGGCGAATGGCTACGGTAAAATTCCAACCGCTGACCACACCGATGATATCTTGAAGTTCAGATACCTCGGTCTGCCCCTTATCGTTTTTGCCCGTGGCAATGAGAGTACCGTCGGTTTTAAGACCTACGGTAAATTCGTTACCTGCGGTCACGGCAACAATGTCCGTCCAATCAGAAACATCGCAGGCTTTGTTTTTATTGCGGCCTGCGGCAACCACGGTGCCGTCTGCCTTAACTCCTAAAGCGTGAGAGTTGCCTGCGGTAATGTAAATAATATCCGTCCAGTCGGAGACATCGCACTGACCGTACTCGTTATTACCGGCGGCCACTACGGTGCCGTCTTCTTTCAGCCCCAGGACAAAATCCTCACCCACGGCAATTTCCGTAATGCCGCTCCAGGATTTGAGACTGCACTGACCATAATCATTTTTACCGGTGGCCACGACTGTACCGTCACTCACAAGACCGACACTAAATCCGTTGCCTGCACCAATGCGAATGATGTTCATCCAGTTGACTACGTCGCAGGCACCCGTCTTTTTGTTGCCCACGGCCATAACCGTGCCGCTGTAGTGCAGACCCAAAGAATGATCTTTGCCCGCCGATACGGCGCGAATGGCATTCCACTTATCGGTCATCATTGCGCCGTCCAGCGCATAGCCGACACCGACCACCTTACCCAGTCTGTTATTCTTGATAAGATGGCGTTCACCGCCGGAGATAGAGGTTTCGGCGCAAAGTTTACGGGAGATATCCACCATCACTTCTTCCGAATTACCATAACCGCCCAATGCGCTTAACTCGTCATAAGCCTCATAATAGCGGTCTAGTTCAAGATAGGCTTGCGCTTCGGCATAGCTGCGGGAGGGTATCGCCCAAAAAACAACGAATAAGGCAATCATCAGCGTCAGCACACCGATGCTGCCAAAAATACTGCACCATTTGATAATCTTGCGGCGTTTATGTAATTTTTGTTGCTCATCCGCCAGCTTTTCAAGGCGTTCTTTTTCTGCGCGTTCGGCATCGTCAATGTTGGCCTGCACGGTGGCCTCACCGTCACGATGGTTATATACCCACTTTCTTTTTTTGCGGCATTTGCCGCATTCGGTGCGGGCAATATCGTTAATCTGACCACAACCACAGCGCCAATAATGCTCGGTAAAGCAAGGTTGACAGACAAGCTCTGCGCCCGCCCATGCTTTACTGAACTCGTCAAAATCTTCCATTTGGGTATCAACGGGTTGAGCAGGCAATACCGCCTCACCCGTATTCTCCGCCTTATTCTTCCAACACACACCGTCTTTGGCGGTGACAGTAGCCAAATAATACTCACCGGGGTGCGCGGCAACCGCCACACTGCAAACCTTACATTCCCCTGCGGCAATGGTCTCGGAAACGGTATATTCCTTGCCGTCTGCCCACAAGGTAAACTCGGTAATATCTATCCAAGCTACGTTGCGCAGACAAAGCTTCCACGCACCGTCAAATTCATCCCACTCCGTCCACAGCGGGCAAGCAGGCAAAAAATATTCGTTGATTCTCCGATTATTTTCAGACATAACAGTTCCTCACTTACATTTCTATAAAGTCTTTAAGTTTCTTGGATCGTGAGGGATGGCGAAGTTTGCGCAGTGCCTTGCTCTCAATCTGACGGATACGCTCACGAGTAACATTGAATTCCTTACCCACTTCCTCCAGTGTACGCTGTCTGCCATCGACAAGTCCGAAACGAAGCTCCAGCACCTTGGCCTCTCTTTCGTGGAGTGTACTGAGCACTTCCCGGAGTTGTTCCTTAAGCATAATGTGCGCGGTGGCTTCCACGGGAGCGGGGATATCCTCATCAGGAATAAAGTCGCCCAGATGGCTGTCCTCCTCTTCGCCGATCGGCGTTTCAAGAGATACGGGGTCGAGTGCGATCTTCATAATCTCTCTGACCTTATCTTCGGGATAGCCCATTTCTTTGGCGATTTCTTCACTGGTGGGATCACGACCCAGCTCCTGCACCAACTGTCGGGACACACGCATTACACGGTTAATGGTTTCCACCATATGCACGGGAATACGGATGGTTCTGGCCTGATCGGCAATGGCACGGGTGATGGCCTGACGAATCCACCAAGTGGCGTAGGTAGAAAACTTATATCCCTTTTCGTAGTCAAACTTCTCAACTGCCTTGATCAGACCCAGATTGCCCTCCTGAATGAGATCAAGGAACTGCATTCCGCGACCCACATAACGCTTGGCAATGGATACCACCAGACGAAGGTTGGCCTCGGCCAGACGACTTTTGGCGCGCTTGCCCGCATTGATTTTCTTTTGAAGGAACGCCTTTTCTTCCTCGTCCTCGGCTTCGGCAATCATTTCCTCTGCCTTGGCGCCCTCCATCATCTTTTTGGCAAGCTCGATCTCTTCATCTCCCGAAAGCAACTGTACTTTACCGATTTCTTTAAGGTAGACCTTTACGGGATCGTCTACTACGCCGTAGTCTGCTACAATGTCTGCCACTGCGCCGTCATCATCGGGAGAGGCATCGATTTCGTCAACGTTCAGCGATGCAAGATCCTCCAAAGTATCGTCAACGATCTCAACACCTGCTTCTTCCAGAGCATCGTAAAAAGGCTCCATCTCTTCAGGTTCCAGAGTTACGTCATCCAGAGCCTGCAAAATTTCCTTGTTGGACAAAGAACCCTTCTGTTTACCGGTTTCAAGCAGATCCCGGAGTACCTTCCTTTCAATAACTGCTGCCATAATTTTCTAACTCCTTTTTGATTTCAGCATATTTTTGATTTGCTCGGGGCTTTGGCCGCCGATCTTTTTTTCTTGTTCTTCCTTGAGGGTGCGGATGTAATCCCCCATTTGTTTTATAACGTCCTCGCCCACCGTAACGGTGTTGAGTATCTGCATGATTTTTGCAACCTCTGCACCCTCAAAGTGTACACTCAGAACGTTCTCCGGAGAAACGCCTTCTCCGATTTTTTGTATAAAGAATTCATAAACCCTGCGGTTAAACTTCGTAACAAATTCCTGCGGCGGCAACTGTTCTGTCAGCCAAGCCACCTTATCCGGTGAGTGCGCCAGCAGCGCGATCAATCCCTCTTCCGCTTTAGCGGCGCGCAGATTCTGTGCCCGTTCCGGGTTGACGCGATCCTGTGTCTTAAATCCGGACGCTTCTTTTTGAAAGATCTGCTCTTTGGTCTGGCGGACGTAGCGCTTACGCGCCCTCTCCACCTCCATGCGGATGGTCTCCTTGGAAATATCCGTTTGCTTGGCGAGTGTACCGCAGAACAGTTCTCGCTCGATATCCGAGGAGATCTGCGCCAACAGCCGCACCGCTTGCCGCACGTATTCGGTCCGTCCCGCCACCTCACCCAGATCATGCTCTTTACTGAGTTTTTCCAGAGCATACTGCGTGGGATTTTTAGAGCCGGAGATCAGCATAGCAAATCGCTCTTTCCCGTACTGTTTTATAAACTCATCGGGATCCTTGGCGCCCTGCATTTGCAAGATGCGTACCGACACACCCAACTCTTCCAGATAGTCTATGGCTTTGTCCGTCGCCTTGATTCCCGCTTTGTCCATATCAAAGGCCACCACCACTTTGGCGGCGTATTTTGCAAGCATTCTTGCCTGCTCCTTGGTAAACGCAGTACCCAGCGGTGCCACCGCACCGTCAAATCCCGCCTGATGAAGACTGACCACGTCCAGATTGCCCTCTACCAAAATGATGGTACCGTCGGTATTGGCTTTGGCAAAATTGAGGCCGAAGACCGTCTGGCTTTTTTTATAAAGCAGTGTTTCGGGAGAATTCATATATTTCGGTTTGCTGTCGTCCAGCACACGTCCCGAAAATGCCACTACATTGCCGCGCACGTCAATAACGGGAAACATCACGCGGTTACGAAATTTATCATAGTATTTTCCGTTTTTTTGCGAACGGATCAAAAGACCCGCCTCGAAAGCCTCCTCATCTTTAAACCCTGCGGCACGCAGATGGTCTCTGAGATCGGTAAAGCTTTCCGCGGCATACCCCAGTCCAAAACGGGTAATGGTGGACATACTCAAGCCACGACCGAGAAAATACTGCAGTCCCTGCGGCTGTTTTTCGTCCCTGAGATTGGCAAAAAAGCGGCGCGCCGCCAGCTTGTTCATTTCGATTTGTCGGGCACGTTTGCGGGTCTGCTCGTCCCCTTTTTCGTCCTCAGGCAATGGCAAATGACATCTTTGCGCCAGAAGTGCCACTGCATCCACATAACTGAGATGTTCCGTGTTCATAATAAAGGTGATGACGTCACCGCCTGCACCACAACCGAAACAATAGTAGGACGAAGTATCGGGAAAGACGGTAAAAGAGCCCGTCTTTTCACTGTGAAAAGGACACAGACCGTTGAGGCGACTGCCCGCCCGTTTGAGAGAAACATACTGAGATATGGTATCCACAATATCACTTCTTGCCTTCAGCTCGGTGATAAATTGATCGTCAAATTTGGGCATAGCGTTATCCCTCCCAACTCTTGGGGATGAAGAGCTGCTTGTACAGCCCGACGCTGTATACGTCACTCATACCGGCTATATAGTCGCACACAGCTCTCTCTTTACCCTCTGTCTGCAAAATTTCTGCATATTCTTCGGGTATTTTATCGGTATGCTCCATAAAATAATGAAACAGCCCTGCGATCATCAGCTGTGCTTTGGTTTCCTCTTTCTTGGCACGGGAGCCGAAATACACCTTATCAAATAAAAAGGTGCGAAGTTCGTTCATTGCCTCCAGTACAACGGGATCCATCACAATATCATTTTTCCCCGTACTGGCGGAAAGAATACCGATGATCATTGTATTGATGCGCTGAGAAGGATTATTTCCAAGTATTTTCGAGGTGGAGGGCGGCAGGTCTTCCAGTCGGATAATGCCGCCGCGAATGGCATCGTCAATATCGTGATTGACGTAGGCAATCCTGTCGGCAATGCGCACGATGCGCCCCTCCAATGTTTCGGACAGACCATCGCCCGTGTGGTGCCGTATACCGTCAAGAACCTCGTGGGTCAGATTGAGCTTTTCGATCTTTGCGCAAGTGCGCACACTTTGCTCGTTGTGAGAAAATTCAAAAGAGCATATCTGATTTAATATTCTCTCTCCCGCATGTCCGAACGGTGTGTGTCCCAGATCGTGTCCCAGCGCAATGGCTTCGGTAAGGTCTTCGTTGAGCTGTAAGGCGCGGGCCAGATCTCTTGAAATCTGGCTGACCTCCAACGTATGGATCAGTCTGGTACGATAGTGGTCGCCCTGCGGACTGAGAAATACCTGTGTTTTATGCTTCAGACGGCGAAATGCCTTACTGTGTATAATTCTGTCACGATCTCTGCAAAAACAGGTTCGCATCGGACAAGGCTCAAGTGGCTCCGCCCGTCCCCGACTGTCCGCCGAACAAAAGGCATTGGGACCAAGGTGTTCTTTTTCCCAAAGTTCTCTGCGTTGTCTGTAAACCACAACTTCGCCTCCTTTGCAAAATATCTTATCATATAACTTATACACTGTATTTTGTAAAAATCCTTTGAAAAATGTATTTTTTTATTTTTTTCCACATTTTTGCTTGACAAACAACAATCCTATTGTTAAAATATATAGGCGCGTGTTTATAACTGCATATGACCCAGTAGCTCAGCTGGCAGAGCACATGACTTTTAATCATGGTGTCCGGAGTTCGATTCTCCGCTGGGTCACCAAATAAAAAAGACAACCAACGGTTGTCTTTTTTTATTTGCAGATTTTCGCCAAGAACTTCGGACACCTTGTCCATACATCGGCGGTTGCCCTGTAAGGGGCGAGCCGATGCGGACATCGGGTAGGAGCGTAGCGACCGCGAGCGTCAGCGGCGCGTCCGGAGTTCGATTCTCCGCATGGAAATTAAAACCAAGTCAGCAAACAAGTGATACTGACCGTGCGTCCCATTGACACACCTTTTTGTTTTTGCTATACTTTTTACTATAATAAATTTCAAGGAGAAAACTTGATATGAATAAAAAAACAACTGTACTTCTGGGCGTGTTTACCGTCTGCTTTGCGGTGGTGCTGACGGTGGCCTTTTGCCTGCCGGAAATTTTGTTTGCAAATTTTAAGGCAACTCTGACAGATGCAGACGCTCTGGACAAAGCGCTGCCAAATCTTGCCTACAGCCTTGATCATACGGCTTTTGCGCAGTATCAACAGCTTGAACAGACCGACGTCAAAGACGAGCTGTTTGCCGCTGTAAAGGACAGTAAAAACGCCGCCGCTTTCTCGGAAAAGTTTACTCAGATCATAAGTGATGCCTATTGGCAAGGATACGATTATCATATTTCCGTCCAAACCAATCTGGGCGGCAGACGGGGTACTCTTCGGGTGAACGGAGAGAACATTCCCGAAACTGCCTTTGCCATTTTGAATTACGGTGATCACACCGAAACGGTTACCGTAAGAAACGGTACGGGATATTATAACATTTACGGCAAGGATGCTAAAGAGATTACCTATTATCTGGCGCAAGATAAAGCAGGTAAAGCCGCTCTGACCGCAGTCAACACCGTGACAGTCAATGAACTGTACTTGCCGCAGATCGCAATAACGGAGCTGTCTAACGAGCATACCACCACATATTATTCCGATATCGTCAACAGCAAAAAGCAGCACTCCGGTAAAACCGAGCAAAAGTTTCAGTACATAGAGCTTTATAACTATTCCGATACCGAGGTAGATCTGAAAGACTACACTTTTGTTTACTGCGACGATAAGGGGGAACATTCCTTTGAATGGATCACCGAAAAGAATGGTTCATTGATCATCCGCCCCCAAGAGGTATACGTCATCGGTGTCTATGCCGCCGACAGCGCCATTGCCGGCTATCACTATGACACCGACTCGCAGCTCAGCGAATATTGGCAAGCTTTTAACGCTTTTTACAATACCGATATTCCCGTCACCAACCGCACGCTTATTGCCTGCGTTGCCTCGGGTAAAGCAAGCACTCTGCTTGACGGCATCGACCATCTGGAGCGGAGCAAAAATGAAGACGTTACGGTAAGCGCCAAGCTTATCAAAGACGGCCGTACGCTTTGCTCGGTCTCCCTGCCCGATGATATGCCGTCCAATAGCTACGCATATCAGTTTTTGCCCGGCAGTACCGAGCAACAAGAACTTTTGTTTGTCACAGGTTGCTTCCCCGGCAAGCTGCTGACTGAGCAAAATCTTGAATTTTGTGAGAGCCCTGCCCCCGAAAACACCAATAAGATCAAGGCGGTTTCCTACAACATTTTGGCAACCGACGACAACCCCGGCAACGCTACGGTAGAGCAAAGAAGTCACCTGTTTTACCGATTTATCGAAGAGGAACAGCCCGATACCATAGGTCTGCAGGAAGTCAACTTCCGCTGGGTCGCTACCCTGCCCGAAAATATGGAGGCTCTTGGCTATGCGGAGGTACAGGGTATCTCCGGCAGCGGTCACACGTATACCAACGTTTCCACCAGCAATCAGTGGGATCTGCTGAACCCCATTTACTACAAGACCAATACGTTTGAACTGCTCGACAGCGGTCACAGCTTTCTGACCTCCGACGGCACAATGGACTCGGATCAATGGGACAGCGTTAATATGAAGCGCACGCTGACGTGGGTGGTGCTGAAGGATAAAACCGACGGCGAAGTTTACATTCACGTAAACACACACTTTGTTCTCTCCGGCAAGGTTGCCAGAGTGGAACAGGCACGACGGATGTATCAAACAGCCGCCGAGCTGCAAAAGAAATACGGCGGCAGTATCATCATCACGGGAGACCACAATATGGCCGAGGGCAGCGAGCCGTACCAGACCTATCTCAACGGCGGTGTTGCGGTCGATGCCAAATATCAGACCACTGACCATAACTCCATCGGCACCTATACCAATTTTGATACCCAATATAACGAAAAGTACTGTGTTCCCATTGACTTTTGCTTTGTCAGCCCCGATGTTACGGTAGACTCCTACAGAGTGTTTAACGGCAAATATCCTGACGGCACCATCAGCGACCACAGCGCTGTCATTGTAGAACTATACAGATAAACAAAAATGCGTGGATCACTCCACGCATTTTTGTTTATCTGTATAGTGTTTCTCCCGCCTTGATACAGAAGGTTTCGCCCTTTTCATAGGCCCACAGATCGATGGCGGTGGGATTATGAATGATCTTTTTATCGGTGCTTACCTCAAGTTGCTCATAGGCTTTGACATAATCATAGATCTCTATGTTGGTAGCATACCAGATCTCTTCGTGTCCGCCCATTCTCTCAGCGAAGCGCTCGATAACATCCCAGTTGTCCTTGTCGTCAAATTCATAACTGTGTCCCCAAAGGTAAAAGAGCTTGATATTACCGATTTTACAGGGCTCCATAAATTTGTCACAAAGCTCCCAAAGTTTTTCATCCCGATGGTGGCAGGTGGGACCCAGCGCCAACCAGTTGGTGGGCAACTTAAAAGAATGGGTAGCTTTGACAATACGGGAATACGCAATACCGCACTTAGACAATACCTCTATGACCTCGTCGCTGTATGTACCAAAGGGATATGCCATTCCTCGAACAATGGTACCAAAGGTCTTTTCAAGATAAGCTCTGTCCTCCATAACCTCGGTGATGATCTCCGGTGTTTTTAACTTTTCAAGACGATAGTGGGATACAGTGTGCACCGCCACCTCATGACCGGAATCGGTATACAGTTCTTTGGCTTCCGAAGCTTTAAGTTTTCCGTAAAATCGTTCCCTCACGGTGTCCTCGGGAATAAAGCAACCCGAATTGAGATTAAAAGTACACTTAAGTCCGTATTGATCCAAAATTTTCATCAGACGGATGTCCTGTACCACACCGTCATCGTAGCTGAGCGTGAGCGCTCTGTCCCTGCCGCCTTTAAATTTCATATACATAAAAAATCCCCCCTTTCATTACATTTTCAGTTTGCCACAAATACACTTCTTTGTCAATCGATATTGACATCACACTTAAAAAAATCGTATAATAAATAAAGTTACATATTGATGAGGAAAAGGAAATGTTAAAATTTTTTTGAATATAAATTTCTACAGGAATCAAATTGTTTTAATCCCGTCATTTCTTTCTCTTTGAAAACATTACCGAAGAAAATATCTCTGGTACCGTCGTATGCAGAGGAAAGGATACTTTATGAAAAAAAATTTGAAAAGCATAATCGCTCTGGCGGTCTGTATTGTAGCCTTGCTGTGGCTCATTCTCACGGTATTTGTACAAACGACCGTGTCGGAAATTGTTTCTTTTGAACTTGTCGAAAGCAAGACTGTCGAAGACATTTATAAGATCACATACGCTTATCAGCGGGACGGACAGACACTGCAGGGCTCTTACAAAACCGCCTACAATAAGGAAAATATTCCTCTGGTGGGTGAACAAGGTGTGTGCCATTATCTCAAGTTTCCACCCTACAGTGTCTCAAACGGAGATGCTCCTACTCCCGTGACACCACTGGTTTTGTTGGCCATCGGTGCAATCATTTACGTAGGTAAACTCCCCAAATTTTTAAAGAAAAAGGAGAAAAGCAATGAATCCTAACCGCAGCAGCGGCGTACTGCTTCCCATATTTTCTCTGCCCGGCGACTTTGGCTGCGGTGATTTCGGCAAAGGCGCCTATGCCTTTATTGATCTGCTTAAAGCGTGTGGCTTTCATTATTGGCAGGTGTTGCCCTTTACCCGTACCGACGATTGCAACTCCCCCTATAAAAGTGATTCTGCTTTTGCAGGCAACTGCAATTTTATCGATCTCTACGACTTGCAGAAGATGGGTCTTTTGCAGGACATTGAAATCAAGGCACAGCTTGGCACCCCTGACTGGCGTGTTAGCTACGATTGGCTGAACAAAACCCGTAAACCTTTACTTCAAAAAGCATTTTCCAGAGCAGATGCCGCACTGAAAGCCGACATTGCCGCCTTTGCGCAAACGCAGGACTGGCTGAGCGACTACGCTCTTTATATGGTGCTCAAAGACAAGTTTGACTGTGAATGGATGCACTGGGAGGACAAGGCGCTGCGGGACTATGAGCCGCAAGCGATTAAGACCGCCTGTGAAACCTACCAAGCGCAAATGGAATACTACTTTTTTGAGCAGTATATCTTTAGCCGTCAATGGGAAAAAGTCAAAGCATACGCACACCAAAATGAAGTGTATATCATCGGCGATATGCCCATCTATGTTTCTTTTGAAAGTGCTGATTGTTGGAGCAAACGTTCTTTATTTGATCTGGACGAGAAGGGTTCCCCTGCGAGCGTGGCAGGTGTGCCGCCCGACTATTTCAGCAAGACGGGTCAAAAATGGGGCAACCCGCTGTACAACTGGTCGGAAATGAGAAAAGACAGCTATCAGTGGTGGAAGCAACGCCTTCATCACACACTGAAAATGGTGGACAAAGTGCGCATTGACCATTTTCGCGCCTTCAGCGCCTACTGGGCAGTGCCTGCCGAAGCGGAGTTTGCCACAGAGGGCAAATGGGTCGACGGTGAAGGAATGAAATTCTTTGATGAAATATTCAAAACCGTTTCCAAGGAAGCCATCATTGCAGAAGATTTAGGAATTCAGGATGCGGCGCTGACCACTCTGCTGAAAGACAGTGCCTTACCCGGTATGCGTGTTTTGCAATTTGGATTTCTAAACTACGATGACGATATGCACCTGCCTCACAACTATCCGCACAATATGGTCTGCTATACGGGCACCCACGACAACAAGCCGCTGTTGGCCTATTTGTGGGAGTTGACACCGGAGCAACGTGCCTACTGTCTGCGCTACTGCGGGTTTCAAGGGGAAGACTGGAAGAGCGGCGGCGCATACAACAAAGCCATTCGTGCTATCCTCAAAACGCTTTGGAAGAGTCACTCTATGCTGGTGATATCTCCCATTCAGGATCTGCTGGGATATGGCGGCGACACTACCATGAATCAGCCCGGTACATCAAAGGGCAACTGGTCCTTCCGCATGACACCGGAGGCTATTCACGCCATAGACATTACATATTTAAAAAATCTCAACGACCTTTACAAAAGATCGTAGTTTGGGACTGTAAAAACAGTCCTGAACACAAAAGGCAAGGACAACCAAACAGAAAAGAAAAATACCATATTTCGCTCGAAATATTGGTATTTTTCTTTTTTTAATATGCCTGCCGGATACAAACATCTGTTCCTATTCCCCTTTTTATTGTCAAAATTAGCACTCTATTTGTGAGAGTGCTAAGAATTAACAGTTTGTTCATAGTTCGTTCACACTTTTTGGCATTTTATCGTGTAGAATACAGACAGAAAGTTGATTTGAAAAGGAGTGTGATCTTGATGAACGCACAAAAATTTACTCAAAAATCTATGGAAGCATTGCAAAGTGCGCAGCGTCTTGCCGCGGAATACAGCGCCGCCGCCATCGAACAGGAGCATCTGTTGGTCGCATTGCTTACGCAGGAAAACGGACTCATCTCCGAACTGATCACCAAGCTGACCGGAGCTGCAGAACAGTTTACCGCAGAAGCCGTCAGACAAATGGAAAGTCTACCCAAGGTCAGCGGCTCTGCCAACAACACCTATGTTTCTCAGCTTGCCGAAAAAACGCTCAGCCAAAGCGAAAAGCTATCTGAAAATATGAGGGACGAATACGTTTCTGTCGAGCATATATTTCTGGCACTCTTTGAAACCGCAGGTCAAAACATCAAAAAACTGTTTGTTACCTACGCCATTGACAAGCAGGATATTCTCTCTGCCCTGCAACAGGTGCGCGGCAGTCAGCGCGTTACCTCCGACAATCCCGAGAGCACCTATGATGCGCTGAAAAAATACGGCACCGATCTGGTGGAAAAAGCCAGAGGCAAGACCGTAGACCCCGTCATCGGCAGGGATAGCGAGATTCGAAATGTTATCCGCATTCTCTCCCGTAAAACCAAAAACAATCCCGTACTCATCGGTGAGCCGGGTGTGGGCAAAACTGCCATTGCAGAAGGGCTTGCACAGCGCATCGTCAAGGGTGACGTCCCCGCTTCTCTCAAGGATAAAACGGTATTTTCGCTGGATATGGGTGCTCTTATCGCCGGTGCAAAATATCGGGGTGAATTTGAAGAGCGACTCAAAGCTGTGCTTTCGGAAATTAAACAATCCGATGGCAGGATCATTTTGTTCATCGACGAGCTGCACACCATCGTAGGCGCAGGTAAGAGCGACGGTGCTATGGATGCAGGCAATCTGCTCAAGCCCATGCTTGCCAGAGGTGAGCTGCACTGTATCGGCGCCACCACACTGGACGAATACCGCCAGTACATTGAAAAAGATGCGGCACTGGAACGCAGATTTCAGCCCGTATTGGTAGAAGAACCGACGGTGGAGGATACCGTATCCATTTTGCGCGGACTAAAAGAGCGCTACGAGGTATACCACGGTGTCAAGATCCAGGACAATGCCATCATTGCCGCCACTACCCTCTCCGACCGCTATATTACCGATCGCTTTTTGCCCGACAAAGCCATTGACCTGATCGACGAAGCCTGCGCTATGATTCGTACAGACCTTGACTCGATGCCCGGTGAGCTGGATCTCATCCGCCGCAAGATCATTCAGTTTGAAATCGAAGAGGCTGCGCTGAAAAAAGATCAGGATGCCATCACGGCAGAGCGGCTGAAAGCCCTGCAAAAAGAACTGGCAGAGCTTAGAGAGGACTTTACCGCCAAAAAGGCTACCTGGGAAAACGAAAGGAACGCCATTGAAAAGATCCAGTCACTGCGCGCTGAGATAGAGCAGGTCGGCAGAGAAATCGAGCAAGCAGAAGAAGCCTATGATCTCAGCCGCGCCGCCGAGCTCAAATACGGCCGTCTGCCCAAACTCAGAGAAGAACTGAGTGCTCTGGAAGAACAAGCCGAAAAGACCAAAAACGGAACCTCTTTGCTTCGTGACAGAGTCACAGAAGAAGAGATCGCCTTGATCGTCGAGCGATGGACGGGTATTCCCGTAGCCAAGCTTATGGAGGGCGAGCGCGAAAAATTATTGCATCTGGATGACATTCTGCACAAGAGGGTCGTGGGGCAGAACGATGCAGTCAACAAGGTGTGTGAAGCCATTTTGCGTTCAAGAGCAGGCATCAGCGATCCTCACCGCCCCATCGGATCCTTTTTGTTCTTAGGTCCCACGGGTGTGGGCAAGACTGAGCTTGCAAAAGCGCTGGCCGAGGCGCTGTTTGACGACGAGCACAACATCGTGCGCATTGATATGAGCGAATATATGGAAAAGTTTTCCGTGTCCCGTCTTATCGGCGCACCGCCCGGATACGTAGGATACGAGGAGGGTGGACAGCTCAGTGAAGCCGTACGCCGCCGTCCCTATTCCGTGGTACTCTTTGACGAGATCGAAAAAGCCCATCCTGACGTCTTTAACATTCTTTTGCAGGTGCTGGACGACGGACGGATCACCGATTCTCAAGGGCGCACCGTCGACTTTAAAAACACCATTCTCATTATGACCTCCAACCTTGGCTCAGAGTATCTCCTGGAGGGCACCGACGAAAACGGTTACATCGTCGAAAGCGCCGTTGCGCAGGCGGAAGCATTGCTCAAGCGCTCTTTTCGTCCTGAATTTCTCAACCGTCTGGATGAGATCGTGTACTATAAGCCGCTGAGCAAAAAGGATATCACGGCCATTATGGAACTGATGCTTGGGGATGTCAACCGCCGTCTGGCAGACAAACAGCTTTGCTGTCGTCTGTCCCCTGCCGCTAAGGACTTTATCATCGAAAACGGCTATGATCCTCTGTACGGCGCCAGACCGCTCAGACGCTTTCTACAAGCGCACGTCGAAACCGCACTGGCCAAAAAAATGATCGCCGAGGATCTGTTGCCCGGCACCACCCTGACCATAGATGCAGAAAACGGTAAACTTTTTATAAAATAGAATACCAAAGAAAAAAGTGCTGTAAAAAACAGTTGTTTTTTACAGCACTTTTTTATTTTTTAAAGTGGCGGCAGGTATTTGCCATACACAAGGCAAATATGCGCAGTGCCGTTTCTGCCAGTGCAATCACCCACAGCGGCATCCAGCCGACAAGCAGCAGTATGGTCAGCAGTACCTTAAGTCCTGCCGTAACCGCGGGAATAACGATCATATGACGGTGCAGTTTATAAGAGAGTATAAAACTGTGCAACACACCGATGGGATCGTCGGAAAGGACCATAATATCCGCCGTGGTACCGCCAATATCATCTTCCAGTGTTTTCATCGAAAAGGAAATATCCGCCGCTTGGAGGCATCCTTTATCAACATCGTCACCGACGTAGGCTATGTAACTGCCGTGTCTTCCCTTACGGGCATTACGTGCTACCGCCTGCTCTTTGCCTGCCACATCCAACTGAGCAAACACACGGTGCAGACCCAATGTAGCCCCCACGTTTTCCGCATTATGTTTTTTATCACCTGTGATCAGGTCCAGAGAATGCAGTCCCAGCGCAAACAGTCCGTTGGTGGTTTCTGTGGAGGTATTTTTAAGCGGGTCGTGCAAGATAACGCAACCGATATACGTATCTTCCACACCGACAAAGCAGATCATACCCTGTCCGTGATACGGCAACACCTGAATGCCTGCACGTGTCATAAGCAGATCGTTACCCACAAAAATACGCTGTCCATCCACCACGGCACATACGCCCTCACCCGGAATTTCCATTTGATGTTCGGGCTTTGGCAGGTCGACAACTCCCGCCTCACGCACAATGGCCTTGGCAATCAAATGATTACTGATCTGTTCGCCGCAAGCCGCATAATAAAGCAGTTGTTCCTTGGTATATTCATTATGAGGCACCACTTCATCCACGATAAAGGTGCGCTGTGTGAGAATACCTGTTTTGGAAAAGATCATATCGGTAATGCGGCGAAGGAGCATCAGCTGACGGCAATTCTGCACCAAAACACCCTCACGACAAAGGGCGGTGAGCGCCACGAAAAACAGCAATCTGATCGTTTCGGCAATGTCGGTAAAAGCGCTGAGCATCAGTATTCCCGCTCCGCGGTACAGCGCCGTTGTCCAAGGCAATGCGCCGAACAACGGTACAAACAAACCGACAATCACCGCCAATACAAGCCACGCAATACGAACAAACGGCAAAAATCGGGCAAACAATTTTTGCATGGCGGCGGGGCGTGTCAGGGCCGTTTGAGATAAAGCGTGTATCTTTTGCGCCAGACACTGCGGTCCTGCCGCAACTACCTTAACACTAACCGTCTGTCCATGATTGACACCGCCGCAATAAACTCGGCTGTCCTTGGCAAAAGGCACCGTTCTGTGATGGTGCACAAAATTGGAATAATCCACCGAGCCCTCACCGCTGAGAACGATACCGTCAGCGGGAAAAATTTCACCGGAATATACTTCAATCTGCGCACCTGCCGCCAGCTGTGCTACAGGCACGGCAGCGAGTCGATCACCTGTGCGCACTCTTGCCCGAAGGCCGCCAAGTGCCTCATAATATTCCGCTTCCTCCAGAAGACTTGCAGCAAAATGTCTTTTGAACCAAAAGCCTGCCGCCAGTATAATGAGCATCAGTACGCTTTCCAGCATATATCCTGTCGACAACGCAATAATGCCCGCCAGTGCTACGGCAGTCCGAGCAGTTGGCTTTTTGTCAATTATCTCTGCCAGTGCGCCCCAAATCACTTCCCATATGGCCGCCGACCAAGCGATCAGGCACAGCCAAAGCCTATGGTCGGGCAAGCAAAGCGCCGTTAAAAGAAGTACCGCCGACAAAGCAAGCGTAACGGGTCTGACCCAACGGCGCCAAGGCTGTTCACTGTCAAACAACAATTTGATTTGATTTACTTTTTTCAGTTCCACTCTTTTTCCTCTTCCGTAAAAAATCCTTGCAAGTCGGAGACTTGCAAGGATTTAAAAACTTATTTTTTCTTGAAGAAATCAAAAACGTCATCCAAGTCAAAGTCGTCGCCGCCTTCCTCTGCAGCAGGCTCTTCAGCGGGAGCGGGAGCTGCAAAGACGTCGGTCTGCGGCTCTACGGGAGTGGCCGCAGGTGCAGAAAACAGATCGGCAGGCTCAGCAGGAGCAGCTTCTACTGCATCCAACTTGAGTGCGGGCTTTTTCTGTTGGAAACCGGTGGCAATTACGGTTACGATCATCTTGTCTTCCAGATCGTTGTTGAGCGCCACACCCCAGATGATGTTGGCATTGGGATCAGCAGCCTCAATGACCTTATGAGAAGCGGTATCCACTTCGTCCAGACCGATATCGGGAGAAGCTGTGATATTGATGATGACACCGGTAGCACCGGCAATGGTGGTTTCGAGCAGGGGGCTGGAAATAGCAGCAGCAGCAGCAAGCTCAGCCTTATCCTTACCGTTGGCGCGGCCGACACCCATATGAGCGTTGCCCGCATCCTTCATGATCTTGCTGACGTCAGCAAAGTCGAGGTTGATGAGTGCGCTGGTCAAAATCAGATCGGAAATGCTCTGTACACCCTGGCGCAGTACTTCATCGGCAATCTGGAAAGCGTTGAGCAGTGTGATCTTTTCCTGAGATACTTCCTTGAGCTTCTCGTTGGGAATAACGATCAAAGAGTCAACCTTCTCACGCAGTTTGGCAATACCTGCCTCAGCGTTTTTCATCTTGAACTTGCCTTCGAAATTGAAAGGCTTGGTAACAATAGCTACGGTGAGAATGCCCATATTCTTGGCAATCTCCGCCACTACGGGTGCAGAACCCGTACCGGTGCCGCCGCCCATACCGGCAGTGATGAATACCATATCGGTACCCTGCAACAGTTGTTCAAACTCTTCCTTGCTTTCTGTAGCAGACTTTTCACCTACGCTGGGATCGCTGCCTGCGCCCAGACCCTTGGTCATTTTTTGACCCATCTGGATTTTGTGCTCGGCACGAGAGCTGTTGATGACCTGCAGATCGGTGTTGGCCGCTACAAACTCAACGCCCTGTACACCGGAATTGATCATACGATTAATGGCGTTACAACCGCCGCCTCCGCAACCGATTACTTTTATATTTACAACGCCTTCAGCGTTTTCAGCCAATTCAAAGCCCATTTTATTATCCTCCGTAAATTTATATTTTTCCCCAAAGTATTAAAATTATAATATATCTATTTTATTTTACAATCTTTTTTATAAGTTTGCAAGTACTTTTTAATATTTTTTATAATTATTCTTCGGTATCTTCGTCAGAAGTATCCTCCGGAGCAGTGTCCTCGACCTTTTCGTAGGTCTTATCTTCGTTGGCCACTGCATTACCGAGCAACATCTGCTCTACGTCGTCGATCTCTTCTTCACCCAATGCTCGATAATAAGCGGAGGTTGACGCTGTGATGTCTATACGGGCATATTCGCTGACACTGTTTTGTTTGACAGTGGTCTGCGCCATCTGTAATTTATCACTCAGATCATCGGTATTTCCCAGAAGAATCTTCACACGGTGATTGTCGTAGTAAAGGCGCAGATTAT
The DNA here is from genome assembly GCA_017560905.1 of Clostridia bacterium. Lineage (GTDB taxonomy): Bacteria > Bacillota > Clostridia > Oscillospirales > QAKW01 > Firm-08. The sequence continues at coordinate 84,017 of JAFZEA010000002.1, forward strand.
AACTTTCTGTTACGTCTATGGCCGAAATCTTGGAAAAATCAAAATGCTGTTGAAGACCGTCCATCAGCGCAAGAACCTGCTGTTGGATGGTGTCTTTGGCAAATACAGCGGTATTGCCCACCTTAAGTTCGGCAAACTCCGCACCGATCAGATAGGCAATCCCCTCCGGCAATTCCTCTTTCTCCTCCAATACCTTAAGTTCGGAATTGAGCAGTATGTATTTTCCGCCGCTGTAAACCACCAGCGCCGCACTGCATTCCTGCACGTCAACGCACAGTGTCGTCGGCAGCTTGCGGTAGATCTCCACTGAGCTGATATAAGGCAACTCCTTGCTCAGAGTTTCTGCAATCTTAAATTTGTTAAGACGGAAAAGGTTATCCCCTTCGGCCAGTCCCATCACCTTGATAATCCGACTTTTGGAATAGGTGACATTGCCCTGTACCTCAAAATTCTTGATATTAAAGAAAACTGTCAGCGACAGCACGATAAATGCAGTAATACAAAACAGCGTAAGGAAAATATACAACTTAGCTTTGCGGCTTTTACGCCGTTTCTTTTTGGAAGCGTAGTAGCGCTCCACACTGTTTCCTCTGCGATCCGCCAAAGAGATCACTTCCTTTTTTCGTTTTTTAGTTAATTTCCGTAATTTCAGCGCCCAGAGATCGAAATACGCCCACGATATCCTCATATCCACGCAGAATATGCTCACCGCCGCATACTGTACTCTCCCCCTGTGCGCCCAGAGCGGCTACAATAAGTGCCGCACCCGCTCTGAGGTCTGTGGCCCGTACGGTGCCGCCGCAAAGTTGCGGCACACCGTTGATTACGGCACAGTTATTCTTGACTTCTATATCTGCGCCCAAACGCCGCAGTTGCTCTGCTATGGCAAAACGATCGGAAAACACCGTTTCTTCATATCGGCTTCGCCCCGATGCCAAAGACAGTATCGTCAACAACAGCGCACCTGCATCGGTGGGAAACCCGGGATAAGGCGCACTGCTGACATTGACAGGATAGATCTTTGTGCCGCGACGAATGCGCAAACCTTCCCCGCATAACGAAATGTCGGCACCGATATCTCCCAGCACACGAAGCGGTGCTTGCAGTGCTTGCACGGGACAGTTGCACAGCGTAATCTCCCCATCGGTCACCAAAGCCGCCGCCATCAAAGTAAACGCAACGATACGGTCAGCTCCCACCGTACGGTGACAGCCATGCAACCGCTCACTGCCCTCAATACAGACTCGACCGCCGCCCACTTCAATAAAAGCGCCCATCGCCCTAAGCAGAGCAATCAGCTCGCCGATTTCAGGTTCTACAGCACTATTATACAACACTGTACGACCTTTGGCAAGACAAGCGGCCATCAAAATATTTTCGGTAGCACCGACACTGGGATAACGAAGCGTTATCTCGCTCCCCTGCAAACCGTCGGGACAAACGGCAGAAATACGTTCATCCGTCACTTCGATTTCCGCACCCATCTTGCACAGTGCCTCAATATGTAGATCAATGGGACGCGGTCCCAATACACAGCCGCCGGGGCAATACAATTCCGCCCGCCCCGTCCTGCCGAGCAGCGGTCCCAAAAACAAAACAGAAGAACGCATCTTACGGCAATCCTCAGCCGTCAGCGTAGAATAACACACCGCCTGTGTATCCACCTCCAGTGTATGTACTCCTCTTCGCACGCGACAACCGAGTTTTTCAATGATCCTCAATGAATTGCTCACATCAGACAGTTGCGGCACACCTGACAGTTGCACTTTTTCACTGCAAAGCAGGCAGGCCGCCAACATCGGCAATACACTGTTTTTTGCTCCCTGGACCAAAACACTGCCCCGCAAGGGGGCAGTGCCTCTAATCTTGTAATCCGGCATATGCATTTCCCCATTTCATGAATACTACGATTCATCTTATGCCGAAAACGGGTAAAGAGTGTCAGCAAAGCTTGGTGACGATATGGTCTGCAATGTCGTCTGCCGCCGTGGCAAGTGCCATTTTGAGCGCCGCTTCGGAAAGTGCACTTCGGTGGCTTTCATCCTGCTTAAGTGCCAGCAGGGTCTCATATAAACCTTCGGGCGAAAGATCTTTTTCTTCGATCATAATGGCCGCACCGCGGTCTGCCAAAGCTTTGGCATTGTAATATTGGTGATTGTGCGTTACATTGGGCGAGGGAATCAGTATAGAGGGCTTTCCCTGAGCCAACAGCTCACCGATGGTAATGGCACCTGCACGTGCGATCACGGCATCGGCAGCTGCCATCTGACGGGGCATATCGTGAATGTAGTCAAGCACTCGGAATCTGCCGCCAACCTCTCCTGTCGTGATGCCCTTTTGTTCCAGTTGTGCAGGCATCCAAGAGCTGCCCAGACGTCCCATTCCGTGGCAGTGAACAAACTCCTTGCTCTGTTTATCGGTTTCCATCACCGATATCATCGCACGGTTAATGGCTTGCGCACCAAGACTGCCGCCAAAGGACAACACATAAAAATCCTCATCGCGAAGTCCCAGCTCTTTACGGCTCTGCGCTCTGTCCAGCGCCTTGAATTCGCAGCGCAACGGATTGCCTGTCAGCACCAATTTGTCTTTGTGAGAAAAATATTTTGAACTGCTTTCAAAACTGATAAACACCTTTTCTACCCGACGGGCCAACATCTGTGAAGTCATACCCGGATAGGCATTTTGTTCGTGAATACAGGTATGCAGTTTGAGTGAGCAAGCGGCAAGCAACACCGGTCCGCTGACATAACCGCCGGTACCCACCACTACGTCCGGCGCAAACTCACGCAAAATGCGCTTTGCCTCTTTGATAGAAGACATCAGCAACCTGAGGGTGGTGAAATTTTTATATAGTTTTTTGCGATGAAATCCTTGAATTTTAATAAACTTAATATCAAAACCCGCCCGCTTAACCAAAGTTTCTTCGAGGGAATTGCAATTCCCCACAAAGAGAATTTCGCTGTCGGGTTGTTTTGCCTTGATGGCCTGCGCTATTGCCAGTGCGGGATTGATGTGTCCGGCAGTACCGCCGCCGGCCAAAACGACTCTCATATCTTCACCTACTCTTTTTGTGTATCCAGTGTGCTTTCACGGGATATTCGCAATACTATACCCACCTCCGCCATCAATATAACAAGTGCCGTACCTCCGTAACTGAAGAAAGGCAAGCTGATGCCGGTACTGGGAAACAGATTGGTCACAACCATCATATTGAAGATGGCCTGAATGGCCACGCGGGAAACGATGCCGATCACCAACATAGAGGAAAATCTGTCCTTGTGATGAAACGCTATGGTAAATCCGCGCCAGATCAAAAGCACAAACAGTAATATAACTACCAGTGCGCCGATAAAGCCGAGTTCCTCGCATATGATGGAAAAAATATAATCGTTATGAGGTTCGGGCAAATACAGGTGCTTCTGACGGGATTGTCCCAGTCCGAGACCGCCGAGGCCGCCCGAGCTGATGGCATAAAGTGACTGAATGGTCTGAAAGCCGTCGCCCAAAGGATCAAGAAACGGATCCAACCAGGTATTGATACGCTCCTTGGCATAATCGGTAAACAATACAATTAGGGTTATGGCGCCCACACCCACACCGCCGAAGGTCAGGAAGGTACGAATGCTCATACCACCGATCAACAGCATAATAACACCGACACAGAAAATAAGAATGGCACCCGAAATGTGAGTTTCGATTGCTACCAGACCGGTAAACAATACCAGTGTCAGGACAGCGGGCAAAAGACTGTTGAATTTTTTAAGTCGCTCATAGTTTCTGGCAACGTAGCTGGAGAGGAATACGATCATCGCAAACTTAACAACCTCAGAGGGCTGCAGTCGCAAGCCGCCGACGCCGAGCCATCTGCGGGCGCCGTTGACCTTGATACCTACGCCGGGAATCAAAACCAGTACGGCAAGAATCAGCGCAATGACCAGAATGATCATCGTACGCTTACGCAACCAATCGGGTTTTAAGCCAAAAGCGATCACAAGCATAATCACCAGACCGCCCAGAGCAAAGAACAGTTGACGACGAAAGAAATAAAAACTATCTCCGTAGGTATAATAGGCGCTGACATAGCTGGCCGAGCAAACCATAACCAGACCGAAGCCGAGCAGACAAAGCACCAAAATCAAAAAAGGCAGATCAATACCGCCGAGTTTGACCCCGGACATTTTTTCCTTTATCGTTTTTCGTTTTAAAAAAGCCATGCCGCACCTCCTTTGCGGTTGTTGTCAAAATCAAAGTTGGAAAACACCGTCCAGATAAAAGAGAACGGCTGCTACCGTAAGTATCGCGCCCAGCAAAGAAAGCAGTGTCATGCCGATGACGATCTGCACTTCACTTTTGCCGGTCATTTCAAAATGATGGTGGATGGGGGCCATGCGGAACAAACGTTTGCCGTGGGTGAGTTTGAAATAAATCACCTGCAGAACTACGCTGAGACCCTCCACAAAATATACGATGCCGCCCAGCAGTAACAGCAGGGGTGCATTGTAGGAAAAAGCCAGTGCCACGATACAGCCACCCAAAAACAGCGAGCCCGTATCGCCCATAAATACTTTGGCGGGATAGAAATTGTACACCAAAAATGCCAGCAATCCGCCGAGCAGTGCGGCAGTAAAGATCGCCATACCTTCATTACTCAGCAAAGCGGTATTGGTCAACACAGCTATAACGGAAAAAGCGATAAGATACGGCAGTGTAACGCAGGTAACCAACCCGTCAAGTCCGTCAGTAAGATTGACGGAATTGACAAAGAAGAATGAGGCCGGAAGCATTACAAGAAAATAAAACAGACCCAAAGGCAGGGGTACGTTAATAAACGGTACGTAGACCACGTCCGAGATGTAGTCCAACAAATACATAGCGCCCAGATACAATGCAATGATCAACATCAGGGTGATGGTCTTTTGCCGTACAGTAAGACCTTTGTTGCGGGCCTTAAAAATCTTAACGCTGTCGTCAATCCAGCCGATTGCGCCGCACAACAATGCAAATATCAGCCCCAAAGTCAGACGGTGATCCCCTCGGATCATATTAACAATGCCAAAGCACAGCACCACCAGCGTCACGGGAATAATAAAGATAATGCCGCCCATAGTGGGAGTGCCCGCTTTGGTTTCGTGCCACTTGGGGCCAATCTCCAGAATGTGCTGTGCCGCATGGCGACGACGCAGTTCACGAAGAACGTAGGGTGCAAACAAAAGCGAAAGCAAAAAGGTCACGATCAGCACCGAAACAATTTTAATTATACTCATTTACTTTTCCACCTCTCCAAAAAAACTCTGAGCAAAGCGTCGCACTGCATAAAGCGAGAACCTTTAAAGAGAATGATATCCTCTTGCTTGGTCACTGACAACAGTTTCGCCAAAGCCTCTTCACGATCAGCGCACACAAAGCAGCGCTCTCTGTCAGCAAAGCCGTCCGCCATATCGGAAGCATACTGTCCAAAGCAGATCAGAATGTCTGCTCGGTTTTTACGGCACGCCTCCCCTACTGCACGATGCGCCTCTACGGAATAATCTCCCAGTTCCAAAATATCGGCCAATACCGCAATTTTGCGGTTGGGATACACCGCCATAGCGCTCAGTGCAGCTTGCATAGATTCGGGAGCGGCGTTGTAGGTATCGTCAAAAATCAGCAAATCAGCTTCTTTGTAGATATGCTGACGAAGACCACCGTCCTCATAGTTTTGCAAGCACTGCACGATGACCTGCGGCTCCACTCCGAGTTCTGCCGCTACGGAAAAAGCGGCCAGCGAATCATATACCAGATGTTTTCCGCTGCCGGGGACTGCAATATCAAACCGCCCCTTTTTACAGATCAGTCTATATTTTGTACTTTTTTCGCCGATAACAATATTCTCGGCGCGGTAATCCGCATCACTGTCAATAGCAAAATATTTAACGGGAGCCACGATCTCACGCGCTGGCGTTCTGAGCAACGGCTCATCACCATTGAGTAAAAGCACACCCGAGGACTGTACGTAGCGAGCCAGCTCCATTTTGGCCTTACAGATATTTTCACGACTGCCCAGCAGTTCGATATGAGAAACGCCGATATTGGTGATGACACCTACGTGAGGGCGCACACGGCGTGCCAGATAATCAATTTGTCCCCTGCCGCGCATACCCATCTCAAAAATAGCAACTTCGTGGCTGTCGTCAACAGAAAATGCCGTCAAGGGCATTCCCAGCTCATTATTGCGGTTAGCCAGAGATTTCTGCACCCTATATTTACCGCTCAGAGCGCAGTCGATCATTTCTTTTGTAGTGGTCTTACCCACACTGCCTGTCACTGCCACGCGCATTGCCGGCAGGGTGTCCAGATACATAGCGGCAATATCTGCCAATGCCGCCAGCACGTCGTCACACACAAGTTCGGTGTGTGCGGCACCCGTCTGACGAGAAGTGAGAAAGATAACGTTTTGAAACTTTTTATCAAGATCGGGAATATAATCGTGACCGTCCGTACGCTCTCCGACCAAAGCGGCAAACAGCGTATTTTCCTCCACCTGACGGGAGTCGGTAACGATCTTTTTAATCAATGTATTACGGCAGGGTCGGCGTAGTCCCAGACGATCCGCTATGTCAAAAGCATATAATCTCATAATACCTCTAAAATTTCTTTGACGATTTTCTCTTCGTCAAATTCAATAGTGCCGTCAGACAAGATCTGGTATTTTTCGTGGCCCTTGCCTGCCAACAAAATAATATCGTCTTTACGGGCGTGCCGCAAAGCATATTCAATGGCTTCTCTTCGGTTTTCAATGACCTCGTAGCATTTGCCGCTGTTTTCCACACCGGGCAGAATATCTGCAATAATGTCAGAGGGAACCTCACTGCGAGGGTTATCGGAGGTAACAATGACAAAATCGGAATACTTCGCCGCCATCTGCCCCATCAAGGGTCGCTTGGTCTTATCACGGTCACCGCCGCAGCCAAACAAAGTCACCACTCTGCCCGGGGCGTAGCCACGAATGGTACACAAAATATTTGCCAGAGCATCGGGCGTGTGCGCATAGTCGAGCATCACCGTAAAGTCTTTTCCCGTCGGAACAATCTGCGCACGACCCTCTACATTTTTGATAACAGAAAGGTGTGAAGTGATTTCACTAAACGATAGTCCCAACGCACACAATGCGCTGACTGCCGCCGTCACATTATAGACGGTAAATTTGCCGGGAGTAGATACTTTTGCACGACACAAATGGCCTTGTGTCAACAGCATAAACGATACGCCGTCAGCATGTAAAGCGATATCTCTTGCCACAATATCCGCACCGTTGCTTTCGGCAGAATAAGTGACACGTCGCTCGCCTTCACAGCACTCTGCGGCAAACTCTGCGCCCGTCGCATCGTCAATATTAAACACACCAATCTTACTTTGAGCAAACAGTTGCTTTTTAGCCTCCTTGTAAGCTTCCATAGTACGATGATAATCCAGATGATCCTGGGTCAGATTGGTAAATATGCCGACCTCAAAGGTCAGTCCCTCTACTCTCTTTTGCGCCAAGGCGTGAGAAGATATTTCCATAATGACATACTCCACACCATTCTCACGCATCTGCGAGAAAATGTCAAAGAGTTGTGAGGGCTCAGGTGTGGTAAACCCACTGGGCAATATCTTGTCGCCGATCATATTACGAACGGTACCAAGCAATCCCGTCTTTTTACCCAAAGCATCCAAAAGTTCTTTGATAAAGAAGGTAGTACTGGTCTTTCCATTGGTACCGGTCACACCGATAAATTTCATATCCTTTTCCGGATGGTGA